>CAMYJZ010000019.1:0-20536 GCA_947258845.1 uncultured Ectothiorhodospiraceae bacterium | reverse complement strand
CGTCATCGCGGTGGGCTACTTCGTGCCGCCGGCGGCCGCGGTCGTGGCGTCCATGAACGATTTTCACTTTCTCGGGCTGGTATTCGCCTACCTGGTGGTCATGATGCTGGTGATCGGCGAGATACGGCCCCTGAAGGAGGAGTGGGTGCAGGAAGATGTCCGGGCCGTGGATATGACCCCCTGGATTCACGCCAGGAAAGCCGGCGTGGTTCTGCTGCTGCTGGTGGTCGCGATCTACGCCAGCTTCGCCGATATATCCGTGTTGTCTAATTAAATGGTGTCAGAGCACAATTATCACTAATATTCGAAAAAAATGTGCTCTGACACCAATTATTCTATTGATTGTTGGTGTGGTTCTATGGCCCGCGGCCGCATCGGCCAAGGCCATCCCGGTAGAACTGCGACAAACCCAACAGGGCTGGCAGTTATTACGCGGCGGTGAACCGTACTTCATCCGTGGTGCCGGCGGGGACGCATCACTGGCGCAGCTGGCGGCGGCGGGGGCGAACTCGGTCCGCACCTGGGGGGCCGACAATGCCAGTGAAGTGCTCGATACAGCGCACGCCCTCGGCCTCAGCGTGACCGTGGGTATCTGGCTCGGCCACGAACGTCACGGCTTCGACTACAGTGACGAGCGCCAGGTGCGCGAACAGCTCGAGCGTGCCCGGCAGACGGTGCTGCGCTACCGGGACCACCCGGCACTGCTGCTCTGGGGCATCGGCAACGAGATGGAGGGCTTTAAGGCGGGCGACAATCCGGCCATCTGGACGGCGGTCAACGACATTGCCGCCATGGTCAAGCAGCTCGACCCGCATCACCCGACCATGGCCGTTACCGCCGATATCGGTGGCGGGCGAATGGATGGCGTGCACAAGCGCTGCCCGGCCATCGACATCCACGGCATCAATTCCTACGGCGGCGCGATCTCGCTCCCCGGGCGCTACCGTGACGCCGGCGCGAAAAAGCCCTACGTGCTGACCGAGTTCGGGCCGCCCGGTAACTGGGAGGTCCCGAAGACCGAGTGGAATGCGCCCATCGAGCCGACCAGTACGGAGAAGGCGGAATTCTACCGGCGCAGCTACGAGCAAGGCGTCCTCGCCGCCCCGGGCCTTGCCCTCGGTTCGTACGTCTTTAACTGGGGCTTCAAGATGGAGGCCACCGCGACCTGGTTCGGTATGTTCCTGGACGATGGCGCCCGGCTCGGAGCGGTCGATACCATGACCGAACTGTGGTCCGGCAGCATACCGAAAGACCTTGCGCCCACGGTGGAGCCACTGGTTATCGAGAATAAATCCCGCCTGGATCCGGGGGCACCGGTGCGGGTGCGTGCCGTCATTGCCGATCCCGAAGGTGAAGCGATTCGTGTGCGCTGGGTGCTGCGGCGCGAGTCCGGCGATTACGCAACCGGCGGCGACTTTCGGCCCATGCCACTCGAAATCGAGGGCGCGGTCCTCGAGGGTCGCACCGACGGCGCGCGGATTCGTATGCCGGTAGATCCCGGGCCGTACCGGCTATACGTCTACGCCTACGATATGGCGGGGAACGCGGCGACGGCCAATGTGCCGCTGTTGGTGAAAGGCGAGGCGCGCACACCCATGCCGTTTTACGTCTACGCGGACGGCTTCGAGGGCATGCCCTGGGTTCCGTCCGGATGGATGGGGGCGTTCGATTCACTGACCCTGGACGGTGCCCACGCGGAGAATCCGCACGAGGGCACGGCCTGTATCAAGCTGCGCTTCACTGGCGAGTTCGGCAGCTGGGTCGGCGTGGCCTGGCAGCACCCCGCCAATAACTGGGGCGAGATGGAAGGCGGCTATGACCTCACCGGGGCGACGCAGCTGGAGCTGTGGGCGCGCGGCGAATACGGTGGCGAGCGGATCAATATCGGCGTCGGACTGCTCGAAGCGGACAAGGCGCACCCCGATTCGGGCAAGACCAGCATCGAGGGCCTCGTGCTGAAGAGTGCGTGGCAGCGCTTCCGTATTCCCCTGGGGAAGCTCGGCCTGTCGAGCATCAAGACAGGTTTCGTGGTGACGCTCAGCGGACAGCGCACCCCGGTCAACGTTTACCTGGACAGCATCCGCTTTGTTCGCTGAGCGTATTAAAAGTGCTCCGAGACCCTTATCGAAAGCATCCCTTACGACCAATTCTGCGCCAGCCATAATGAGGGCCTGGAATCGATGATAACGGCAAACGAAGCGCTGCAAAGGCTGGAGGAAGGGAATCAGCGTTTTGTGTCATGGCAACGTGCGAAGAAATAGAGCGGCCATCGGATGAAAAACCTTCGAATGCCTTATCAATTGTCAGTCGGATTCGATCGAGTGTGGAAGTGCTGTACGGGACAGAACTGCGCAATGACACCGGGCAGTTACTGAAAGCCGCTATCCGGGCCAATATCCTGGCTTCAACAAGCAACCTCCGGCATGGATCACAGATGCTCGAGCAATTGGTACTGAATGATCAATTGATGATTGTTGCAGCTGAATACTCGCTCGAAACAGGCGTAGTTGAGTTTATTACTGATGTATAGAGTAATAAACAGAAACATGTATTAAATAGCGCAGGAATAAATGTGCTCTGACATCCTTTATAATTTATTTACTTTGCCAAGAAGGTAATAGTATCGATGAAGATGCAATCTGCCTTGAAGGCTTAATGAAGGATTTCATGTAATGACTGAACATGAAAAGCCGGCCTCTATCGGTAGTAGATCGATCAAGCCTCTTCTGGGCGTATTCTGGATCACTGTAGTGATTTTCCTCCTGTTGATTGCATTCATCTTTATGCAGAATCACATCCCAAACAGCAATCAGATTTTTAATTACGTTTTCTTCCCCGGCATAGTGCTGCTGACGATACTGGGCACAATCCTGATTGTGATGGCGGCGCGCGCACGGATCAGGAAAGGATTGAAATACTCATTTGTGCTGACAGGTATTTCGGCGGTTGGCATGCCCGCCAGTGCGATTCTGCACAACGTGGTCTATGCTTTGATGATCTACTTTTTCGGCGAGGATTTCTGGGGTAGCCAGGGTAATGGAGACGAGGCTGTGTTCTTCATCCTCGCACTGTTTGTATTTCCTGCACTGCTGATCGTCAGTGCTATCAGCGGGGCACTAATACTCGCCAGGGCTAAAGGCGACGTCTGGGTATAGGGAAGGGTATAACAGGAGAAAATATAAGGTGTCAGAGCACATTTACTGCTTATATTTAGAAATAAATGTGCTCTGACAACCTTAATTAAAGAGTTTTCAGGAACGCAATCAGGGCATTTTTCTCGCTTTGTGTCAGGCCGACATAGGCTGCTTGTGATGCAGCCGCCTCGCCACCGTGCCACAGGATGGCCTCGTGCAGGTCGCGTGCCCGGCCATCGTGAAGATAGCCCTCGCCAAAGCTGACGCCTGCAGTCAGGCCGATATTCCACAACGGTGCGGTGCGCCATTCGGCGCCCGAGGCATTACCTTCACCGAGGGTGGATGCCAGGCCCGGCCCCATATCATGCAGCAGCAGGTCGGTATAGGGATGGATGGTTTGATCACGTAGCTCGGCATGCGGATGATAAGGCGATGTCTGGAATGTATCGACATGACACCCGGTGCAGCCGATGCTGTTAAACAACGCTTCACCCTGAAGGGCGATGGGATCAGACAGGTCCCGGCGTGCGCTGACACCCAGCAGGGAGATATACGCGGTCAGCTCATCGAGTCGCTGGTCGGAGATCTCTGCGCCAGAGGGGCCGCAATTTGATTGCGACGTACCGCAATCCGGGACGGGCAGTACCGAGGTCATGACACCCATATCGGTGTTGAGTGCCGCGGCCACCTGGTGCCTCACCCTGGGTTGGCCTGCCTTCCAGCCGAAACGGCCGATCCGGTTTTGTCCTGTCTCAGCATCGGCCACCAACTGCAAACGCCCGGAAATGCCATCGCCATTACTGTCAATGGGGTCAGCCAAGGCCGCGATAGCCGCTTCGGGTATGGCCTCAAGCAACCCTGTGCCGACCAGCTGCGGCGCAATTCGGGCCGAGAAACTGGCGGGTGCAGCTCCACTGAAGCTGAAGTTGGGTGCGACGGTGCCATCGGGTTGCGTCGTCCAGCTGCCGATACTCACGCTGCCTTCCGATGAGCCGCTGGTGAATAGCGGCTGCAAGACAGCACCGATATTCGGATCGGGGTTGCCGAGCGCATCACCGACCTTAAACACGTACTGATCGAGTGGCACACCTGTGGCGGGTGGAATTGCACGACCATTCCTGGCGTGGCAGTCGACACAGGAGCGGTTGATATAATTCGTGCCCAGTTTATTGGCCAGTTCAGTGAAGTCCGCGTTTGCCGGATCTTCATCGTGTGAACCATCGCCAAAATCGGTATGCAGTACCCGGCGCCCCAACACAAAGGTCTGGCCGTTGATGTTCGACAGGTTGGTCGGCATCTGCATGAAATGATTGTCGGGCTCGTTGGAATATTGATAACTCAGGGTCGTGTCACCGCCAAGCTTGCCTGCCAAAGGCATGGGGGACGAATTTTGAGCCACGCCCTGCGCCTCCCATGGAACCACGCCCTGACCCACAATATAAAGGATGGCAGTGCCATAGTAATTGTCGCGCCCGTTGGGCGTCCCGGTCAGGAACTGACTCAGTTCAAACTCCATTCGATCGCCTGCTTGCAATGCCGTGCCTGTCAGCGGGTTAAAGCTCACGCTGCGTGTATAGTGCCTGCGGGTTTCACCGGGCACATCCAGGCCAGGCACGGCTGACATTACGCCATTGTCAGCATAAATAGCTGCGTTCAGGTGAAAAAAGCGCAATTCTGCTTCAAGTTGATGAAGTGGCCACTCGGTGATGACATTGAAGGTAATGGTATTACCCCCGTACGGGATGGTATCAACGATCTCGATTTCCGCCGTACGATGCTCCCAGTAAAAGGATAAGTAATGATCATAGAGTTGAAATTGGGCTTCCCGTGCATGGCGATCGCGCGCCCGGTCAGCCAGGCGGGTAATCAGAGCGGATCCCGTATCTTCCTGCAGTTCTGGCTCCAGCACGGTGGTGGCATCAAACAGGTCCGCAAATGCCTGGATATAAATAACTTTGTGCCAAATGCCGCCTACACCGTCACCGTTGATGTCGCCGGCAGCGGTGTCGCCCGAATAGAAGTACAGCGGCCGGCCATTATGGGTTGCCTGAACCGTATTATCGGCACGGACGATGGTGCCGAGGTTCATAACCCCCGAAGCCACGCCATCTGGGGCCAGCAACGGCGGCCAGGTGGTGGCACACCCACCATTACAGGTGCTGGTGCCCGGCGCGGTGAGGTCATTGTCAAATACATAGAGCGTGAAGCCCGGCTGGCTGGAACCTGAACCACCGGCCAGAATATCGTTTATGGATGCGACTTCGTTGACCGGAATAACAAGCTCGCAGCCGACCGCATCGACAGGTTTTGCCGGCGGCGTTCCCGGGCACTGATCAATGCCGTCATCCACGCCGTCGCCATCAGTATCAGTACAGCCGTTCGCCGCCATCGTGTTGCCGGGCGGCGTGCCAGGGCACTGATCAATACCGTCATTGACGCCATCGTTATCAGTATCCGGGCAGCCGTTCGACGCTACCGTACTGCCAGGCGGCGTACCCGTGCATTGGTCGATGCTGTCGTCTATGCCATCATCATCCGTATCGACCGGCGTCGTGCCGTAGATTTCCATTTCCCAAATTGAATATCCGTACACGCTGGTGCGGGTGATGCCAAGCATGCGCACATATCGATAGGTGCCTGACACGGTGACAATATCAGTTCGGTCTCCAAACACGCCGCCTGATTCGATGGAGAGGGTTGTCCAGTTGCTATTGTCCATTGAACCCTGGATTTCATAGGTGGCCGCGTTCGCTGCTTCCCAGTGAATAATGACTTCAGTCAATGCATAGCTGGTGCCCAGATCGAGTGTTATCCAGCTGGGGTCAATACCGTGTGCAGATTCCCAGCGGGTCAGCATATTGCCGTCAACCGCCAGGGCCGGGCCGCCGGCCGGGCCGGATGAACTGGCCGTCGCGGTGGCTGAAAGTAACTGGGGCGGGATGACGCAACCATTCGCGTCCACTGTACTGCCGGGTGGCGTGCCGGGACAGAGGTCGACGCTATCGCCGACGCCATCACCATCGGTGTCTGTTATGTCGGGTTGGGTGTTGATCGTTGCATTACAGCCACCGGCGACCTGGCAGGCGTGACTGATAAAGATATTATCCAGGTACAAATCGGCATCACCGCCGGTCACCTCGATCACAAAGGCATTGACCACATTGCCCAGGTCGAGACCGGTGCCTCCCGGATCAGGATTGGCCACTAAATCAGCAAAATCGATTACCACCCTGCGCCAGCTGCCGACGGAGTACTGCGACGGTGTCAGTGCCACCTGGCCCAGGTCCGGGTAGCCGCTGTCGATCTTGACGGTGAGGGTGGCTCCCGGCGAGAGGCTGTTCACCTGGATATCGAACACCAGCTGGCCGAGGCCGCCACCGGACAGGTCAAACCCGGAATCCAGGATAGGATCATTGCTCAGATCAGCCGTCTCCAGGAATGCATTGGCCACACCCCCGCTGCTGGAAAAGTACCAGACGGTATTGCTCGCGTCTGCGGGATCCGTGAAGTCTGGGTCGTTGATCACCGTTGCGCCCGGACCGATATACTCACCCACGGCCGCTGTGGTCGTCGCGGTATTGCCGTTGACAGTCGCACTGAGTACTGCCGGCCCATCGACGAACAGATCGAGGTTCTCGACGTAGTGATTGGCCGAGGGCGCAAACAGCCGCTGCAGCAGCAGCAACAGGTCCTGGATGTTAATGACGCCGTCCGGCGCGCCAGCCGGGTAGATGTCACCGTGGGACAGTTCCAGTACGGTCGGATCCAGGCCCAGCGTAATGCGGGAGGCGATCAGGTAGTCGGCGCTGTTGATCAGGCCATCAGGCGCACCGAGCGGTGCGAGATCGCCATCGGCATAGACCGGATAGGTCGCATGTGCAAACCCCGCCATCCAGAGGGACCCCAACAACGCCACATGGATAACGCATCTGCTCACTCACTGTGCTCTTTTTAAGGGCTGATGGTCATACAGTTCCCTGCTGGGTATGACGCATACTTTAAAGACTGTTGAATTCAATCATTCCCTGATATCAATGCCACAATGCTGTCAAGTCTTTGTTATTGATGTAAATAAGTAAGCATGAGAGAGACCCGCTGAACGAAATTTTTCGGCGACATCATGTAAAAAAAGCTCTCACCGGTACAAAAACAGCTTCCGTCGTTGCAGATCGAATTCATTTAAATATGTAAGGTTTATAGCTGGGACTGATGTGCCATGCTATATAGCAGTTTAGCACAAAAAAACAGAAGCTGTTGCGGTGATCGATTGGGGCTAGTCATTGACATTCCAGGAGCGAACCACACCACAACGCTGTTCCATGCGTACACAGCAGGCAACGGAGTAGCGAGGGGTAAAAATGTTTAATCATTCCCGTACGGCATGCATGGCGGCGGGTCGTCGAATTCCCTCAATAACATTGACCGGGTTACATAAACCGCCTTCAGTGGGCTTACACCATTGGTGGCGAGCCGCTGATGCTCATTACCGTGTGTGCGGTAATAACGGACTGCCATTTCTTACGTGTGCAATGAACTTCGGATTTTATTGGTATGAACCGGGCATTCACGCCCTGCATATCGATCGATAACTTTGGTCAAACTGTTCCACCACGGAACACTATGACCATTAATCCTTAAAAGAGCGAAATGAGGTGAACACATTCTTTACGCATGCGGTGTCGCTATGGGTCCTCTGTATGGCGGGCGTTGTGCATGCATCGTTTCCTGTCTATGCCGACGGGGACCTCGCGCCCCTCGGTGCACCTGATGGCCTGATCAACACCGCCGATTATCTGATCGCCTCCCGCATTACCCTCGGCCAGGTCAGTCCGACCGGACTGGAACTGTCCCACGGTGACATCTACCCAACAGGCGTGCCGGACGGGGTCATCAACATTCAGGACCTGTTGCTGCTCCAGCAACGGGTGCTCGGACAGGCTGGCATTCAGTACGTAGAGAATGTCGATCTGTTCGTCGATGGTCCGGCAATGCTCAGCGCAACGGTTGATGGCAACACCGCCTACACCACCGTGACCGTGGGCGGCTGGACCGGGCCGGGTGCCGTCGTGGTCAGCGATCCCTATTTCACCGATCCCGGGGATCCGGCGAATACCGTCTGGTACGTTTCCATCAGCGACGGTAGCGCCAACGTGTATCTCGGGACAGCCGACCTGAGCGCGCACGGCCTGCTGGACTCCGGCTTTGACCTCTCCGGCGGCGGTCTCGGCCAGCTGGTGTTTGATATCAAGGTGAACAGCCTGTCGCCCGGCGCCACCCTGACGGTGAAGATCGACAGCGGCTATCCAGACCTTGGGCAGGTGGTACTTACACCAGCGCAATACAGCGTCGGCAGCTGGCGCAGGGTGGTGATCGATATCGCCGACCTGCTGGCCGACCCGGGGCCGGGTGCGGGACTCGACCTGGAGAACGTGGTCAATGCCTTCGTGCTCGAGGTGATCAGCGGGGATGCCGACTTTTACCTGGACAACATCTTTATAAGTCGCGCCTGCGAGGTCGTCGGTGACTGCCGTGCGACCATCAATACCAAGGCGCTCCCGAGCGGCGGATACGAATCCCCGCTTTCCTACCCCGGCTACGCGCTGGTCTGGAACGATGAATTTGACGGCACCGCCCTCAACCCGGCCGACTGGACCCATGAAATCGGTACCGGCACCGGCGGCTGGGGGAACAACGAGGTGCAATACTACCGTGCTGAAAATGCCAGTGTGGCCGATGGCCTGCTGACCATCGAAGCCCGGGAAGAAAACTACGGCGGCCGGAACTACACCTCCTCGCGTCTTGTTACGCAGGACAAGCGCTTCTTCCGCTATGGCAAGATAGATATCCGTGCTGCATTGCCACGGGGACAGGGGCTCTGGCCTGCGCTGTGGATGCTTGGACAGAACTTTGCCAGTGTCGGCTGGCCAGCCAGCGGGGAGATCGACATCATGGAAATGATTGGTGGCAGCGGCCGCGAGAACACCATCTACGGGACGGTACACTGGGATAATGCAGGCAGCCATGCGTCCTACGGAGGCGCCAATACATTGAGCAGTGGAACATTTGCCGATGAATTCCATGTGTTCAGTATCGAGTGGGACAGCACGGCAATCAGGTGGTTTCTGGATGGCGTGCAATACCATGTCATCGATATTACATCCGCCGGGTTAAGTGAATTCCAGGAAGAGTTTTTCTTTATATTCAATGTCGCGGTGGGCGGCAACTGGCCGGGCAGTCCCGACAGCAGCACCTTTTTCCCGCAGCGTATGCTGGTTGACCATGTCCGGGTATTTGAAAAGCTGCCGTAGGTTTCCGATCCTGCAGTTGCCGTATCCGCTGCGCGTGATCCGGCCTGCGCTGCAACGAGACCTGTAACAAGGAGAGCCATGTTCTTAAAAAATATACTCATAACGCTCGCAGCCATTCTCCTGCTGTCCGCATGCGATTCTGTGACGGAAATTGCAGTCGAAAACTCGCTTGCGAATGTCACCCTGGTAAAACGGGAGTTCAATCCGGTTATCGATGGCAAGTGGATCGGGAACGGCATCTCCTATGGGGCCTACCGGGATGGCGAGGGGCCCGACAAGGGGAGCCTGACATCAAAAGCACATATTCTTGAAGACCTGCGGCTGATTGCAGCGAGGTGGAACCTGATCAGGCTGTATGCCGCGGACCGGCAGTCGCGCAACATTCTCGATGTGATTCGGGATAACAACCTGCCGATTCGCGTCATGCAGGGCGCATGGCTGTCGGGACACCAGAGCGAAGAACAGAACCGCGCGCAAATAGAGCAGGTCATCGAGCTGGCGAATGAATTTCCCGAAATCATCGTCACAATCAATGTGGGCAACGAGATCTTCGTCGACTGGTCAGGGCACAAGGTCGGGGACATGGACACGGTGGTCGGCTATATCAGGCATGTCCGCGCGAATACCAGGCAACCGGTTACGGTGAATGATGACTACAATTTCTGGAACAAGGCGCACGCGAAAAAAATCGCCGCTGAGGTGGATTTCATCGGCCTGCATGCCTATGCCTTCTGGAATAACAAAACCCTTGATGAGGCCATGGACTGGACGACCGAGATCTACCGCGATATCCAGGCGCGCTATCCTGACCATCTGGTGACCTATTGCGAGACCGGTTGGCCCACCAGCCGGGTTTACGACACCAGCTACGAGGGTAAGCTGATCGGCAAGGCCGGTGAGGCCGAGCAGCAGGTGTTCTTCGAACAGTATGATGCCTGGATCAACAGCAACGGGATCATTTCGTTTTATTTCGAGGCCTTCGATGAAAACTGGAAGGGCGGCTTCGACGGCGAAAACCCGATGGCCAAGGCCGAGAAGCACTGGGGCATGTACAGGGCCGACCGTACCCCGAAGAAAGTGCTTCAGTCAGGCGGGTTGGACGGGCCTGCTGCAGGCAAACCAGCGGTAACAGGAGGCAAATGAAAGGCATGCGCTTACTGGAAGGGAAATGGGCGCTGGTGACCGGATCCAGTCGCGGCATCGGTCAGCAGATCGCAATAGGGTTGGCTGGACGCAAGTGCAATCTTATCGTTCACGCTCGTAAGCACGAAAACACGGCGAAGACGGTTGAGCTGCTCAAACCATCTGGCGTTCAGGTGCACATCGTCAGTGGAGAATTGTCGAGAAAAGACGGTATCCAGTCGGTGATTGACGGGGCGCATGCCGGGCCCGGGCATGTAGATATTCTCTATAATAACGCCGGCGTGATGAGTGCATGGAAGCCGATCTGGGAAGTGATCGATGAGGAGTGGCTGGACATCTTCCAGGTCAACCTGCTGGCGATGATCGCCCTGTGCAATGCCTTTGGACCGGAGATGAAACGACGCGGCTATGGCCGCATCATCAACACGACATCCGGTATCAAGGACACCCCGAACCTGGCGCCTTATGGTGTTTCAAAGGCCGCAGTCGATAAATATACCCGGGACCTGGCGTTCGAATTGAAAGACAGCAATGTGCTGGTCAACAGTCTCGATCCGGGCTGGCTGAAAACCGATATGGGCGGGCCGGATGCCATGTATCCTGTAGAAAACGTATTGCCGGGTGCGCTGGTGCCGGCCCTGCTGGATGATGACGGGCCGACCGGTCAGTGCTTTGCGGCGCAGGATTATCGAATGCTGGAGAAATAAAATGAAAAATATACACATGCGATATTTTGTGTGAACAACATTTCAATACCGGGAAAGCCAGGATGATTAATGGTGATGAGATATCTGCTCCCACATGACTTGATTTCTTGACCTTCAGGAGCGTGTAATGAAGAAATACCTGGTTGGGAGATCCATGCGGTTTTTCCTGCTGGTGACGGGCTCCGTTATCTGGGCGGGCATCTGGTTAACGGGATTTTCAGAAATGTAGACTTCCCAAAGCAAAAAGGTTCCTGACACCTTTTATTCAGGGCCTTCTGGTATTCACGGTAATTTGATGAGGACATAGTCCAGGGCGCGATAGTCGTTGATCTGCGCCGGGCCACTGGAGGATACGTCGACATAGTCCGGGAAGTCCTCCGGGTCGAGGCCGAACCAGCCGGCGTGAGCACCGCAGACATGCAGGTCCACGTCGTCGCCGGTCACCATTTCCTCGGCGATGGCGTGCAGTTCGGGTTCCTGTGTCTTATGCCTGCTGGTCAGGGCGAACTGTTCCTCGCCGTGGCTGACGACGGCAACCGGGAGTCCGGGGAAGCGCGCCCGCAGGCGTCCGATGTCGGCGCGCAGCCCGGGCAGCAGCCGGCCCAGGGTCTCGACGTCGCCGCTGACGATTTCGAAGACCACGCCCGGCGGCGCCTCCCTGGCCGCCAGCAGGTCCTCGACTTCGTCCGCCGCGTACACATCGACCCGGCTGAAGAACAGCGCGACCAGGAACAACGGGCCAGCCAGCGTTAACCTTGACGGTTTCATATATTCCCTCCGCTACGGGTTTTCCCCCTGAATGGGCTCAACACGATAGAATCCGATCATGCTACCCGATCAGACATCCCCTGGATAAATCTGTTCCCCTTTTATGTACAGAGAAATCCCCGCCGATGACGAACAGGCAGAGGACGTCATCATCGAGACGCCACTGGATGACTACGAGCTGCTCGATTTCGGCAACGGTCGCAAGCTCGAGCGTTTCGGTCCCTACGTACTGAACCGGCCGGACAAGCGTGCGCAGGGTGTGCCGCAGCTGGCGTGCTGGGAGGCGGACTGGGTCTATACCGATCTGGGCCCGGGGGGCGGCGGCTGGCAGCCGGCGCGGGCCGACCTGCCCGGGGCATGGGATATCTCCCTCGACGGTATGTCGCTGAGCTGTGTGCCGGACGAGCACGGGCGTACCGGCATCAACGTGCGTGATGTGGCCTGCCGGCACTGGATCAGTGAACGCCTGGGCGGCTGTTACGATATCGATGATCTGCACATGCTGAACCTGTTCGCCGGCAGCGGTGCGCTGAGCGGGGCCGGTTTGCAGGCCGGTGCCGACGTCACTCATGTGGACAGTGCAGCGAACATGCTGGAGCGGGCGCAGCTCGCGCTCGGTGAAAATAATATTCACTGCGCACAGGCCCATGTGCCGACCTACGTCGAGGGTGCCGGGATGCGTGGCGAGCGCTTTCACTTCGTCGCGGTTTCTCCGCCGCGCATCGGCCACGCGCGCGGCGCCAGCTGGGATATCGAGGTGGACCTGGCGCGGCTGATACGGAATCTGCCGAATATCCTGAGCGAAGACTGCCGCGGCATCTGGGTGCATGTCGATGCCGGTTCCTGGACGCCGCCGAGCATCGGTCAAATGCTGCGCGAGGCCCTGCCGGGTCGCTGTGTCGAGACCCTGCGCCTGGGGATAGCCACGCGGGACGGGCGGGTGTTGCCGGCCGGCGGGGTGGCGCGCTGGTATGACCCGCGCAGCGACCTGCTGGACAGCGAGGGGCGGGCGGCGTTCACGGCCAGCGAAATCGAGGACCACCTGGACGTCTATCTCGACGCGGTGTTGTCTTCGCGGCGCACCGCGACGGGACCGGCCCGGCAGATCGCCGCGCTGGAACGTGATCAGCAGGACTTCATCCTGCACTGGGTGAGCGTGGTGGCCCACAGCAATGGTGAAATGGCCTTCCAGTTGGCCAATTACGCGGCCGAGGGCTTCCGCTTCATGGACGCGGCCGGTGTCGAGGCCTGGGTCATCCACACCATGGACGTGTATGACACGGCCGGCCTGCACGCGGGCATCAGTTCCTTCAGGGAGGCCGGGAAGTTTGCCCGCGAACAGATGGAACGTGCCACCGGGCTGGCCTTCGAGGAGGTCGCCGGTGTCCTCGAGATGTTTGTCCACGGGTTGAACGGGCGCAAGCTCAAGGTCGAGGCCGGCGAGAGTACCTGTACCGACACCGAGACCCTGTTCCTGCCGGCCATGGTCAGCCGCTTCAAAACCCGGGATGAAAACTTCCAGCTCTACAAGGTCATTGCCGTACACCTGTGGGCACAGTGCTGGTACGGTACCTGGCGCATCGATGTGGGTGAATTCTGTGGCGAGTTTGCCAATGCCGACAAGGCACTGGCGTTGTTCCACGCCCTCGAGACGCTGCGCCTGGATGCCTGCATCCGGCGTGACCTGCCCGGTGTGTCGCGCCAGCTTGCCGGACTGCGCGCAGCCAGTGTCAACAGCCTGCCGGAGGTCTGGGAGGCGCACCTTGCCAGGCTTCAGAAGCCCGCGGCCAGCGTGCAGGACACCTGTGCCGCGGTGACGGCACTGTATGAATACGGGCTGCCCGAACCCGTACCCTACCAGGGCAGCCTGAAGCCGGTGCGGGTACAGCAGGTGCGCAGGCTGCGCCTCGACAAGGAAAAGGAGCAGTTCCGCCTGGGCCTGATGCGTATGCGCGATGAACTGCAGCAGGCCGAGGACCGGGAGGCCGGTGAGGAAGCACCGGACGAAGCGGACGCGGAGGAGGGGGGCGGATTCGGGCTGCGCGAGATCGAGGCAGGCGATACCCCGGATGGTTTCAGTTACGAGATCGTTCTCGATGGCAAACCGCAGGTGCCGCCGGATGACGTCAAGGGGGTGATGGCGTCCATCCTGCAGGACCTGGGCAGGATCCCGGAGGATTATCTGGTGGCGGCCGGTGATGGTGCCTACTCGATGACCGGGCCGGGTACCGGGCAGAAACCGGAAGACGTCTGGAAGGGCACCTACCACGAGGAAGGCGCCTTCATCTATAACGAATGGGACTACGAGCGGCGCCACTATCGCAAGAACTGGGCGGTGCTGCGCGAGCTGGACGTGAACCCGCGTTTTGATGATTTCGTGGTGCGCACGCTGGAGAAATACCGGGGCCTGGCCGGCAGTTTGCGGCGCACCTTCGAGGCCCTGCGCGGCGAGGACAAGCTGCTCAAGAAACAGCCCTACGGGGACAATATCGATATCGATGCCCTGGTGGAGGCCTATGCCGACAGCACGATCGGCATGGAGATGTCGGAACGGCTGTTCACCAAGATGCACAAGCTGGAGCGCAACATCGCGGTGATGTTCATGGTGGACATGAGCGGGTCCACCAAGGGCTGGATCAACGATGCCGAGCGCGAGGCGCTGGTGCTGCTGTGTGAATCGCTGGAGACGCTCGGTGACCGCTATGCCATTTACGGCTTCTCCGGGATGACGCGCAAGCGCTGCGAGGTCTACCGGGTCAAGCGCTTCGACGAGCCCTACGACGACACGGTGCGCGCCCGCATCAGCGGCATCAGGCCGCAGGACTACACCCGCATGGGGGTGACCATCCGCCACCTGACCGCGTTACTCAATGAAGTCGAGGCCCGCACCAAGCTACTGATCACCCTGTCCGACGGCAAGCCGGACGACTACGACACCTACCGCGGGACCTATGGCATCGAGGACACGCGCCAGGCGCTGATCGAGGCCAAGCGCGATGGCATTCATTCATTCTGTATCACCATCGACACCGAGGCCCGGGACTACCTGCCGCACATGTACGGGGCCGTGAATTACACCGTCATCGACGAGGTGCGCAAGCTGCCGCTGAAGGTGTCCGATATCTACCGGCGCCTGACCACCTGAACCACCCGGCCGTGGACCGGTCGTCCCCCTGGCGGGTGGCCGTGACCCCGGCTGTGCCCGCTTCCCCCTGCCTGAACAAGTTACATAAGTGAATGAAAACAATCATTATTGCTTTCAGGAAGGCCTGATTACCTCATCTTTTGTCAACCCGGCGAAGGCCGGGATCCAGTCACTTTCTGATTAGCAACTACTGGATTCCGGGTCGCAGCTCAGTTCCGACCGGAATGACGGCTTGATCAGACTTTACCTATATATTAGATTTTGATAATATAAATATATATTGTAGTACCTTAATTGATCTGAACGAGGTGTCCTATGGTCATCGCAGGTTTGACGGTTGCTGCAGTCTCTTGTTTCCTCCTGGTCGGGATGATGTCTGTCCGCTGCCGTGCAGCTGGTGGCTGCGCCCTGCAGTGTATTAGCCGGCAGCCAGGCACAGTTCCTGCGCCGCGGACGGATCGGTCATGAATCCCGCCCTCTCCCTGATGCGCCACGCCGGCGCGGAGACCCTGCCCTCGGCTCGTGCCAGGCGCCTGCTGGCAAGCGGCGGCCAGCTGGTCGACATCCGTTCCCCGGCCGACTTCGGCCGCGATGCCCTGCCCGGGGCGCTGAACCTGCCCATCGAGGCGCTGAGCTGGAAGCATCGCAGCCTCAACCGGCTGCGTCCGGTGATCCTCTATGGCCATGATGGCGTGCATTGCCATCATGCAGCCCAGTGGCTGGCCGGTCGGGGCTTTTCGGCCATCTATCAGCTGAGGTCGGCCTGAAGCGGCGCCTCATGGCGTGACAAACAAGTCAGCCACGGAATCCACGGAAATATCAAAAAGAAAAATTGGGTCTTCCCCTGATTGAGTGGGTAACACATCAATTCAGACGAGACGCATACCTTCTGATGGCGGGGTTGTTGGCCGAATGAATTCGGCCCTACAACGGTAATCTACAAATTATTTTTGAAAAACACATGTAGATAAGCAACCGGGTGAAACCGTAGTTGTTGTGTTGATGTTTTTTTCAATTATTGCTGTTGTATGTTTATCTTTCCGTGTTCTTCCGTGGATTCCGTGGCGAATTATTTTTCTGATTGATCGCGCCTGCACAGGATCAGGCGCCGGGCATAAACGAGGCGCTCCTTGTCTTTAAAGAGATGTCGCGCCCGCGGGGCGCTACTTTTTGTCTTCTTCCTCGTCGGGCGGCTCGATGGTCGGCGAATCATCGTCCATGAGAATGCGGTGGGCCGGCCCTTCCAGGTCATCGAACTGGCCCGAGCGCACGGCCCAGAAAAACACCCACACCATCAGGCCGACCAGCAGCAGCGACAGGGGAATCAGCAGGTAGATGATTTCCATGTGCTGTCTCAGTCCGCCAGGTTGCCGTGGCCGTGGCCGCGGCGCTTGCGTGTCAGGCGCAGGGCGTTGAGGACCACCAGCAGCGAACTGGAGGACATGCCGATGGCGGCCATCCAGGGGGCCACAAAACCAAGCGCCGCCGCCGGCAGGGCGATCAGGTTGTAGGCAATGGCCCAGCTCAGGTTCTGGCGGATGATCCGCAGCGTCTTGCGGGCAATCAGCATGCCTTCGGCCAGGGCGCCGAGCTGATCCGACATCAAAATCATATCGGCGCTGGCATGACTGATATGGGCGGCATCATGCATGGCGATGGACACGTCGGCGGCCGCCAGCACCGGTGCATCGTTGATGCCGTCGCCGACCATGGCCACCATGGCACCCTGGCGCTGCAGGTCCTGCAGCGCCTCCAGTTTGTCCTGCGGCGTCATGTCGGCCTGCACGGCCTCGATACCGACCCTGTCCGCCACCTGGCGCGCCGATTGCAGATTGTCCCCGGTCAGCAACAGCAGTTGCCTGCCGTCCTGTTTCAGGGCCGCGACGGTGGCCGCGGCATCCGTGCGCACTTCATCCTGCAGGATGAACAGGGCGTGCAGCTGCTCCGCGTCGGCCAGCACCACCCGGATGCCGGGTGGGGCCCGGTCTGCGGTGTCCTGCAGTCCGGCGATGTCGGCCCCGCTGTGCCGGGCAATAAAATCGGGACTGCCGATGTACCAGGTGTCGCCATCCAGTTTGGCGCTGATGCCGGCGCCCGGGTGGTTTTCCAGGTCGGCAGGCAGGGCCTGTTCACGCAGGTTCGCCGCCCGGCAGATCGCCTGGCCGACCGGGTGCTCGGACTGGCTTTCCAGGGCCGCGGCCCGGTGCAGCACTTCCTGTTCGGACATCCCGGACAGGGTGTGGATGGCAGTGAGCGCGGGTGTCCCCCGGGTCAGGGTGCCGGTCTTGTCGAACACCAGGTGGGTGCAACGCGCCAGCGTTTCCAGGCGGTTGCCGCGCGCCGGCAGCAGGCCGCTGGCCATCAGGGCGCCGGTGGCCGCACTGAGTGCCGTGGGCGTGGCCAGTGACAGGGCGCAGGGGCAGGTGACCACGAGCACGGACACCACGATGGGCAGCCAGGCCCCCGGTGCCTGTTGCCACCAGTAGATACCCACGACGATGGCGGCGAGGACGACGCCGCTGACAAACCAGCTGGCGGTGCGGTCAGCCAGCCGGGTAATGGCCGGTTTTTCGTTCTGGGCGCGTTCCAGCAGGCGCAGTATATGGGCCAGCACGGTATCCATGCCGACGCGGGTGACCGTCATATACAGCGGGCTTTCGACATTGATGCTGCCGCCAACCACTTCGTCGCCGGGCCGCTTGCGTAACGGGGTGCTCTCCCCGGTCAGCAGGGCCTCGTTCACGGAGGAGTTGCCGGACTCGATACGGCCATCGGCGGGGACGGTCTCACCCGCCCGGATCAGGACCCGGTCGCCGGGGCCGAGGTCGGCGACCGGTACCACCTCCTGCCGTTCGCTTTCGCCCTCCCGGACCAGGCGCGTGGCCATGGCCGGCAGGGCCCGGCCGAGGTGCTCCGCGGTCTCGGCACCGCGCTTGCGCGCCATGATCTCGAAATAGCGGCTCAGTAGCAGCAGGAAGACGAACATCACCACCGAGTCGTAGTAGACCTCGCCCTGGCCGGTCCAGGTGGCGGACAGGCTGCCGCCGAAGGCCACGGTAATGCCCAGGGTGACCGGGACATCCATGCCGATGCGGCGGTTGCGCAGGTCACGCCAGGCGCCGCGGAAGAAGGGGGCGGCGGAATACAGCAGTACCGGGGTCGTCAGCAGCAGTCCGGTCCAGCGCAGGAAACCGCGAAAGGCCGTCTCCATCCCCGACCAGTCGCCGACGTAGAGGGCGATGGACAGCATCATCACCTGCATGCCCAGCACACCGGCGACCCCGAGGTGCTTGAGGTGGGTGCGGCGTTCGCGCTTGAAGGCCTGCTGCTGGCGTTGCGGGTCGTAGGGGTGGGCCTCGTAGCCGATGGCGCGCACGGCCTGCAGGATCTCGCTGAGTTTCAGGCGCTGCTCGTCCCAGCGGATGCGGGCGCGGTGGGTGGCGTAGTTGATTTGCACGTCCAGCACCCCGGGCAGCTGTGCCAGGTGGCGCTCGTTGAGCCAGATGCAGGCGGCGCAGGTGATGCCCTCCAGGATCAGGGCGGCCTCGCGAATGTTGTCCTCCTCGACACGCACGAAGGACTTCTGGATATCCGGGTGATCATAGACGCGGGTCTGCGCGATGAAATCCGGCACCAGTTCACGCCCGGTGGGAGGCGTGTGGGTGCGGTAGCGGTAAAAATCGCCATGGCCGGCGGCGATAATGGCCCGGGCCACTGCCTGGCAGCCATGACAGCACATGGGCCGGTCCTGCCCGTCGATGCTCACCCGCAGGTCCAGGCCGGCGGGTACCGGCAGACCGCAGTGGAAACAGGCAGTTGCCGTGCCGGCGTCGGCCGGTTCCGGGTCGGTCTTGGTCACGGTTTCAGCAGCTGTCACGCGGATTCTTCCGGGTGGTTGACGGGAGGCTCGGATCCGGGCGCAAGATAGCACACCGTTCGCGCGGGAGGACACGCAAATCCGGCCGGATCCCGCTAACTTGATCGAGATCAATATCCTGTCCGGTCTTATCCGGAATAATGTCGCGCTCTTTTAACCGAGCAGCAATTCGATGTTCGGTTCCTAATTCAACCACGCTAGGGAGAGAATCATGACGAAAACAGGCGCATTAAAGGGACTCGTGGCCGGGATGGTTTCCGGTGTAATCATGCTCGGCGCAACCGCGGCCAGCGCCTACGAGGCCGGGGATATGGTCCTGCGCGCCGGTCTGGCCGGGGTGTTGCCGGACAGCAGCTTTGACCAGAATGACCTGGGTGGTACCGGGGTCGATGTCGATGATGGTTACAGCCTGGGCATCACCTTCACCTGGATGGCCACCGACAACCTGGGCGTGGGTGTGCTGGGCGCCTGGCCGTTTGAGCACGATTTTGACGGCGTTGGAGGCATCTCGGGTGAGGTTGGTTCAACCAAACATCTCCCCCCCACGGTGACCCTGCAGTGGCACTTCCCGACCGGGTCCAATATCCAGCCCTACATCGGTGCCGGTGTGAACTACACCTACTTCTTTGACGAGGAGACCACGGGTGACCTGAGTGGGGTCAACCTCGAACTGGATGACTCCTGGGGCCTGGCGGCCGAGGCCGGGGTGGACTTCGACCTGGGCAATGACCTGGTGCTGAGTGGCCAGCTCTGGTACCTGGACATCGAAACCGAGGCCAAACTCGCGGGTGTGGGTACCCTCGATGTGGACGTGGACCCCTGGGTGTTCATGGTCGGAATCGGCAAGAAGTTCTGAGATCTGTCTGTATCGCGGGGATGCCGGTAAATGCCGGCATCCCCGTCATAGTTTCAAGGAAGCCCTGATTCACCTTCTCCATGCAGTCGTCGCAATGACGAATAAATCAGAGTTTCCTTATGTAAAAATTGACTGGGCTGCCGCCAGGCGGGAAACTAGCGGTCGGCTTTGAGTAAGCGAGGGGGAATCCTGAGATGGTGCTACAACATATTTGGGGCCTGTTTGTAAACCCAAAACGCGAATGGGAAGCGATTCGTGACGACAAATGCACCATCGGCAAGTGTTATGCCGTGCACGTGCTCCTGCTGGCGGCCATTCCGGCCATCTCCGGCTTTATCGGGACCACCCAGTTCGGCTGGCAGATCGGCGTCGGTGATCCGATCAAGCTGACGGCGGAAAGTGCGTCCATTATTGCCGTGCTCTATTACCTGGCCATGCTGGTCGGGGTGTTTTCTATCGGCTGGATGATTCACTGGATGGCCGGGACCTATGGCGCGGATCCCCTGCTGTCGCAATGCGTGGTACTGGCGGCCTACACGGCGACGCCGCTGTTCCTGATCGGCATCATGGAACTCTACCCTGTGCTGTGGCTCAACAT
>CAMYJZ010000018.1 GCA_947258845.1 uncultured Ectothiorhodospiraceae bacterium | reverse complement strand
CTCCATTGCATTCGAATTGCCCAAGGTGAGTATAAACAAGTAATTACAAATTACCAGTTTTTTTTTGTTGAAAAATTCACATGAAAATTTTCAACAACGTCTAGCAAACATGCAACCAAAAAAGAATATCTATTGTTTGCAGTTTGACTGTTAACGGTCGTGCTGAACATTACTTGAATATTTATCCAGGCAATGAAAAAAGTTTTGGACGACGACTGTGACAATCATGAAAATAAATTCACGCAGATTGGATAATGTGCATGTGCGTGTTTGTGCAAGCCGGGGGTGTGTCGAGGCAGGGCGGTCACTTGCATGGCGCGAGGTTGTTTACGAAAAGATATGCAAGCCACTGGCTTTCGGGCGTGCGCCGCGCCTGTCCGCGGATAGTTATATATCACAATAGAAACAGTAACTTATAAATTAAATAGTGGCGAATGCACGGCGCCCCCGTAGAGAAAAACCGGCACGTCCCGCGTGTATGCCGGACCATTTTCTGTGTCACGGTATGCGCGTCATTCAAGCGCGAGGATGAGGTCCCAGTGTCGCTTGTTGATCGGCATGATGGAGAGGCGATTGCCGCGCCTGACCAGCGGCAGCCCGCTGAGTTCGGGATTCTGTTTCAGTTCGGAAAGGGTTATGACGCGTTTCAGTTTGCGAACATAACGGACGTCGACCATGTACCAGCGCGGGTTCCCGGGGTCGCTTTTCGGGTCGAAATATTTTTCCTTTGGCTCGAAGGCGGTGTGGTCCGGATAGCCCTCGCGCGCGATTTTCATAATGCCGGCAATGCCGGGTTCCTTGCAGTTGGAATGATAGAAAAAGACCAGGTCACCTTTTTTCATGTCATCGCGCATCATATTGCGTGCCTGGTAGTTACGAACTCCATCCCAGGGTTCGGTCTTCCCGGGCGCCTTGCAGAGATCGTCGATGCCGAAGACGTCGGGTTCGGATTTCATCAGCCAGTAGTTCATATCATCTCCCTGAAAGTGTTGTGATAATGATACATATCGGGCGTGACCGCGTGGTTTGTCCGGAGGCAGTGCACGTTCAGGGTGCCGGGCAATGGTAGACGCATGCCTCGGTCGCGACCGCGTCCAGCGGTACATCCCAGGCCTCCGCTTCGAGGAGCGAGTGTCGCTGAAACTCGTAGGCCAGTCCCAGCAGGCGCGGTTTACGCCAGTGCCGGCGGGTGTTGAGAAAGGCGAAGCTGCGGTCGTAGTAGCCGCCCCCCATCCCCAGGCGATGACCCATGGGGTCAAATGCAACCAGTGGTGTCAGTACCAGGTCGAGGGCGGCGGGGCTGATGCGGCGGTAGTGATGGCGTTCCGGTTCCAGGATGCCGAAGCGGTTGACGATCAGCGGGTCTCCGGGTGTATAGGCGGAAAACCACAGGCGCTGGTCTGAAAAGGGGACCAGTATCGGCAGGTACAGGATCTTGCCCAGTGACCAGAGGCGTTCCATCAGCGGCCAGGGGTCCATTTCCCCGTCGGCTGCCAGGTAGGCGGCGATGTGCCGGCTGTTGAATACCAGTGGATCCTTGCCGGCGTGCCGCGCAAGGCGGCGGGCGCAGACAGCCTGCTCGGTGGCGGTCATGGCGCGGCGTTGCAGGCGGACCTGCTGGCGCAGGGCGTTGCGGTCTGCCTTTCCTGTGTTCACGGGCATGCGGTATGGGAATGGATGTTCGTATGACGCGGGGGGTGTATTAGATAAGGTATCCCCCGCTTGTGCCGTTGTGACTTTGGCCCCTGAACCGAAGGTTCAAGGGGGGACCGCAGTGATGTATCAGGCTTTCCGCCAGCAGCGGACATGCACACCAACATTAGCTAACAGTCCCCTGGGATGGTAATTAGGCTCGAGGAGATCCAAGCCACTATCGTACACGGCAGGGGATACCTGAATTTAACCTTTCATCCTGAGCTGCTCAGTTCAGCTCCAGCTTGTATTCTGACAGCGCCGTCTCGATCCTTTTGTTGAGTCCCTGTATCCGGGGCCCGTAGGTATCAAGCAGGGTAGTGTCGATCGATCCGGCCTCGAGTACATCGTGGGCCAGGTTGAGCGCCGCCATGACGGCGATACGGTCAATGCCGACGACTTTTCCGCTGGCACGGATGTCAGCCATTTTGTCGTTGAGAAATTTAGCCGAGGAGAGCAGGGAGTCCTTTTCCTCATCCGGGCAGGCAACCAGGTATTCCTTGTCAAGAATATGTACCTTGACGGCATTGCTATCCTTGCTCATGCGCCGGTCTCCAGTGACTTGAGGCGGGTTACGATGCTCTCGACGCGGTGGTGAACCAGGTCATGCTTCTCGAGCAGGGAGGCGCGCTCGGTCGCCAGTAATTCCTGCTGGGTTCGCAGGGAACGGTTTTCTTTAGCCAGCCGGTCGATGGTGGTCAGCAGGGCATCGACCTGCTGTTCGAGCCGGGTGATCCCCTGTTCAATAACGGTCGTTTCAGATTTTTTTGTCATGCAAGCAATATAGTGCGCTTGGAGGTTCCGGTCAATGTTGGTGTATGTTCGGGCGCTGCTCTGGCGCACGCTGTTAATGTGCAGTGTGCGATAATCGGTCTTGCAGGTATTGCAAGATGCTGGTCTTGCAATAATTACCCCGGGAGGGCACTGGCGTGAATGTGAAGGCGGCTTTAGATTATTCGGAGCTGGAGAATGCGCTGCAGTCCGCTGATACGGATTGCGGCGCCGCCGAATGCCACGGTCTGCTGTGCGGTATCTGTTGTGCCGCGGGCCAGGCGGACACTGCACCCTGGCTGGAGCACATACTGGGTGCGGGCAACACCCTGAGTGCCGCGGCGCAGAACTGCCATGACCTTCTGGCAGAGCTTTATGCCGCCACCCTGCAGCATCTCAACGACAATGACCTTGGCCTGGAACTGTTGTTGCCGGGCGACGATGCCCCGCTGGCGCTGCGCAGCAGGGCACTGGGGCAGTGGTGCCAGGGTTTCCTCTACGGGCTGGCGCTGGGTGGTGTGAGGGAAGAAGGCGGGCAGCCAGGAACCATCCCCGAGATCATGCGCGACTTCTATGAGATTTCGCAGCCCGGCTTCGATCATGACGCCGATGACGAAACCGAGGAGGCCGCCTACATGGAGATCGTCGAATACGTGCGTATGAGCGTGCTGCTGTGCCACGAGGAATTGCAGCCATTGCATACCCCGGCCCCGGGGCCTTTGCACTAGTCGGTCGCGGACCTGTATGTAAGGGACTGAAACGAGAGCGTATCTTTAAATGGTCCGGCACAATTCCGAGGGGCCAATGGGAAATTGGCCTGCGTCCTGTCCGGGCCCTGGCCTGTCCGGGCATATATAAGGTAATGTCCTCGTATCAACCCGTACCGAGGTAACGACCCAGAATGATCAGCACAAAGGAGTTCGCCCGGCGTCGCAAACAACTCATGCGCATGATGGGCAAGGATTCCATTGCCATTATTCCCACCGCGCCGGAGAAGACCCGCAACCGGGATGTCGAGTACCCGTACCGGTCCGACAGCGATTTTTACTACCTCACGGGTTTTGGCGAGCCCGAGGCCGTTGCCGTGCTGGCGCCCGGCCGACCGCACGGCGAGTACCTGATGTTTTGCCGCGAGCGTGATCCAAAAATGGAGACCTGGGTCGGACGTCGGGCGGGCACGCAGGGGGCCATTGACGAGTACGGCGCCGATGACGCCTTCCCGGTCGGCGATATCGACGAGATCCTGCCGGGACTGCTGGAAAGCCGCGAACGCGTGTTCTACACCATGGGTTCCTATCCCGATTTTGACCGCCAGGTCATCGACTGGGTCAACCGTATCCGCGAGGGTGCCCGCTCCGGCGCGCGCACGCCGGATGAATTCATCAGCCTCGAGCACCTGCTGCATGACATGCGCCTGTACAAGAGCCGTTCCGAGGCCAGGGTCATGCGCACCGCCGCCAGGGTGGCCTGCCGCGCCCACCGCCGGGCCATGCAGCTGTGCCGTCCCGGCCTGCACGAATACGAGATCGAGGCGGAACTGCTGCACGAATTCCGCCGGTCGAACATGGAGCCTGCCTATCCCAGTATCGTCGGGGGCGGCGAGAACGGCTGTGTGCTGCATTACACCAGCAACCGTGCGCAGCTGAACGACGGTGATCTGCTGCTTATCGATGCCGGGGCCGAGTACGACTGCTATGCCTCGGACATCACGCGGACATTTCCCGTCGGCGGCAGGTTCAGCCCCGCGCAAAAGGCCCTCTACGAAGTGGTGCTGGCGGCGCAGGCAGCCGCTATCGAACAGGTGCGGCCGGGAAAACACTGGAATGATCCCCACCAGGCGGCCGTCAAGGTGCTGACCCGCGGCCTGGTGAAGCTGGGTATCCTGAAGGGCAGGCCCGCTGAGCTGATCAAAAAGGAGGCCTACCGCCGTTTCTACATGCACCGCACCGGCCATTGGCTGGGCATGGACGTGCATGATGTGGGCGACTACAAGGTCGGGGGCGAATGGCGTGTGCTGGAACCGGGCATGGTGCTGACGGTTGAGCCCGGCATCTACATCCCGGCAGGCACCCGCGGCGTGGCCAGGAAATGGTGGAATATCGGTATTCGCATCGAGGATGATGTGCTGGTGACCCGGGACGGCCACGAGGTACTGAGCGATGCGGTCCCGAAGGAAGTGGATGAAATCGAGGCACTGATGGCGTGATCCCGCCACGGCGGGCGCGGGTGACCCGGAAACCGGGATGCAGGCAATGGCCACATTGACATGACGACGAAGCAATACGACATCCTCATCATCGGCGGCGGCATGGTCGGTGCCAGCCTGGTGCGTGCCCTGGACGGGCAGGGCCTGCGCATTGCCGTGGTCGAGGCCGTGCAGTTCGAGACGCGTACCGAGCCGGGCTATGATGACCGCGCCATTGCGCTGGCATCCGGCACGCAGCGCATCTTCAGCGGTATGCAGCTGTGGGACCGGTTCGAGCTCGAGGCCACCCCCATTCACCGGATCCACGTCTCCGATCGCGGTAATTTCGGCTTTACCCGCATGGACCGCGCGGAAGAGGGCCTGCCGGCGCTGGGCTATGTGGTGCCGGCGCGGGTGATCGGCAGGGTGCTGGGTGACGCGCTGCGCGCCAGCGAGGCGGTGGATTTCCACTGCCCGGCGCGGCTGTCGAGCCTGGCCGTCGAGACCGACAGCGTTACGGCGGAGATCCTGCAGGATGATGTGACACGGATGCTGACGGCGCGGCTGGTGGTGGCGGCCGACGGGACCGCTTCCGCGGTCAGGGAACGCCTGGGTATACCGGTCAGCGAATCCGATTACGGGCAAACGGCGGTGATCACCAATATCACGCCGCAGTTGCCGCACAATCATGTGGCCTATGAGCGTTTCACCGACACCGGGCCACTGGCCTTCCTGCCCATGAGCGAACAGCGCTGCTCCGTGGTGTGGACGGTTGAGTCCGCGGCGGCAGAAGCGGTGATGGCGTTGCCCGACGACGAATTTCTTGCGCGCCTGCAGGAGTGTTTCGGTTACCGCCTGGGCAGACTCGAACGGGTCGGCAAGCGCCAGGCCTACCCCTTGCGCCTGATCAAGGCAAAAGAGGCGGTACGCCATCGGCTGGCACTGGTCGGCAACGCGGCCCATACCCTGCATCCAATTGCCGGGCAGGGTTTCAACCTGGGGGTGCGCGATATCGCCGTGCTGGCCGAGGTGCTGGTGGACGCGGTGCGTGCGGACCAGGACCCGGGTGTACTCGCTGTCCTGCAGCGCTACGGCGACTGGCGGCGCGCGGACCACCGCCAGGTGACGGCGTTTACCGATGGCCTGGCGCGCATGTTCACCCTGCCGCTGCCGGCACTGGGTGCGGCGCGCGGAGCCGGCATGCTGGCACTGGACCTGGTGCCGCCGGCCAAGCGCCTGCTGACCCGGCTGACCATGGGCCGTGCCGGCCGGGTACCGCGCCTGGCGCGCGGGCTGCCTTTGTAACGGGGTTATTCACCGCAAAGACGCAAAGGCGCAAAGGACGCAAAGAAAACACCTTATTCACCGCGGAGACGCCGAGGACGCAGAGAAAACGAAAATGAATGATTGTAAAAACAAATCATCGTATTTTATGAGCAGTAATAGATTATTCTAAATTTCACTATTGAATTCTTACACTGCGTCCTCGGCGTCTCTGCGGTAATACGTTTTGTGTTTATCTTTGCGCCCTGTGCGTCTTTGCGGTGAGTTCTTGAAGTAGAGATCTACTCTCTAATGAGTGTAATAATGGAGTTTCTCTGCGTTCTCGGCGTCTCTGCGGTGAATATCTTGTTTTGGAATAAACCATGAACCAGTTTGATGTGATCATAATCGGTGGCGGGATTGTCGGGATGGCGGCGGCCTGTGCGCTGGGTGCGGCCGGCATGACGGTTGCCGTGGTCGAGGCGCGCGCACCCGTTGTCGATACCGGGGTGCGCGATGCGCGCGTATTTGCCATCACCCGTGCCTCGGAGCGCATCTTCCGTGCACTGGGTGCGTGGGATGCGATCAGTGCCCGGGATATCTGCGCGTTTCGGGAGATGCGGGTGTGGGATGCCGGTGGATCCGGGGCGGTCCATTTTGACTGCGCCGATATCGGCGAACCCTACCTGGGGCATATCATCGAGCCGCGTTTCATCCAGGCCGCGCTACTGGAACGCTTGCAGGGGCTGGCCGGTGTGCAACTGTACTGTCCCGCGCAGTTCAGGGACACCGAGATCGACGGGGACCAGGTCACGGTCGCGCTGGATGATGCCACCACGCTGACGGCCAGGCTGGTGGTGGCCGCTGACGGGGCGCGTTCACCATTGCGCGAACGCCTCGGCATACAGGTGCGGGAACATGACTACCGGCAGAGCGGGCTGGTCGCACTGGTGAAGACCGAGCACGGCCACCGGGAAACGGCCTGGCAACGTTTTCTGCCGGGCGGGCCGTTGGCCTTCCTGCCCATGAGCGGTGGCTGGAGTTCTATCGTCTGGACCCTGCCGTCGGAGGAAGTGAAGCGGCTGCTGGCCCTGGACAAGGAGGCCTTCCACGCCGCCCTGGGCGAGGCATTTGATTTACGCCTGGGCAGAATCATCGAATCGGAGCAGCGCAAGACCTTCCCGTTGCGGCGCCTGCATGCGGCTCAGTATATAAGTAAGCGGGCCGCGCTGATCGGGGATGCGGCGCACACCATTCACCCGCTGGCGGGGCAGGGCGTCAACCTGGGCCTGCTGGATGCCGCTGCCCTGGCGGAGGTGGTTGCCGATGCACAGGCGCGCGGCAAGGATGTGGGGAGTGTACCGGTACTGCGCCGCTACGAGCGCTGGCGCCGGGGCGAGAACCAGCTGATGATGTCTGCCATGGACGGTTTCAACCTGTTGTTCAGCAACGCGCGGCCGCCGTTGCGCTGGGCGCGCAATCTGGGCCTGTCCATGATGGACGCGGCCGGTACCGCCAAGGACGTGCTGATGCGCCATGCCATGGGGCTGGAAGGTGATCTGCCGGCCCTGGCAAGGAGTCCGGACGCGGTATCCGAGACGACCTGAATACCAATGGCCGGTTGCGGATGCAAGCCGCAGGTTCGATATTAAGTCACTGTAATAGAAGTAAAATGCCCCCGGTTTTTTCGGTTGCGGTACGCCGGTCGGCACGCTCGTGCCGGGCGCACCGGACGACCGTCAATCTGGTGCTCGCCGGCCTGCAGGAGTATATTTGCGGCTCAACGTTATACTGCTGCGGGAGAGGGTTCATGTCAGGGCTGGCCTGACGGACCGCCGAAGGCGCAACACGCTCGGAAACGCTCAGGCAAAAGGACCGTGGCAGGCAGTTGACTCTGGAGAGCGGTCGCAGGACGACCCACCGAAGGGGTACGGCTCGCAAGCTGTCGACAGCGGGCCGACACTCTCAGGTTACCGGACAGAGGGGCGACGGTTGATGCAAATCGGCCGTCGCCCTTTTTTATTTCTGACTCGAATGGCAACAGACAAAGTGAACGGCTGAATGGGAAACAAGACTCCACTCTATGATGAGCATGTTGCCGCGGGCGGCAAGCTGGTCGACTTCGCCGGCTGGGACATGCCGATCAATTACGGCTCCCAGATCGAGGAACATCACAACGTGCGTAACGGCGCCGGCATGTTCGATGTGTCGCACATGACGGTGGTCGACCTGACCGGCGTGCGGGTGGGTGACTACCTGCGTTATCTGCTGGCGAATAACGTGGACCGTCTGAAGGACAGCGGCAAGGCACTGTACAGCTGTATGCTGAACGAGTCCGGCGGGGTCATCGATGACCTGATCGTCTACTACCTGCGGGATGATTTCTACCGCATGGTGGTGAATGCTGGGACGCACGACAAGGACCTGGCCTGGCTGGATCAGCAGGCGGCTGCCTTCTCCGTCAAGGTACAGGAACGCCCCGAGCTGGCGATGATCGCCATCCAGGGCCCCGAGGCCCGTGCCAGGGTGCTCGCGGTGCTGGGCCCCGAGGCCCGTGCCGTGGCGGAACCGCTCAAGCCGTTCTTTGGCGCCTTTGCCGAAGGCGACTGGTTTATCGCCCGCACCGGCTATACCGGGGAGGACGGTTTCGAGATCGTCCTGCCGGCCGCGGATGCCGCCGCCTTCTGGCAGCAGCTGAAGGCCGCCGGGGTCCGGCCGACGGGTCTGGGCGCACGCGATACCCTGCGCCTCGAGGCCGGCATGAACCTGTACGGCTCGGATATGGACGAAACGACCACACCGCTGGAATCCGCCCTGGCATGGACCGTGGCCTGGGATCCGCAAGACCGTGATTTCATCGGCCGCCAGGCGCTGGAACAGCAGCGTGAGCAGGGTGCCGGCCACAAGCTGGTTGGCCTGCTGCTGGAGGACAAGGGTGTGCTGCGCAACCACCAGAAGGTGGTCGTCGAAAACAACGGTGAGGGCGAGATCACCAGCGGCAGTTTTTCACCCACGCTGCAACGCGCCATCGCCTTTGCCCGGGTCCCCAGAGAGACCGGCGCCAGCTGCAAGGTGGAGATCCGTGGCCGGCTGCTGTCGGCGCGGGTGGTCAAGCCGCCCTTCGTACGCAACGGCAAGGCACAGATCGATCTCTAGACTGTATACCAATTAACGAACCAGATAATTCACAAGCGAGGAAGTCATGAGTAACATCCCTGTTGACCTCAAGTATGTAAAAACCCATGAGTGGGCCCGGCTGAACGACGATGGTTCCGTCACCGTGGGAATTTCCGACAATGCCCAGGAACAGCTGGGTGACATGGTCTTCGTCGAACTCCCCGAGATCGGGCAGGAAGTGACCGCCGCCGAGGCCTCTGCCGTGGTGGAATCGGTGAAGGCCGCCTCCGATGTCTACGCCCCGCTTTCGGGCGAGGTGGTCGAGGTAAACGAGGCCCTGGCCGACAGTCCCGAGACCGTGAACCAGGACGCCTATGGTGAAGGCTGGCTGTTTCGCATCCAGCCAGCCGCTGCCGCGGAACTTGAAGAGCTGATGGACGCCGAGGCCTACGAGTTGTTCCTGGCCTCCGAAGCACACTGACAGCCCGCGCGCCTAACCTGAAGAAAACAGAACGATGCCTTTTATACCCCATACGGATTCTGATATCCGCGAAATGCTCGCGACCATCGGCGCAGGTGATATCGAAGACCTGTTTGATGAAATCCCCGAAGGCCTGCGCTATGGTGAATTATCCGGTGTCCCGGAGGGAATGACGGAGCAGGAAATCACTCGCCTCATGATGGAGCGTGCCGAGGCCGACGGACGCCCCCTGTGTTTCATGGGCGCCGGCGCCTATGACCACCATATTCCGGCGGCGGTATGGCAGATCACCACGCGCGGCGAATTCTACAGTGCCTACACCCCCTACCAGGCGGAGGCCAGCCAGGGCACGCTGCAGCTGATCTACGAGTACCAGACCATGATGGCCGGCCTGACCGGCCTGGATGTCTCCAACGCCTCCATGTACGACGGTGCCTCGGCGCTGGCCGAGGCCGCGCTGATGGCGGTACGCGGCAATCGCAAGTCCAAATCGCGCCGCATCCTGGTGCCGACCACGGTCCATCCGGCCTACCGCAAGACCACGCGTACCATCGTCGACAACCAGGACATCGAACTGGTCGAGGTGCCGTACTGCAGCGAGGGCGGCAACACCGTCCCGGACTCGCTCAAACATTTCGAGGGCGAGGACATTACCGCGCTGGTGATCCAGCATCCCAACTTCTTTGGAATCCTTGAAGAGGTCGACGAACTCACCGACTGGGCGCACCGCCAGGGCGCACTGGTCATCGCAATCGTCAATCCGACATCACTGGCGCTGCTGAAACCGCCGGGCAAGTGGGGTGAGAGCGGTGCGGACATCGCCTGTGGCGAAGGTCAGCCGCTGGGTGTGCCGCTGGCCGCGGGCGGGCCCTACTTCGGTTTCATGTGCTGCAAGCAGGCACTGGTCCGGCAGATGCCGGGGCGTATTGTCGGCCGCACTGTCGACCGCGACGGTCGCGACGGCTACACCCTGACCCTGCAGGCGCGCGAACAGCACATCCGCCGTTCCAAGGCGACCTCCAATATCTGCACCAACCAGGGTCTGCTGGTGACGGCGGCCACCATCTACATGTCGCTGCTCGGCGCCGATGGACTGGCCCGGGTTGCGCGTGCCTGTCATGCCAGCACCCGGGCGCTGGTGGAGAAGCTGACAGAGAATGAATACGTCGAGCCGCTGTTCAACCGGCCCTGTTTTCACGAGACGGCGCTGCGATTCTCGCTGCCGCTGGCCGACGTGATGCGGCCCCTGTTCGCGCATAATCTGCTGCCGGGCTATGATCTGTCGACGGATTACCCTGAGCTCGGCAATGCCCTGCTGGTCTGCGCCACCGAGACCCGCACCGCAGCTGATATCGAGCTCTATGCAGACCATCTGAACCGGATAATCAGTGCCCAGACCGTGGCCGGCTGCCCGGTCAAGCCGAAGATGGCCTAGATACCGCAACATATTGAACAACCAGACGAGGGGAGTTAGACCATGGCAACAGTAACCCTGCAGGGCAATCAATTGAATACCAATGGAGACCTGCCAGCGGTTGGCAGTGCGGCACCGGATTTCATTTTAGTGGATGGCCAGCTGAATAATGTCAGTCTGGGTGATTACGCGGGCAAGAAGAAACTGCTGAATATCGTGCCCAGCCTGGATACCCCGACCTGTGCCACTTCAACCAGGAAATTCAATGACCATGCCAAGGCCCACGGTGACGTGGTGATGCTGGTGGTCTCCGCAGACCTGCCCTTTGCCCAGGGCCGCTTCTGCGGGGCGGAAGGCATCGATAACGTGGTGCCACTGTCCATGATGCGCAGCCGCCATTTCGCCAAGGACTATGGCGTGCTGATCACGGACGGGCCACTGGCCGGCATTACCGCACGCGCCGTCGTGGTGCTCGATGAAGATAACCGGATTCTCTATAACCAGCTGGTGCCGGAGATCGCCGACGAACCGGACTACGAGGCGGCACTGGCAGCACTTTAAGTGCGGCAAGCCGGCAGGGTGCGCTGTGCGCACCGATGGCCGGATGGATTCCGGCGTCCGTCCCGGTGCGTAGAACGCACCCGACAACCGCGTAGCGAAAGAACGAATTTCGGATGGCGTGCAAGTCGCGCCTGTTCACCCGCAAATTGACAGGACCAGATACTGGTACGAAAGGTTTACATGCAATGCTGATATTCGAACAATCCCGCCAGGGCCGCCGCGCCCAGGCCCAGTCCCCGGGGCACGCTGACGAAGTAACCGATATCCCGGAGAATCTGCTGCGCAATGAGTCGCCGCTGATGCCCGAGGTGTCCGAGATGCAGGCGGTGCGCCACTACACCCGGCTGTCGCAGAAGAATTTCTCTATCGATACCCAGTTTTACCCGCTGGGTTCATGCACCATGAAATACAACCCGCGCGCCTGCAATTCCCTGGCCATGCTGCCGGGGTTCCTGGCGCGCCATCCCTGCGCCCCGGAGGGAATGGGGCAGGGGTTCCTCGCCTGCATGTACGAACTGCAGGAGATGCTCAGGGAAGTGACCGGCATGCCAGCGGTCTCCCTGACGCCGGCGGCCGGTGCCCAGGGCGAGTTTGCCGGGGTGGCGATGATCCGTGCCTACCACGATGCGCGCGGCGACAGCGTGCGTTCCGAGATCCTGGTGCCGGATGCCGCGCACGGGACCAATCCGGCAACGGCCACCATGTGCGGTTACAAGGTGCGCGAGATCCCCACCGACAGGCAGGGCGATGTCGATCTGGCGGCGCTCAGGGAGGCGGTCGGTCCCCAAACGGCCGGTATCATGCTGACCAACCCTTCCACCCTGGGCGTATTCGAGCGCAGGATCGAGGAGATCGCCGCCGTCATCCACGAGGCCGGCGGCCTGCTCTATTATGACGGCGCCAACCTCAACGCCATCCTCGGCAAGGTGCGCCCCGGCGACATGGGCTTCGACGTGATCCACATGAACCTGCACAAGACCTTCTCCACGCCGCATGGCGGCGGCGGTCCGGGTGCCGGGCCGGTCGGCGTCAGCAAGCGCCTGGAGCCCTTCCTGCCGGTGCCGATTGTCGGCTACGATGGAGACGAGTACTACTGGATCACCGAAGATGTGCGCCCCCAAAGCATAGGTCGCCTGTCGGCCTTCATGGGCAATGCCGGCGTGCTGATGCGTGCCTACATCTACGCGCGCATGCTGGGGCGTGAAGGCATGCACCGCGTGGCGGACTTCGCCACCCTGAATGCCAACTACCTGATGGTCAGGCTGGCACGGGCGGGTTTTGACCTGGCGTTTCCGGAGCGGCGCGCCACCCATGAATTTATTGTGACGCTCAGGCGCCAGCAGAAGGAGCTGGGCATTACCGCCATGGACTTCGCCAAGCGCCTGCTGGATTACAATATGCATGCGCCGACGACCTATTTTCCCCTGCTGGTGCCCGAGTGTCTGCTGATCGAGCCGACCGAGACCGAAAGCAAGGAAGACCTGGATGCCTTCGTGGAGGCCATGGTGCAGATTCAGAAGGAGGCGGAGACCAGTCCCGAGCTGCTCAAGGAGGCCCCCCACACCCAGCCGGTGAGACGCCTGGACGAGGTGCGTGCCGCGAAACATCTGGACCTGGCCTGGACGGGTACGGTTGCCTAGCATCTATGCTGGCATACGCCATCAGTAGAGTTCAGGTTAACTGCTCTGGTAGGTATTTCGGTTTATGGTAAACGAGTCCGGCAACACCGGTATCAAGCGCCTGCTCAGGGCGGCCGGCTATTCCTGGCAGGGCCTGGCCGCCGCCTTTCGGAACGAGGCGGCCTTCCGTCAGGAGGTCGCGCTCAGTCTTGTCCTGATACCGCTGGCCCTGTGGCTGGGCGAGAACGGTAGCGAACGCGCATTGCTGGTCATGGTCTGGGTGCTGGTGCTGATTGTCGAATTGATCAATTCTGCGATCGAGGCAGTGGTCGACCGCTTCGGTGCCGAGCGTCACGAACTGGCGGGACGTGCCAAGGATATCGGCTCGGCGGCCGTACTGATCACATTGATCAATGCCGGCCTGGTCTGGCTGATTGTGCTGGTCGATTGAACCGCAAAGGCGCAATGAGAGATTCGTGGGTAAAGAGGTTAAGGGGTACTTGAAATGTCAGCACTGATCTGTGGTTCCTTCGCCTATGACACCATCATGTTGTTCAAGGACAGGTTCAAAAACCATATCCTGCCCGACCAGGTGCATATCCTGAACGTGGCCTTCCATGTGCCGGAGATGCGCCGCGAGTTCGGCGGCTGCGCCGGTAACATCGCCTATAATCTCAAGCTGCTTGGTGGCGAACCCCTGCCGATGGGGACGGTGGGCTCCGATTTCGGCCCTTATGCCGAATGGATGGACTACAATGGTATCGACCGTCGACATGTTACCGAGCTGGGCGAGACCTATACCGCGCAGGCCTTTATCACCACCGACATGGACGACAACCAGATCACCGCCTTCCACCCCGGTGCCATGGACGGTGCGCATTTCAACAGCGTTTCCGATACCAGTGGCGTCACCCTGGGCATGGTCTCTCCCGATGGTCGCCAGGGCATGCTGGACCATGCGGAGCAGTTTATCGAGGCCGGTATCCCGTTTGTGTTCGATCCGGGACAGGGCCTGCCACTGTTCGGCGGTGAGGAACTCAGGGGTTTTATCGAAAAGGCCACCTGGGTGTGCGTCAATGACTACGAGTCGCAGCTGCTGCAGGAACGCACCGGCCTGTCGCCGCATGAAATTGCGGAGCAGGTGGATGCACTCATCGTGACCCGTGGTGGCAAGGGTTCACACATCTACACGGAGCAGGAGCGTATCGATATCCCGGCCGCCAGGGCGGGCGAGCTGATCGATCCGACCGGCTGTGGCGACGCCTACCGTGGCGGCCTGTTGTACGGCCTGATGAACAACTTAGACTGGGAGACGACCGGCCAAATCGCCGCGCTCATGGGGGCGATCAAGATCGAGCATCACGGCACCCAGAATCACAGCTTCGATGCGGACGAGTTCAGGCTGCGTTTCCGCGACAGCTTCGGGTCAGATTTTATGTAACCTGGCCCTCTCTGTTGCACAGTTATTGTGCCCGTTGCTGGCGACGTTGTGTCTGATGTGCGGCGAATTCCCCTGAACCGATTTCTCCATCTCCATTGGTGTCAAGATCGGCAAACGCAGGCGCATTACCGATGTTTTTCATCCGGTAACCCTGTTGGGTCCGTTCGCTAATCCTCCTGGTCCGCGCCTCGCTGAATTCCTTTTCAAGAATTTTTCCGTCGCCATTCAGGTCGTAGTCAGAGAAGGCAGGCATATTTCTTCCCATGCCTTGACCCGTTCCAGGACCCCGGCCCGTTCCCATACCCATTCCGCGGCGTTGTTCCATGCGCGCCTTTTGGCCTGCCGCCAGCTCATCCTGCGTTAATTGGCCATCAGCGTTTGTATCGAACTCCGCGAAAGAGGGAGCGCTTGCTGCTCCGCGCATCGGCCTGCCTTCAGCTTCCCTTGCGGCCATACGCTGTGCTCGCCTTGCGTGGAACTCTTGTTCACTGATGAGGCCATTGCCGTCTGCGTCAAAGGCGGCGAAAGGGATTGGGCCCCGTGCAGGGATTTCTTCCGCTTGCGTATGGATTGGCAGGAAAACACTCATGCAGGCCATTAGCAATCCGGCAGAAAACGTATTTTTCAGAATATTCATGATTCACCTCCATGGGTGTCATTGAAACCCGGTCTGTTGTGCGGATGACCGCATTCAAGTCCGTATTGTTAGCCTACTAATAGTATATTAGAGATTTATAATGTATGGGTGTGGCATGGTGTCGCACTGTCATTTAAACGACGGACTGGCGGAAGCCGTAAACACCGTATTTGAAAGAGTGCCCTGGAAAGGCGGCAATTCTCATGGGGGCGGGGTGTGCGCAGCGGCGCATGGCCACGGAAACACACGGAAAGAAATTCAAATAATCCCGGGTAGGTCGGGTAAAGGAACGTCAGTAACGTACCCAACACAAGGCAAGACTGATCAAGCCGTCATTTCGGGCGGAGCGTTGCGGAGCCCGGAATTCAGTAGCAGGTAATCAGGCAGTTACTGAATTCCGGCCTGCGCCGGAATGACGAAAGATGAGTTAAACACGCCTTCCTTAATGCCGCGATGACGCCGGATGGCTTACAGGCTGCCGCGGCTCGCATAGAAATTCAGGAGGGCTTCTATCTCAGTCTTGTCGAGCTTGTTAAATTTCGGCTTCATCTTCCTGTCCAGCTGCCGCTTCTCGGCATAGAACGCGAAAAACTGCTGCTTCAGGTAGGGTGTCCACTGGCCGGCGAGGATTCCGGCATCATCGCTGGCGACACTGCCGCCCTCGGAGTGGCATTTCTCGCAGTCGCGCTCATGGATCAGCTGACCCTTCCTGGCGAGCGTCAGATTGAAGTCCTGATTGGCACGCCTGAATTTCTTTTTGGAATAATAAAGCGACAGTTTCTCGATATCTTCGTCGCTCAGATCCCTGGAAATCTGGCACATGTCGGTTTTTTCCACCTTCTTGTCTTCGCTGATGTATTCAATCTCGGGGCAGGAACGGGTCTTATCCTTGTAAGCCGTCATGCTGCTGATGATATACGGCTCGGAATAGCCTCCGATGATCGGCATATTCGGGTCATTGCTGTCACCGTCCCTTTCATGGCACTGGGAACAGACGTCAACCAACTTGTTTACTTCAGCCATGTCAACCAATTCGGCCGTGTCATCTGCCCGGACTCCGGCGGCTAGAGACAGACTGAACATACCAACGCTTGCCAGCAGGACATATTCGGTGACTTTTTGCATCTTCATGTGAGTCTCCTGATTACTATTCTGAACCGTGTTAACACTGTCCTTGTTGCCCCGTTTCCAGGGTGGATTTGTGATGCACATCGGTAATAACGGCACACTGCCAATCTAGCAAGATTATGTTGCTTTCGCAAAATAACCGCCACCTTTCTCTGCGTTTCCCTGCTTGATAAGCGGGCAGTATGTTACCCACCCCATCACGATGGGGAGAGATCGGTATCTATAATGCTAACGTTTGTCACCGCCAAAGGTTACCAGGGGCGCCCTCACCGGTTCCTTGATCCAAATCCACTGCCCATAGGTTGAAGTGCGGTATTGATACCACTGTATGACCGCCTGGTGGTGCCTTGCACCGGGTGAGTGGCAATTCGGACCGCTCATCCGGGGGGCAGTCATTACCGGGGGCGTGAAAAATGGCCTCGTATTCATGGTAGGGGTGGCCTCATCCAGTGGCAGCAGCTGCAGAATTACCCGTGAATGCATTCCCGCGGATCGGCTTGCGCAGTGACGGTTTTGGTCTAGAATTTTAGATGAACCTCAAGGGCATTGGCAATATAAACAATTCATTAAAAACAGTAGGTTGTACGCATTTAATGGCTTTCAAATGGAGGGTGGGCGATGAGTATTAAAACCGTAATCTGCAAGACCGGTGCCAGGTGTTTTACAGTGGTCCTGGTAGCGCTGATGGTGGCGCTGGCAGTCATCTGGATATTGAGTTTCTCGCAACTCCTCGGTTTTTAATTAAAGACTTTTCTTGTTCACCCGCCCCGCGGGTCGCTGGTGTCTGTATACCAGAATTCCTCATGAATTCAATAGGATAGCATTGACGTGACGTGGGCGTGCCCGCCTGCCGCCCGGGTGTTGTTCTTATTGTTCCTGATCTGTTCCATGCCTGCATTCTGGAGTGTCTGTCAGCGGTGACGACACCAAGGGCCTGGAACCGATCAGGATAAACTTGTTGACAGGGGGCAGGCAGTCCGTTGATGACGAGACAGAGCGGGACATCATCTCCCGCGAACATCGCTGTGATGACGGTATCCAATTTATTCACAGCAGACAGCGAAACCTGTGCCAGGCGCTGGCGTGGAGCTTGCCTCGGCCGGCAACAGGAAACCGGTCGACGGAAAAACATTCGGCAGGGCGGTCGAACCCTGATGTCGAATAACGGTTCGGGTACTATGTCTCAGAGGTGAGTTTCCGGTCGAAGGAGGCAAAGCCGGTGTTCAAGAGTCCTGATGGGCGGACAGGGAGAAACTGATTCACAATTTTGCCAGTTTTAAGTAATCTGGAGGCTTGGCAGCCATAAAATCAGTTGGCCAAGGATTTCTCGGTACAATCAGGGGGTAGAGAGCGCATGCCTGAGGGGCACAGTGTGGATAAATCTGAAGCGCACGGTCACAAGTTGTGGCGGAAACCGCGAGCGTGGTGGCTGGTCGGCATCCCGACCGGCGGGTTTCTGATGTTTCTGGCGGGTATTATCTTCTGGGGCGGTTTGCACACCGCCATAGAAGTCACAAACTCGATCTGGTTCTGCACCTCCTGTCATGAAATGGAAACCGTCTACGAGGAATACAAGGAAACCCTGCACTACCAGAATGCCAGCGGTGTACGGGCAACCTGCCCGGACTGCCATGTGCCGAAGGTATGGGGTCCCATGATGGCCGTCAAGATAAGGGCTACCTTCAACGAACTTCCCAAGAAGATAATGGGCACCATCGATACCCCGGAAAAATTCGAGGCCAGGCGTCTCGAACTCGCCAAGCATGTCTGGGATCGAATGAAAAAAACCGATTCCAGGGAGTGCCGAAATTGTCATTCCTTTGATTCGATGAACCTGGATGAGCAGGACAAGAGCGCACGGAAAAAGCATATTCCGGAGCGTGCGCTTGAGAAAGGCGAAACCTGCATAGATTGCCACAAGGGGATAGCGCACGAGTTGCCGGAAGGTTACTAGCCCGTATTTCTCATCCGCTGGCGTACAATCCTAAAAAATAAACAGATGTAGAGAGCAGGGCGTTGATCCGGAACAGTACGGTGTGATTCCGGAAGCTGCCTGTGAGAATGCGGGCATTCCGGTTTCTGCTTTTTTCTGACCCACCGGCATTTTCCGATTGTAAAAAACACCGGAGCGACATTTTTCTGCTTCACTCTGGCCGCATCCACCCGCGCGCGCCTGCGGGAAGCCGCCGGGTCTCTGGACTACACTCACTGGTATGACAGCCAGGTGCATCATGACCGGGGCACCCCGGTGCTCATCGTATGCGAGACAGCTGGCCCGCTTGCTCCGGGTGCTGCCGGTTATTGCCCTGGCAATGCTGGCTGCCGGCACGGCTAGCGGGCACGAGGTCGAGAAGGCGCTGTTCCTGGTCATGGAAGATGACCATGTCATCGCCAGCAACGCCCAGACCGGGCAGTTCTTCGAACTGGATCTCAAGGCCAAGGAGGAGGTGCTGGAGACCATCGTCTCCAGCGGCGTGGCCATTGTGGTGACCAACCAGCGCTTTGCAGCGATCGGTGGCTTCTCGGGTGGCTGGCGCAGCCTGCGCCGGATGGCCGGTGAGGAACTCAGAAGCGCCGAAGCGCAGGATTATGCCGCGCTGGTGGTTACCTCCAGCCGCATCATCAGTTTCAGCGGGCGCACCGGCAGCTGGTCACACACCACGCGCTGACACTGATTGAGGTCATCCCGGGCCGAGATGATCAGGTCTTCTTGATGTGCTTGATATAGCGCGGATGGTCGATGCGCTCCAGCTGCATGGATTCACCCTCGATCGAGAGCAGCGCGCCGCTGCCCGCCACGCTGATCTTGCAGCCGATCGAGCCGTGCCAGTCGATCGGCAGGGGGGCATGGTCCCGGTAGGTGAAGATGTTGTTGATCAGGTCGCCGCCCTTGATCTCGCACGGACATTCAGGCAAATCGCCCTCGATTTCGATATCCCTGATAACAAGCCTGCAGTCCTGTGTCCACAGGGTGTCCTCGAAGGTCGCTTCCATGACCCGCACGATATTGACCCCGCTCAGATGCAGGGTGATTTCGTTTTCGCCCGTCTCGATTTTCTCCAGCCGGGCGCCGGGCAGTTGCAGGGTGTCGGTGATGTCGCTCATGCGCTTGTCGGGGCCTCTGATTCGGATAACAGTTTTGCAAATTCATTGTAATCCCTGACCGGGGCGCTGCAGGACAGGCCCGTGCAGATGTAGGCGAGCACCTCGCCCTGTGGGGTGCGCTCGGAGAGCACCCCCGGCAGCACGTGTTCGCTCTCCGGTATCACCAGTGCCAGGCGCCGCGGTGCCCAGGCGGCGTTCAGGCGCCGCTGCCAGGCGGCCATGGCATCCCCGCTGCCGCGCAGGATGACCGTCTGCATCGGGTTCAGCGATTCCTCCAGTGCGACCAGCAGGCTGGCATGGCCGTGCGGCATCTGCTCGATACTGGCCCAGAGCGCCTTGAGGGTCTGTTCCGCGGCATCCAGGTAGGCGGTCTCGCCCAGCAGGTGGCCCAGGCGCGCGAAGACCTTGGCGGCGATGCCGTTGCCGGACGGGGTCGCGTCGTCGTGATTGGGTTTGGGTCGCTGGATCAGCGTCTCGTGGTCGTCCGAGGTGAAGAAAAAGCCGCCGGCCGGGTCGCGGAAATGATCGAGTACCACCTCGGCCAGCTCGATGGCAAACAGCAGGTCACGGTCGCGCCAGCGGGCCTGCAGTAGCTCCAGCAGGCCGTCGATCAGGTAGACATAGTCGTCGAGGTAGGCGTTGAGATGGGCGCGCCCGTCCTTGCAGGTGGCCAGCAGGCGGCCATCCTGCCACAACTGCTCGTGGATGAAATCGACCGCACGTTCGGCCGAGTCGATCCACTCGGACTGCCCGAGCAGGCGCCCGGCCACGGCCATGCCACGGATCATCAGTCCGTTCCAGGAGGTCAGGACCTTGTCGTCACGACCCGGACGTATCCGTGTCGCGCGTGCCGCCAGCAGCTTGTTACAGGCCTGCGCGATCAGGCGGTCGATTTCACCGGCCTCAAGGGAAAAGTCCTGTGCCAGCTGTTCGCGGCTGCGGTAGACATGCAGGTGCCACTTACCCTCGAAATTGGCTTGCCGGTCGAGGCCGAAGTGGGGGGCGCACAGGCGGTATTCATCCGCTGTCAGCAGTGATTTGACCTCGTCAGGCGTCCAGACATAGAACCTGCCTTCCTCGCCCTCCGAGTCGGCATCGAGGCTGGAGTAATAGCCGCCTGCTTCGGATTGCATCTCGCGCATCACCCAGGCCGCGGTCTGTTCGCAGCTGCGTTTGAACAGCGCATTGCCGGTGGCTGCATGGGCCTCGGCATACAGGCCCAGCAGGGCGCCGTTGTCGTACAGCATCTTTTCGAAATGCGGGATCATCCAGCGCTCATCCACCGAGTACCGGCAGAAGCCGCCGCCCAGCTGGTCGTTTATCCCGCCCTGCGCCATCTTCTCCAGGGTAAAGACCGCCATATGCAAGGCGCGCTGGTCGGCGATCCCACCCGCCATGCCGGTGCCGGCCCAGTGGCGCAGCAGGCGTTCCAGATTGGTGGGGTGCGGGAACTTCGGCGCCTGACCGAAACCGCCATGGCGTTCATCGAAGCTGTGTTCCAGTTGGTGCCGGGCCGTGTCCAGTGGCGCGCCGTGGATGGATTCGGCCGCCGTCCCGGCATCACTGATCGATGTCAGCGCATTGAGCAGCGAGGTGTTCTGCGTGCGGATCTCGTCTTCGTGCTCGGCGAGGAAATTCCTGACGCGCTGCATCAGGTCGGCGAAAGAGGGCATGCCATGGCGTGGTTCGTTGGGAAAATAGGTACCGGCGAAGAAGGGGACCTGGTCATCCGGGGTCAGGAACACCGTCAGGGGCCAGCCGCCGCTGCGCTGGGTCAGCAGTGAATGTGCCGTCTGGTAGATCTTGTCGATGTCCGGGCGTTCCTCCCGGTCCACCTTGATGTTGATGAACAGGCGGTTCATGAGTTCGGCCGTCTCCGGGTCCTCGAAGGATTCGTGCGCCATGACGTGGCACCAGTGGCAGGCCGAATAGCCGATGGAGAGCAGGATGGGCTTGTTTTCCCGGCGTGCCCTGTCCAGGGCCCCGGGTCCCCAGGGGTGCCAGTCGACAGGGTTGTGGGCGTGCTGCAGCAGGTAGGGGCTGGTCTCGTTGATGAGTTGGTTGGTATATTGCTGGTGCTCGCTCATGGCCGTGCCAATGTCCTGCCGGTAGGGCGTTGTACTATAACCAAACGTTCAAACCCTGTCTTCCGCAAGACGGCCTACACCCTGCGTGCAGTAAGGTAATCACATGGAGCTCTCCATCGTCATTCCGGTGTTCAACGAGGCCGACAGCATGGTGTCGCTGCTTGATGAGACCACCGGCGTGCTGGACGGGCAGCTGGATTATGAAATCATTGTGGTGGATGACGCCAGCACCGACGCCACTGCCGAACGGCTGCGCGCCTGCCGGCAGCGTCAGCCCCGGCTGCGGGTGTTGCAGCACGCGCAGCGCTGCGGACAATCGACGGCCATCGCCAGCGGAGTCAATGCCGCGCAGGCTGCGTGGATCGCGACCCTGGACGGGGACGGCCAGAATGACCCGGCCGACATCCCGAAGCTCTATGCGAGTGCAACCGCACCGGGGGCACCCGGCACCCTCTGGCTGGTCGCCGGTTGGCGCAAGTCTCGCCGGGACAGCTGGTTGAAAAGAATTTCCTCCCGCAGCGCCAACGCGGTGCGCCGTCGGCTTTTGCATGACCACACGCCGGATACCGGTTGCGGTCTGAAGCTGTTCCGCCGCGAGGTGTTTCTCGCCTTGCCACAGTTCGATCACATGCACCGCTTCCTGCCGGCGCTGGTGCTGCGCGCCGGCGGCCAGGTACGTTCCGTAGAGGTGCGACATCGGCCACGCACTCAGGGCGTGAGCAAGTACGGGGTGCATAACCGGCTCTGGGTGGGCATGATCGATCTGCTCGGGGTGCGCTGGCTGCAGCGGCGCGTGCGGCACCCCGTTGTTTCCGAGCACGATAGACAATGATGCGGCTGCGCCTGTTTCTGCCCGGCCTGCTGGTGATCGCCGTACTGGTGATGCTGGGCACTCTGCTGGGCGGTGTCGTTGACCGCGACTGGATCGATGCCCATGTGCAGGGCCGGGGCCTGACGGGTGAACTGCTGTTTGTCGGCGTCAGCGGCTTGCTGGCCAGCATCGGCCTGTCACGCCAGGTGATTGCCTTTCTCGGCGGTTACGGCTTCGGCTTTCTGGGTGGTGCCCTGCTGGGGACGCTGGGGGCCCTGCTGGGCTGCCTGCTGAGTTTCTCTGCCGCCCGTTTGCTGGGCCGTGCCTGGCTGACCCGGCATTACTCGGCGCGTATCCGCAGGATCGATAACTTCATCCACGACAATCCCTTTTCCATGACCTTGCTGGTGCGGCTGTTGCCGCTGGGCAGCAACTGGATGGTCAACCTGGCTGCCGGTGTGTCAGGGGTGCGGCCACTGCCGTTCTTTCTCGGCTCGGCGCTGGGTTATGTACCGCAGATGCTGGTGTTCGCCCTGATCGGCAGCGGCACCCAGCTCGGGCAGGTCTGGCAGGTTGCAATCGCCATTTGCCTGTTCCTGGTCGCGGCCCTGCTGGGGGTCTATCTCTATCGTCGCTACCGCCATGGCAAGGTGCTGGATGCAGCTATGGATCATGATCTTGGACTGGACAAGGTAGCCGCCACGCCCGGGGAACCGTCCTGAGACCGGTCCCGTGCCTATGAATGCCGGGGTGCGGCCATGGCTGGGCCTGGGGCTGTTATGGCTGGCACTCGCGCTACTGGCCCTGTTCACGCGGCCGCTGTTCCCCATGGACGAGACCCGCTATGTCGCGGTGGCCTGGGAGATGTGGCAGCGTGGTGATTTCCTGGTCCCCTACCTGAACGGGGAGCCCTACAGTCACAAGCCGCCCCTGTTTTTCTGGCTGGTGCACGCCGGCTGGTGGCTGTTCGGGGTGAATGAATGGTGGCCGCGCAGCGTCGCCCCCCTGGCCTCGCTGGGCGCACTGTTCGCGACCGCGCGGCTGGCCGGACGCTTGTGGCCGCGGGACGAAGTCACATGGCGGCTGGTCCCCTGGATATTGTTTGGCAGCGTGTTCTGGACGGCGTTTTACAGCTGGGTGCAGATGGACATGCTGCTGGTGCTGTTCGGCGTGCTGGCGTTGCTCGGGATCGTGCGGGCTGCCCGGCAACGCTATTCCGGCTGGTTGCTGGTGGGGGTGGCTACTGGCCTGGGGGTGCTGGCCAAGGGTCCGGTCATCCTGCTGCAGGTGTTGCCGGTCGTATTGCTGGCGCCGCTATGGGTGGAGGCTCGCCCCCGGCGATCATGGTTCGCCTGGTACGGCGGCATGGTGGCCAGCCTGCTGGTGGCTGCTGCCATCGCCCTGGGCTGGGCGCTGCCGGCGGCGCAGGCCGGCGGCGAGGCCTACGGTCAGGCGATCTTGTGGGGCCAGACCAGCGGCCGCCTGGTGCAGTCGTTTGCCCACGCCCACCCCGGGTGGTGGTATCTGCCCTGGTTGCCGGTGCTGGCGGCGCCCTGGATCCTGCTTCCCTGGCTGTGGCGGCGTGTCGTCAGTGCCCGCGTGTTACAGGACCCGGGCGGGCGCTTCTGCCTGGTATGGCTGGTGTCGGCGGTTGTCCTGCTCAGCCTGGTCAGCGGCAAGCAGGTCAAGTACCTGCTGCCCTTGATGCCCGCCCTTGCCTTGCTGCTGGCGCGTGCAATCACCCGGGGTGGGGAACAGCCGGTCCGGCACCGTCCCGTGTGGCTGGCGGCTTCGCTGCTGCTTGCCGGTGCACTGGTCAGTGTCCTGCCCTGGTTTCCGGTTCGGGCGCAGTGGATGACGGAGGTCCAGCCACCCTGGGGTGGGCTGATCATGGCCGCCGGTATCATGCTGCTGCTGTTCAGGCCGCTGCGGGATACGCAGTACCCGGTGATGCTGGCGCTGGTGTCGGTGTACGTGATCGGTGTCGTGCACCTGGGTGTGTTCCGCACGGGCGCGCACGCCTATGACCTGCGCGAGGTGAGCGGGCTGATCGCCCGCGCCCGGGTGGCGGGGCAGCCCGTGGCGAACCTGGCGGTCTACCACGGCCAGTTCCATTTCTACGGCCGCCTGGAGCAGCCGCTCGATCAGCTCATCCCGTCAAGGATAGGGGCGTGGAGTCGGGCGCACCCCGGGGGCTTGCTTGTGGCCTATTATCGTGATGCCAGGGTCGATTACCCGGGGGCCGTCCATGCGCAGGCATTCCGCGGCGGCAGCCTGGCCGTGTGGCGGGCTGCAACGATTACTACCGATCCGGGCTTGTTGCCGTGAGCGGGAGGGTATCGCCCGGCAGCGAAGGCTATGTCTCCGAAGACGGCAGTGGTTTGCGCGCCTTGTGAAAGCCCACGGTTCCACCCAGAACCGAACGGCCCGAGATCTGCGAAAAACCCAGCTCCGAGAGTAGCGCTGAAAGTTCTTCCGTAGAGTAAAACATGCGGATAGCGTGGATGAAGTAGTTACGGCATTTCATGGACGCCGGTCCACTGCGGAACAGGCGGGGGATAACACCCATCAGGACTTTCAGGTACACGTAGTACATCTTTTCCACCAGCCTGCTGGCCGGCCGTAACATGTCGCAATGGTGGAAATAACCGCCGGGTTTCAGCACCCGGTTGATCTCGGAGAAGACCTCGATGACCCGCAGGTGCCGGGTCGCCCATTGCAAGGTCACCACGTCGAAATGGTTGTCCGGAAAAGGCAGCTGATGCACATCGCTGATAAAGCTCTTGATCTCGAAGCCGTGCTGGCTGGCGCGCTCCCGGCCGACCTCCTGCATGGCGACACTTCTGTCCACCGCATGGATGTCGAGGCTCGGCTCCCTGTGCATGAGGTTGATACCAATCACATTGGTCCCGGCGCACACATCCAGCACCTTCTGGCCGGGCTGGATATCCATGGTGGAAATAAAGCGACTTTGCAGGCTGCTCAGCAGGCCCAGCGAGGCGAAGATATTGGCGCGATCGTAATAGCGGGCGACATCCGAAAAGACGTCATCGATATCGTTTGACCATATCTTCTGGAATTCCTTTTCACGGGCATGTTCTTTCCCCGCATAACAGTATTTCATGGTGATTTTTGTTCCCTGTTGGGTGTTTGTTGTATGCAGTGTACAGGAAGCTCAATCTGCGCACCTCTGGAGTAACGGTGCGCAGCATAGTCGCCAATGTTACACCATTGATATGTATTTCCCGCTATTCGTCCGCCGTTTGGCCCGCTTCGGTGCTCCCGTAGAGCAACACAGACAGCTGCCGAGGGCGCATGGGCAGGTCAAGTGCGCCGGGATGGCGGCACTAACTGGGTGTGTAACCCCCGAAGAAGCCAATTGCCACCACGATCAGCAAGACCAGACCGATAGTGATCAGGGTCAGGCCAAGAATCCTGGATCCCAGGGTCATGGGCCTGGATGGTGCCTCCACCAGGTATTTATCCAGCTGACCGGTCTCGACCAGGCGGTCGTACTGCAAGCCGTGGTCACGCCTGAACTCTTCGAGCGACTGGGTACCGGTAAACATCACCACGTCCGGTGGTGGCAGCTTGTCGGGCCGGAAGTGGTTGTTGAAGAAATGCACCGTGAACAGGAACACGGCAGCCAGGAAGGCCTCTTCACCATGTACCAGCGTCACCACATTGAACACCCAGCCGGGGAAGATCGAGGCGGTGATGTCGGGGAAGGTCAGCATCATACCGCTGCCGCCGATGATCGCCATGCCCCAGAACACGGCCCAGTAGTCG
>CAMYJZ010000017.1 GCA_947258845.1 uncultured Ectothiorhodospiraceae bacterium | reverse complement strand
GATATCCTCGATGAGACTTCCCTTTTTTGCCATGGCTCAGCCCTTGCCCCGGGTTCGGGTCCGGTCAGGGCGGGCATTGCGCTCGATAAAGCTGATTATCAGGCCTGCAACATCCTTGCCGCTGGCGGTCTCGATGCCTTCGAGACCGGGCGAGGAGTTGACCTCCATGACTACCGGTCCGTGATTGGATCGCAGCAGGTCCACACCGGCGACATTAAGCCCCATCACCCTGGCTGCACGGACCGCCGTTGAGCGCTCCTCCGGGGTGATCTTGATCAGGCTGGCGCTGCCGCCACGGTGCAGGTTGGAGCGGAATTCCCCCGCCTGTGCCTGGCGCTTCATCGCGGCGACCACCTTGTCACCGATGATGAAACAGCGAATATCGGCGCCACCGGCTTCCTTTATGTATTCCTGTACCAGGATGTTGGCCTTCAGCCCCATGAAGGCCTCGATCACGCTCTCCGCGGCCTTCTGGGTTTCCGCCAGTACCACGCCGATGCCCTGGGTGCCTTCCAGCAGCTTGATGACCAGGGGTGCGCCGCCCACCATCTTGATGAGGTCCTGGACATCGTCCGGGGAATGGGCAAAACCGGTCACCGGCAGTCCAATGCCCTTGCGGGCCAGCAATTGCAGGGAACGCAGCTTGTCCCGGGAACGGCTAATGGCAACGGATTCATTCAGCGGATAGACACCGGTCATCTCGAACTGCCTTAATACCGCTGTGCCATAAAAGGTTACCGAGGCGCCAATGCGCGGAATGACCGCATCGAAGCCACTCAGATCCTCGCCACGATAGTGTATGGATGGCCGCAGGGAGGTGATATTCATGTAGCAGCGCAAGGCATCCAGCACGGCCACTTCATGACCGCGTTCCTCGGCGGCCTCTATCAGGCGGCGTGTCGAATAGAGCCTCTTGTTGCGGGAAAGAATGGCGATTTTCATTTGTCGACTCCTGTTTTCTTATATCGGCCCATGATATAGGACCGCGACGGATCCACGATGAAGTCATTTATCAGCGTGGTCCTGCCCAGCAGCATACGGAACAACATGGTGTCGCGGTTGGTGAGTGTCAACTCCACCGGCAGGTTCCGGGTGCCTATACGGACATCCGTGACAATCACGAAACGCTTCTCGCGATGACCGCCCGAATCCGTTACCCAGCGCTCATCCAGAATCGGTGCCTCGCAGATCCGTTCGGTGCGTTTATCGCGCTGAAACGGATGAATGCCGAAGCGCACCCAGTGGTGCCCACCCTTGTCGAAGGGTTCCACGAACCAGGCATGTAGTGCCGAGGTGCGTGCCCCGGTGTCTACCTTGGCCTTGATGTGGCCAATACCCAGCGAGGGCAGGGCGACCCACTCGCGCCAGCCTACGACATGTTTCTCTTCCGAATCGAGACCCATTCTGTCAGTCTTGTACCTGTATGTTTACCTTGCCTGCAGTCAGGTGGCGCGAGTCTAAAGCGGATCATATCCATCTGAACAGTTTTTTCGAATAACCCGTCATGGCCCCTCTGTCAGATACGCCTCGGTGTCGGCGAACAGCCCAGTCACACCGGATCCGATGAGCACCCCGGCTATCAGGTAGGCCAGCACATACGGGTTGTTTCAGAAAACGCAACACCAGCCCGACTGCCAGTATCAGAAACAATGCGCCGACGATGGATGCCATGGCCGGGTCGAGATGCATACCGGGAACCCTCGTAAAACACCTTCAATATACCCGTCCCGGGAAAACTACAAGTACGAATTCAGCTGGCTGGCCGGCACCATAACAGCACCTGCTACGAGTCCTTCCAGTACTGCTCCGTGGTGATATGCCCCGGATCGCGGCGCTTGTTCTTTTTCAGGCCGCGCGCCTCCAGTACCCGGGTGGTATCGCGCACCATGGCGGGGTTGCCGCAGATCATGACCTGCGAGTTCCCGGCTGTCAGCGGAATACCGGCCCGTTCTTCCAGTCGCCCGTCCTCGATCGCGGCTGGCACACGCCCCCTGATGGCATCATCCGTATCCTCGCGGCTGACGAAGGGGATCATCTGGAGCTGCTCCGGGTGTTGTGCCAGCAGGGCATCGATCTCATCCTGGTAAGTCAGCTCGGCCACGGTCCTGACCGCGTGCACCAGCACGATCTTTTTGAAGCGCTCCCACACCGTTGTTTCGCCGAGAATGGACAGGAAGGGGCCGATGGCGGTGCCGGTGGACAGCATCCACAATACCTCGGCATCCGGAATCTCGCTGAGTATGAAAAAGCCCGCCGGTCGCGTCGCGATATATACCTTGTCGCCGGGTTGCAGCCGGATCAGCTCGTGGGTCAGCGGTCCGTGCGGCACGATGATGAAATAAAATTCCAGCACCGGATTGTCCGGGCTGTTGACGAAGGAGTAGGGGCGGGCGACCCGCTCGCCGTCGATATCCAGTGCGATGCGGGTGAACTGGCCGGCGGTAAAGGGCGGGATATCCGCCTTCAGCTGCAGCGAATAGAGTTCGTCGGTCCAGCGCCGCAGCTTGAGGACGGTCCCTTCGGCCCAGGTGCTCACGAATCCACTACCTGCACCAGGATGGTTCTGTCGGTTACCGGTAACAGGTAGATTGCCTTTTCTCCGCTGTGATCCCCAAAATTTCCCGTCACTGTTGATCCTCAGGCAGCTGTATAATGGTAATTCAAGCGGCAATAATACATCAGCGCGCGCCTTGATATACCTGCAGTACCGTCTGGTTTACACACGCCCCGCCATGACAAAACACACGCCGATAATCGTCTGTCTCTGTATCGCCCTGCTGCTGCCGGCGCGGGATGTGGCAGCTGCAGAGCGGAATACTGCGGAACTCAGGGAAATCGTGGAATCGCTGGGGGAGGCGGTCGAGACTCTGGCGGCCGAGACCCGACCCCTGGAATGGCCCCGGCTACACTCCTGTCTCCTGGGAACGGTGGTCTATGGCCCCTACATAACGGGCCAGCATGGAATCAATCCCCATATATGGCTGGAGACGGCGACGCACCTTATCGACTACGCTACGTTGCCACGCTGGGGTGAGGTCTCGGTCATTCCCGTGGAACTGGTCGCACGCAGCACCCGGGAGGTCACGCCGGGCCTCACGCGCATAGCGGTCCTGCCCCGGCCCGGCTCGCTGCAGGAGCGGCGCTTTATTACGATGCACAGGTCACGCTTCGAACGTGCCCTGGCGAGGAGACGCTGATATGGAAAAGATGGCCGGTTGGGAGATGTTGCTGCTGGGCGCGATCGCCCTGCTGGTGCTGCTGTGGTTCGGCCCCGGAATCAAGCCGCTCATGGAACAGAGCCGCCAGGCCGAAAACCGGGATTGGGCCGGATTGCTGATCCCCATCGCGCTGGTTATCCTGTTTGTGCTGTTTCTCATCAAGCTTGTCTGAAACACGATGACGTCGGCATTATCCATCCGCGACCTGAAAAAGACCTACAAGAACGGTCATGTGGCACTCAAGGGCATCAGCCTGGACGTCGCCCGGGGCGATTTCTTTGCCCTGCTGGGCCCCAACGGGGCCGGCAAGTCAACGACCATCGGCATCATCGCTACGCTGATCAACAAGTCCGGGGGCGAGGTCTCCATCTTCGGACACGACATCGAGTCCGACCCGGCTGCCGCCAAGTCATGCCTGGGCCTGGTACCGCAGGAAATCAATTTCAACCAGTTTGAACCGGTGGAGGAGATCGTCGCCAACCAGGCCGGTTATTACGGGATACCGCGTGCCGAGGCCTTTGCCCGGGCGGAGCGCTACCTCAGGCAACTGGGCCTGTGGGAAAAGCGGCGCACCATGGCACGGACACTGTCCGGCGGCATGAAACGGCGCTTGATGATTGCCCGCGCCCTGGTCCACGAACCACGCCTGCTGATCCTCGACGAGCCGACCGCGGGCGTGGACATCGAGATCCGCCGTTCCATGTGGCAGTTCCTGCGCGAGATCAACGCGGCCGGCACCACCATCATCCTTACCACGCATTACCTGGAAGAGGCGGAGAGCCTGTGCCGCAATGTCGCTATCATCGACGAGGGGGAACTGATCGAGAACACCAGCACCCGGCAACTGCTGAATACCCTGCACATGGAGACCTTCATCCTGGACATCGACAACCCGCTCGAGCGACTGCCGGAGCTGCCCGGGTACAGCGTCCGCCTGATCGACGAGTGCACCCTGGAGGCCGACATCTCCAGGGATCGCGCGATGAACCAGTTATTCCAGGACCTGAGTGCGCATGACATCAAGGTGCTCAGCATGCGCAACAAGACCAACCGCCTCGAGCAGCTGTTCATGCGGCTGGTCGAGGGCAACGGCAACACGGGCGTTCAAGCATGACCCCGCAGCAGAAATTCACCGCGTTTCGGACCATCCTCACCAAGGAGGTGCTGCGCTTCGCACGCATCTGGATCCAGACGGTGCTGCCGCCGATGATCACCACCGCGCTGTATTTCATCGTCTTCGGCAACCTGATCGGCCCGCGGATCGGAGAAATGGACGGGTTTGTCTACATGGACTTCATCGTGCCGGGGCTAATCATGATGTCGGTGATTACCCACTCCTACGCCAACGTGGTCTCGTCGTTCTATGGCTCGAAGTTCCAGCGTCACATAGAGGAGATGCTGGTCGCGCCGGTCCCGAATTACGTCATCCTGACCGGCTTCATCGGTGGCGGCGTGGCCCGCGGCCTGACCTGCGGCATTGCCGTGACCCTGGTCTCGCTGTTCTTTACCTCGCTCAATGTCTACAACCTCTGGGTAATGTTCAGCATGATCGTGTTGACGGCGATTTTGTTTTCCCTGGCCGGGTTCATCAACGGGGTCTATGCAAAGAGCTTTGACGACATCTCGATCATCCCGACCTTCGTCCTGACCCCGCTGACCTACCTCGGGGGGATCTTCTACTCGATCAACATGCTCCCGGAGTTCTGGCAGAACGTCTCGCTGGCCAATCCCATTCTCTACATGATCAACGCCTTCCGTTACGGCTTCCTGGGGATCTCGGATATCCGGCTGGCGGCCTCCTACGCCATCAGCATCGCCTTCATCGCGTTGCTGTACGGCTTCAGCATCCTGCTGTTGAGAAGGGGTTACGGCATCAGGACCTGAAGCGGGGCAGGCCCTGACAGCTCCTCAGGGTTTGATCCTGAGGTGGCCGTCGACAACCGCGACAGTGAGCCGGCCGTCCAGCAGGGATTGCAGGCGTTCACCCACCAGCTGCCGGCGCCAGCCGTGCAGGGCATCGATGTCGGTATCCCCCGTAGCCAGTCGCTCCAGTTGTTTGCGCGATGCCAGCACGGCCGGGTTGAGTTCATTCTCAGCCCCGCTGAGGCGCACCACGGCCATCATGACATCGACCAGTGCCTCCTGGGACTGGCTCAGCCGCTGGCGGAACTCTTTCTTCGGCAGGGGTTGTGGTGATTGCTCGCGGGCCTCGGCGACCAGGGCGAGCAGCCGGGTACCGTGTTTCTGCAGTGTGCGCTCGGGCAGGCCGCGGATCTTGCCCAGGGCCGCCGGCGATTTGGGCAGATGCCGGGCAATCTCGATCAGGATGTCATCGCGCAGCAACCAGCCGCGCGGCCGATCCCGGTCCTGGGCCAGCTGCTCACGCCAGCCCGCCAGCGCCTGCAACACGGCCAGGGCCGGCCCCTTGAGCCGGTTGGCAGCACGCACCCTGAGCCAGGCCTCGGCGGGCGGATTGCTGTACAACTCGGCGCGGGTCAGGTTTTCGAAGTCCTCCGTCAGCCAGTCGAGCCGGCCCCGTGTGGTCAGTTTCCCGATCATCTGCTGATAGACCTGCACCAGGTAGACGACGTCATCGGCGGCATAGCGGATCTGCTCCGCGGACAGCGGCCGCAGCGACCAGTCCGCACGGGTGTGCAGCTTGTCCAGGCTGACGCCGAGGACCTCCTTGACCAGGTTGCCATAGCCTATCTGGTCGGCGTAACCCAGCAGCAGGGCGGCGATCTGGGTATCGAAAACGGGGGCGGGCAGGGCACCGCGCAGGTGGTAGAAGATCTCCATATCCTGGCGTGCGGCATGCATGACCTTGGTGATGCGTTCGTTGTAGAGCAGCTCAAACAGTGGTGACAGGTCGTCGATCGCCAGTGGATCGATGCAGGCCACGACTTCGGGGGTCGCGATCTGTACCAGACAGAGTTTCGGGTAGTAGGTCTTCTCGCGCAGGAACTCGGTGTCCAGCGCGATCCAGTCACTGGCGCCCAACTCGGCGCAGGTCTGCCGCAACGATTCAGACGAATCGATATAGCGGATATCGGCGTTGGTGTTCAAACGCTTGCAGGTTTGCGCGGCATGGGGGCTAGACGTCACCCTCGACTTCATCGACATCGATCTGGCCGGTCATGCGCCGCCTGATGTGCGACCAGGAGATGCCCGTGGCCAGGACCCCGCAGATAACGAACTGGGTGATGTAGGTAATGGCGCGCACGCTGTCGGCAGGCACCAGCCCCCAGTCCACCACCAGCCAGATGAGTGTCCCGAAGAAGGCCAGTGCCAGCAGCAGACCGAAGGGCCCCAGGGAGCGTGCCGTGGCGCGCAGGAAGATGGTCCAGCCGATCAGCAGGATGACAGCGGCGAAGATCATCAACGGCTCGATGGCGGGCAGGCTGTCCCTGACCCAGTGATAATAGGAGTAGCCCTCCGGGTTATAGGTGGTAAAGACCAGTACAATCGCGGTAATGAAGCGCAACAGAAAACCGGACCAGGTAATGCCTTTTTTCGCCATGGATATTGTTCCTGTCGGGAAGTCGATGGGATCGGGAAATGCGGTATGATGCGGACGCATTCTAGTGGTTAACATCCGTTTTATATACCCTTGGCTGTGCACCCGACATCCGCCCCGTGCTGCATCCTGGCCGGTCAACCGGGGGGCGGTCCTGCGCAGCGCCTGGCCAGACCTCGCGGCGGCCCGGCGGTAGCGCCACCGGACGAATCTTGAAATACAATCAAATATTATTTATATCTTACTGTTAAATATATTAATTATTATTTTTATATGAAGGTCGCACTCATCAATCCCTACGAACTCGGACGCCAGCCCTTCGGCCTGGCGGAACCGGCGGCGTGGCTGGAACAGGCCGGCTGCGCGGTGGTCTGTGGCGATCTCTCGATACAGAAGCTCGACGAGGTACTGACAGCGGACCTCGACGTGGTCGCGATCTATATCGCCATGCACACTGCCACCCGGATTGCGGTGGAGGCGCTGCCCAAGATCCGGCAACTCGCACCGCATGCCGAACTGTGTGTCTACGGGCTGTATGCCCCCATGAATGCCGGGCTGTTCCGATCGCTGGGCGTGGGGACCATCCTCGGCGGTGAATTCGAGCCCGGGCTGGTATCGCTGGTCGGGCGGCTGCAGGCGGACCCCAACAGCAGCCAGAGCGAAGCCGAGGTCTGCCTCGACAAGATCGCGTTCATCCCGCCCGATCGCAGCAAGCTGCCACCGCTGTCGCGTTATGCCAGCCTGATCAACCCCGACGGCTCGCACAAGACGGTGGGGTTCGCGGAGACAACCCGGGGCTGCAAGTACCTGTGTCGTCACTGCCCGGTCGTGCCGGTCTACCAGGGCCGCTTCCGGGTGATTCCCGCCGATATCGTGCTGGATGACATTCGTGGCCAGGTCAGGGCAGGGGCTGAGCATATCTCCTTCGGCGACCCGGACTTCTTCAACGGTCCCGCACATGCGCTCAGGATCGTGCACGCGCTGCATGACGAGTTTCCCGACCTGAGCTACGACGCGACCATCAAGATCGAACACATCGTCAACTATCCCGAGGAGATAAAGGTACTCGAGCAGACCGGCTGCCTGTTCATCATCTCCGCCGTGGAATCCGTGGATGACGGCATCCTGAACATCCTCGACAAGGGACACACGCGCGCGGATTTCATCACTGCAAGGGCCTTCCTGCGCGAGACCGGCATCGCCCTGTCGCCGACCTTTGTTGCCTTCACCCCCTGGACCACCCTGGATAATTATCTGCTGCTACTCGAGCACATTGTCTCGCTGGAACTGGTGGAGAGCGTCGCACCGGTGCAGCTCTCCATTCGCCTGCTGATCCCGGCAGGATCCTACCTGCTGGAAATCGAGCAGCTGCACGAGCTCATCGGTGACTTCGATCCGGCGATACTCGGCTACCCCTGGGCCAATCCCGACAAGCGGGTCGATGCTTTGCAGCGCGACCTGCAGGCCTGGGTGGCACAGGGGGAACAGCGGGGCCTGTCGCGTTTTGAGGTATTCCAGGGTGTCTGGGAGCGCGCCCACCGGCACGCCGGCCAACCGGTACCGGTGCTCGATCCCCGCGCGAGCGGGAAACCGGTGCCGCGGCTGTCGGAGAACTGGTACTGCTGTGCCGAACCCACCAGCGAACAGCTGGTTTCGTTCTAGCGAATGAACTGACAAGGAATCACGGACGGACCTCCCTTGAAACGCATCCTCTTCGTGCCGGGGAAAAACCTGAAACCGCCGCCCGCGGCCCACAGGGAGCAGCTGCTGCGCTGCCTGTTGCACGGAATCCGCCGCATCGACCCGGAGGTGGCCGACGAAATCGACACTCGGGATGCATTCTCGCTGGTTCCCTGGAACTACCTCTATTACCGGCAGCATCGCGATATCGGCCGGGACATCCCCTGGGTGGACCAGCTCCTCAGCCAGGAACAGGTACAGGCCGAGGACATCCGGCATGCCCGGCCCTTCAGTTACTGGGTGGCCAGGTTCCTCTACCAGATGGGCGACACGCTGCCCTGGCTGATCCCCCTGATACCCGACAACCGCATCAAGTCATCGATCCGGGAAACGGAGCGTTATTTCCGGAACGCGGACAATATCAGCTGCCAGATTCGCGACCTGCAGAAGGTGCCCCTCAGGGAGGCCGCGCAGCAGGGTGACCGGGTGCTGTTGATCGGGCACAGCATGGGTTCGGTTATTGCCTTCGACGCGCTCTGGGAACTGCATCACCTGGAGGGCATCAGCTGCTGTGTCGACTGCTTCCTGACCATCGGCAGCCCGCTGGGTCTGAGATTTGTCCAGCACCGCCTGTTGTGTAATGGTAAGCAGCACCCGCAGCGTTTCCCCGGGAATATCCGCAACTGGATCAATATATCTGCCCGCGGCGACCTGGTGGCACTGGATCCCAAACTGCAGAATGACTACGGCGAGATGGTGACTCACCACTATGTGGAGAATATCGATGACAAGCACGACGGCATCTACAACTACTACCGTGACGACAAGGGGCTGAACGTGCACAGGTCCTATGGCTACCTGGTCAACCCCGTCGTCGACCAGGTGATCGTCAACTGGTGGAGAGGTGCATGAAGTCGTACCTGATCGGCCACCGGGGCGAACCCGAGTGCTTCCCGGAGAACTCGCTGGCCGGTTTCCGTGCCATTCTCGACGCCGGTGCCCGTTATATCGAAACCGACGTGCAGATCACCGCAGACGGGGTCGCGGTGCTCAGCCATGACCCGACCCTGCTGAAAATCACCGGTCATGAACTCGTGATCACGGAGACCGACTACCGGGCAATGCGCGAACTTCCCGCCAGCCATCACGATCGCTTCGGCGAGCGCTTCCGGGACCTGCGCATTGCACGGCTGGATGAATTCGCGGCACTGCTGCAGCGCTATCCGCAGGCCAGGGCCTTCGTCGAGCTCAAGCATGCCAGCATCAAGGCGCGCGGCGCGGCAGGTGTCACCGACCTGGTGCTGGCAGCACTGGGCGACAGCCTTTCTCAGTGCATCATCATCTCGTTTGAACACGAGGCACTGACCCACGTCCGGGAGATCGGCACGCTACCGATCGGCTGGGTGTTGCCGGAATGGTCCGCTGCGACCCGCACCCTGGCCGCCGAACTGGCACCCGAGTACCTGTTCTGCAACCGCAAGCGCCTGCCGCCGGAGTCCGAACCGCTCTGGCAGGGACCCTGGGAATGGGTGGTCTATACCGTCAACGAGCCCGACGAGGTGGCGGCCTTCCGGGCGCGCGGCATCGGCCTGGTGGAGACCAACGTCATCACCCGGCTGCTGGCCGGGCACGGTCCCGACGGGTTGGTACGTGGCTGAACACTTCGATGTGGTCATTATCGGCGGCGGCATCCACGGGGTTGGCGTGGCGCAGGCGGCCGCCTGTGACGGCTACTCGGTACTGCTCATCGAGAAGTCCGCGCTGGCGAATGGCTCGTCCAGCCGTTCCAGCAAGCTGATCCACGGCGGGCTGCGTTACCTGGAGGGCTTCGACTTTGCGCTGGTGTGGGAAAGCCTCTACGAGCGCACGCTGCTGCTGAAGCTGGCCCCGGGACTGGTGCGCCTGCAACCGTTCCACATCCCGGTCTACCCGGATACCTCGCGCCGGCCGCTGACCATCCGCGCCGGACTGAGCCTGTACGCACTGCTCGGCGGGCTGCAGCGGGCCAATCGCTTCCGCAAGCTGCAGCGCAGCGAATGGAACGGCCTCGATGGCCTGGAGACCCGGGGACTGCAGGCGGTCTACCGCTACTTCGATGCACAGACCAACGACGCCGGCCTGACCCGGGCCGTGATGCAGTCCGCCATCGAACTGGGTGCGGAACTGGCTTGCCCGGCCGAGTTCGTGACGGCCGAGGTCGACGGGTCCGGCTGCCACATCCAGTACCGCCACAACGGCAGCGTCCGGGAATTGCACGCCCACACGCTGGTGAATGCGGCCGGCCCCTGGGCCAACACCCTGGCCGGGCATATCAAGCCGACACCGGAACGGATCGACATCGACCTGGTGCAGGGTGCCCACCTGGTCATGGAGGGTGGACTGAAACAGGGCTGCTACTACATGGAGGTGCCGGCTGACGGACGCGCCGTGTTTTTGCTGCCCTGGGGAGAACATGCGCTGCTGGGCACGACGGAAACGGACTTTACCGGCCGCCCGGACGAGGTGACGCCGCTGGCCAGCGAGGAGACCTATCTGCTGGAGGTAATGCAGCATTACTTTCCGCAGCGCTCGCTCCGAGTGATCGACCGTTTTGCCGGTCTCAGGGTGCTGCCGGCCTCGAAGCATGATGCCTTCAGGCGTTCCCGCGAGATCAGGCTGCCGGTGGACAACCCGCAGACACCGCGTGTCGTGACTATCTACGGCGGCAAACTGACCGGTTACCGCGCCACGGCACGCAAGGTAATGCGGCTCCTGCACCGGACCCTGCCCGCAAGCAAGCGGGTCGCGCGTACCTCCCGGCTCAGACTGAAGCCGGTCTGAGCGTGCCCGAGATGCTGACACTCGCCCTCGACCAGGGCACGCATTCGACCCGTGCCGTCGCCTTCGATGCCCGGGGACGACAGGTGGCACTGACCCGTCAACCCGTCAGCCTGGATGCCCGCAGCCGCACCGAGGTGGAGCAATCACCGCAGGATCTCCTGGCATCCCTGCACACCGTGCTGAACGAGCTGCTCGCACACCCCGCCCTGGACGGTGCGCAGATCACGGCGGCCGGACTGGCCACGCAACGTTCCAGCGTACTCGCCTGGGACCGGCAGACGGGTGTGGCCCTGAGCCCGGTACTCAGCTGGCAGGACACGCGCTGCGCGCAGGGACTGCTGGCCCTCGAACCTCACCAGCCCGAGATCCTCCAGCGCACCGGCCTGCAACTGTCGGCGCACTACGGCGCGAGCAAGCTGCAATGGCTGCTGGAGCATGAACCGGCGCTTGCAGCGGCCCGTGACAGTGACCGCCTGGTTGTGGGTCCGCTGGTCAGTTACCTGCTGCACCACCTGCTCGCGGGCAAGACTGAACAGGTGGATCACGCCAATGCCTCGCGCACCCTGTTGTGGAATCTCGGGCAGCGCGACTGGGACGACTGGTTGCTGGGATTGTTTGGCATTGACAGGGGCCTGCTGCCGGAGTGCCGGCCGATCTGTGCGAATTACGGCATCACCGCAACGGGCAACATCCCGTTGACGGCCGTCAACGGTGACCAGACCGCGGCCCTGTATGCACAGGGCCGGCCGTCACCCAACACCATTCGCGTCAATATCGGCACCGGCGCCTTCGTGCTCATGCCGGTCAGCGCTCTCGGGCAAGCGCCTCCCGGCCTGCTGACCGGCATTTCACAGAGCAGCGCGGACAGCGCAGATTACTATTTCGAGGGAACCGTGAACGGTGCCTGGGCGGCACTCGCCTGGGCGGAACGCCGCTTCAAGGTGAAGGATATCGAGCTGGATCTGGCGGACTGGCTGGCGACAATCGAGTCACCCCCGGTATTTCTCAACACCGTGGGCGGTCTGGGCGCACCCTGGTGGCGTACAGGACCGAAACCGGCCTTCCTGGAGGCACCGACATCAACCGCTGCCGCCATGGTCGGGGTAGTCGAGAGCATTGCCTTTCTGATCCAGGCCAATGTGGCCATCCTCTGCCAGCTGAACCCGGCGGTCAGCGCCATCCAGGTCAGCGGTGGCCTGGCGAACCTCGATGGCCTGTGCCAGCGACTCGCCGACCTCTCGGGTCTGCCGGTACAGCGGCCGCTGCAGGTGGAGGCCACGGCGCGCGGCATTGCCTGGCAGGCCGCGGGAGCCACGGACGACTGGTCCCCGTCCGGTCCGGGTGAGATGTTTACCCCCGCTGAAAATCCGCCGCTGTCAGCGCGCCAGCAACGCTTCCTGGCGGCACTGGACTAGACCGGACCTGAGAGTACCCAGAGGAAGCCGGCGTTGTAAAAGCTGTGCAGGATGATGGGCGCGGCGAGCCCCCGGGTGCGGTCCTTGAAGAATCCGAACACCAGTGAAGGGAACAACACCAGGGCCGCCCACAGCGGCGGGTGGTAGATGAAATGCAGGCCGGTGAACACCACACTGGTGAGCAGGTTGGCCACGCTGAACGGCCCGAAGCTTCGCTCGCTGATCCGCTCGCGCACCCATTCCTGCAGCAGCCCGCGAAACACGATCTCCTCCAGCACCGGGTAGACCAGCGCCGGCAGCAGGTACTGCAGCGGCGCGGCCAGCGGCCAGCCCCACTGCGGCTCCGGTCGAAGCAGCAGGTAGATGACCAGCCAGCACACTGGCCCCGCGGCCAGTGCCAGCCAGAAGAGGGGATCCTGCCAGGGTTTGCGCAAAAACGGGAACATTCTGCTAGTTACCTCGACCTGAATTTATAGCTGAGAAAAACGCAGAATGTCCCCTTTTTTTCCGTGAAGGGTGTCAGTTACTTTTCAACTGCCGGACCATCTCCGGTTCCATGTCCATACCGACGGGCCAGTTCGGATTGATCGAGATACCGACACCGTTGCCGGTGCGTTCCAGCACCCATTTGAACTCGGTCAGCAGACCGCCATCGAAACCGGGGAAATCCTGCAGGAAGGTCTTGGCGCGATCCGGACTGGTAAACAGGATGAGGATCTCGATGTCGTCCTCTGTCTTCAGAGTCAGGGGGATCGCCTTGTCGCTGCCGGTGAAACCTTCGATCCCGATCGAATCCTTGACCGGCATGAAGACCTGGGTATCGAGCAGGTACACCATGAACTCCTCGCTCGAAAGCTGGCCCTCCTGGGCCGCCAGCAGCTTCTGCTCGAGTTCATTACGTGCGTCAAAGGTTTCGTTCATATCCGGCTTCCAAAAAATCAAGCCCCGCAGAGCGGGGCTTGTTGGGTGACAAAGGGGGTACGGCTAATCGTCGCCGCCAAAGGCGCCCAGCAGGTGCAACAGGCTGGTGAACAGGTTGTAGATGGCAACATATAGCGTGACGGTGGCCATAATGTAGTTGGTCTCGCCGCCGTGGATGATCTGGCTGGTCTGATACAGAATCAGGCCGGACATCAACAGCACGAACATGGCCGAGACCGCCAGCGACAGGCCCGGCATGGACAGGAACAGGCTGGCGATACCCGCCAGGAAGGCCACCAGGATACCCACCATCAGGAACCCGCCCATGAAGCTGAAGTCCTTGCGCGTGGTCAGGGCATAACCGGACAGGCCGAGGAAGATCACCCCGGTACCGCCCATGGCGGTCATCACGATCTGGTCACCGCCCGGCAGCGACAGGTAGGCGCTGATGATCGGCCCCAGCGTCACGCCCATGAAACCGGTCAGGGCAAACACGAAGAACAGGCCGAGGCCGCTGTTGCGGGTCTTGGTGACGGCGAACAGCAGGCCGAAGTAACCGACCAGGGTAATGATCGGGTGAATGAACGGCATATTGGCCACAACGGCGATACCCGCGCACAGGGCGCTGAACAGTAGCGTCATGGACAGCAGGGTATAGGTGTTGCGAATAACCTTGTTGGTACTCAGTACCGACTGTTCCGACCGTACTATGGTTTTCTCAAATGCACTCATCCAGTGTAACCCCCGTTGTGATTTAACAATTTCAAACAGTTAATATGACAATCCGCTGTTTGCTTGGTTCACAAGGATAAACACACCGGGAGAAAACAGCAACCTCCGGAATTTGTGGAATTTCATGAGATTAGGCTGGAAAACCCCGGTTCCGTTCCGGTATGCTTGCGCAGCGCAAAACAATCGCTGCAGGAGAGGTGGCTGAGTGGTCGAAAGCGGCGGTCTTGAAAACCGTTGACGGGAAACCGTCCGGGGGTTCGAATCCCTCCCTCTCCGCCAAATACGAAAGGCCCCACCCGGGGCCTTTTGTATTTGTGGTGTGGGGGGGGGTGAGAAGCCCCTCCGGGTTCGACAAATCGGGAGGATAGCCGATTTGAACGCTGGAGTGCTGAGACACCAAGAGAAGAAGAATCCCAATGCACAGGGATGTGCAGGTGCCGCGGAGCACAGGGATGTGCGTGAGCGGCCTCCCTCTCCGCCAAATACGAAAGGCCCCACCCGTCGCCTTTCGTATTTGTATGTAACGGCACCAATGAAGTTTTCTAGTTATTCAGATAATTGTCTGGATTCACTTGTTTGCCATTGTGCATGACCTCGATATGCACATGCGGACCGGTTGAACGTCCGGTGGAACCCATCAACGCGATCGACTCACCCTTTCTGACAGTATCACCGACTTTGACCAGTTGCCGCTTGTTGTGCCCGTAGCGCGTGACATAACCATTGCCATGATTGATTTCCACCAGCCTGCCGTAGCCTGCACGCTCTCCGGACCAGGTTACGATGCCGTCTGCGACGGCCAGGATGCTGGAGCCTTCCTTGCTGGTAATATCGATGCCCTTGTGGTCGTCCTGCTTGCCGGAAAACGGATCGATGCGCCTGCCGTATTTCGACGACAGCACGCCGTGTTCGACGGCACGGCCTGACGGGATGATGCGCTCGTTCAGGTTCCGGTTATTGATCAGCTGCTCCAGTGCAGTCAGCTTGATTTCACGGTCTTCCGCTATCACGACCATTTCTTCAAACATGTCCAGGAAGTCCGGTACCGTTATGGTAGAGAGGCTAGTTGCATTTTGCGGTCCACCCACGGGCGGCACCCTGTTGAAATCGAATTCAGCCGCATCGAGATCGGCCTGCTGCACCAGGCGCTCGCCGAGTGTATCCAGACGCAGCATTCGTGCCTGCATCCGGCCGAGACGCAGGGTCAGGGCATCCAGATTTTCTTCTGCCACCTTATGAGCCCGGGCAATTTCCGATTGCTGTTGCAGTAACAGTGTCCTGAGTTCGACAACCTCGGATAACTGCTGACGGGCTTCCGTGTTGATCCCGGCGCGAAAGCCGCTGAAGAGAATGCTGCCGGCGATCATGATAATCCCTGCAAGGATCAGCAGCCCGGTGAGCCGCGGATTGAAGGCGACACTGCGGATTTGTCCGTGGCGATTGGCAAGCAACAGGGTGTTCGGCATATGCATCATATGACTACCTCCCTCCGGATAACTGGCTACGCTGACTCCAGTCCCGGTTCGTTATTGTGGTTTACCTTATGAGGGTAGCAGGTAAACGCACTTGTATTGATGTGCTCAGGGTAGTTGTGAAGGCAGGCAGGGTAAATTGTACAGAAGTACTGGTAGGTAATTTATTTATAAATAACTAACAGATAAATATTATTTCTCATATAGATGTTTTGATTGAACAACATTCAGCGGCATTAGCCGACCCGCTGCAGGGCATATGTCACCTGCTCAAAGGTCTCATACCGACCAAACGCGAACCTATAGATTAGAAGTTTATCTGACTCAATGCCTTGCGTTGGATTATCAGCAAATCGCCCAGTGTGAACAGTCCATCAGGCGCAGGTATGTTACTGACTAAAGGTGCTACATCACCATGCGACAGAAGCAAGGGGTTTACCAGGATCTGACCATTGAGTAATTTATAACCAATCAATATATCAGCTGCATTTATGTTTCCATCAAGAGAAAGATCACCGTCTGCAATAATCGGAAATGAAGCATAATCCAAAGGGTTAGTGCCATACACGACTTCTTCACCATCATTAAATCCATCGCCATCGGTGTCAACCAGTAGCCGATCGGTCCCGATTACATTTTCATCGGCATCTAGCAAGCCGTCATTGTCATCATCAGCATCACAGGCATCGCCTTCGACATCACCATCAGTATTACGCTGAGATATACCGTTATCTCCAGGGTCCAGAAACAGCGGGCCATTAGGTACGTCGGGACAATTATCATTGTTATCAGTTACGCCATCATTATCGTTATCATTAGCCAGTGGTAACGACGGACCCGCAAATACGGTAGTGATCTCATTGCTGCCTGGGGTCATGTACCCATGATAATAGATTGTCTGATCGTTACTGCGGATCTGTAAATGCAGCTGATCGTTTTGAACATATCCGTAGCCAAACATGTCTGTAGTTGTACGATTCGGGCCAGATGGGTTTCCATTAGAAGCCCAAATTAACGTGCCTGAGTTGTTATTGGCTGGCAAATTGCCTGACCAAGATACACCGGCTGGGCCTGAAGCCACATTGGTATATATTGAGGTATCTCCATCATTATTCCTTATTATTGCTGGCCAATGATGATCTCCGGAAATCCACACAACTCCGGTCCTTGTAATAGCCGCCAGAATCTCATTTCTTTCTGTACGGTAATTACTCCAGTTATCATTTGTGCCAGTAGTACCTAGCTTCTTGGTTGATGACACCACAACAAACTTTGCATTTGAGGCATTAATCCTATCAATCAACCATGCCTTCTGTTGGATACCTAACATCGTTAAACCAGGATCTCCTGGGGAACTACTTGAATAGTCACGATACGAAATGGTATCAATAAAGATGTATTCAACTTCACCATAGGTTTTACGGAAGTAGGTAATTGGATAATCACCTGGTTCAGGTACTCCATTCCCTTGGAAAGCTCCGGAAGGTATTTCAGTGTTGACCGTTATGTCATAAGTTGCGTTTGCATTCTGGCTGTATGCGTTCGTCCATGTCTGCCATGCAGTTCGGCCCTGTCGCCAGTGAAAGTTCACCTCAGCCTGAGTGGTGGCATTAATTGGCCTTAGGGAATTAGCAGTAGTCAGATTATGAGCCCAGTTATCGCCCCCCCATTCATGGTCATCAAACTGCGAATAAATGTCATAAGGGCCAGTCATTAAGTCTTGCCAACCCGGGTTTGACATCATTTGATCATAATGATGATTGAAATCCCTTAAATTCGGTCCTGATGCCACTGAATCGAACTGCACAATCTCAGCGGACATTCCCCATTTATTTAAAAAATTACTATTGGTATAAGGGGCATCACCTTGAGTTATAACAAGATCGGGATTTAGTGCAAGAATGTCGTCTGCAATAGTTAAGAGCACATCCCGGGACTCACAGGAGAACCAGGCAAAACCTTGTGCTTTGGCCAAACCTGCAAACACAAGAAGAATAATCCCTACGAAAGGACGCATGGTGTTTCCTTATATGTTATTGGAATCACTAATGGCCAAACTTATTGTAGTTACATGAGTTTCCATCCTTCCTGCTATTTCATACACCGCAAGTCAGACGGAGCCAAACATTCCTATCATTCTGAGATACTAGAAACTATCTCAATATTGCCTTAGCAAGATACTGATGATTGCGAGCTGCACAAAGCCGAGAAAAATTATCGGCGTAGTATTCCCAGCGAACCAGGAGGCGATGTTGCCACTGAATCCAGGCAAAGAACCGTTCCACCAGCCAGCGCCGCTCGTCTCGACGCAGTCGGAGGCTGTCCTGTGTTCTCGGTTTTACCAGGTTTCTTTTATGCGGTGCAGTCATCTCAATGCCATCCTGCCGCAGTTCCTCATCGAGTTTTTCACAGTCGTACGCACGATCGCCAATCAAGTTCTCCGGGTTCGCTTCTATCATGTAGAAGCCAGAACCCAGTTGCACCAAGGTGACTTCATGATTGTACGCGGCGTGCATACTGACCGCCAGCGGCAACCCGTGGCGATCTACAATTTCAATGATTTTCACACCTTTATCGCGCCTGGTCGGACCGATCTCATCCCCATCGCCCTTGGCCGAAACAAGGGTCACATCGATAAAGCATTCCGATTAATCCAGCGCGTTTTCATCGCGCAGCACTTCGTTCCGGCAACAGTTCTGGATACGACATGTACCGTTTTGTAGTTTGTGTAGCGCTGCGGCAACATGCGCCACTGAGCACCCGTGTTGAGAATAAAAAAATCGGCTTCGAGAACTTTGCGAATAGGGGTCGGCTTGCGACCTGGACGACCGGGTGGAATGTGTTCCTCCAGAAAATGGTCCCGGATACGTTGCCACTGTTCGTAACTTAGACATAGCACGCATCGAATTAATAGATTCTGGTTGTTATGTTATTTTGAGATAGGTTCTACTTACTGTAGTTCGAATAATAATGAAAGTAGTCATGAATATCTTAAGAGGGTCTAATTTATTGAGAAACCCCAAAATTAGAAGAAGTCAATTTTCAACCAAAACACATCCATTTCAGTTGTTCGTAGAAATCCTTCTGCCTCAGCAACTGCTTGCCCGTAGTCAATAAATCTGGCACGTATGAAAGCCTTACTTGGTTAAATCCTGTCTATTTAGATTATATGGATATTCTTATATACTACGACTACGCCTTTTGAGTGTTGCATATACCGGCCTGAACCAGAGGACGATTTTAAAGGCACCACACACTCTGTATATCCTGCGGCATAGGGCATTTCTGTACAGATAACACGAGGTAATGAGTAGTGGGTTTTTTCAGAAATAAATCGGGTGGCGCCGTGGATCGTCGGAAAACAGCCGAGCGGCGCACCCGCGAACAGAAACTACCGTATAACCACCGCATACGGCCTGACCGCCGCCTGAGCAATATCTCAGTAGAGTGGATTCCCATTAGTGAAATCGACATGCATCCCGCCTTGCGCGAGGCATTAAGCAGTAACAAGAGAAAACCAACTGGAACACCCACCAAGAAACCATAGGCAAGCTGAAAGCGAGTCGCAGGCAGGCTCATCGGGTTCTGCGCTCGGCCACGACGAGGTCGTTGCCGCTTACCAGGTGGGCCTGTGCAAAACCACGTATATAGTTGCCTCTGACCGCATCGAATCGAAACAGCATGAAGTCAGGCAGGCTGGCCAGCAGCCGCACCGTATTGCCAAGCTGCTCCTCCATCTGCCCCAGGATGCCACTCCACTCCTCGCTGTCACGTTCGATGTTTTCGGCACTACACTGGAGAATCAGACGACGCCGGGCAAACACGTTGCGGTTTGAATTCTTCTCCTCTATCCACATCAGGCTCGCCACAGGGTGTGTCAAGAGATTTTTAGTATGCTGTGCGAGCCGGCTGACAAGGACAAGACATTTGCCCCCGCCATCGAGAAAGCAGGGCGCATAACTGGCATCAGGGATACCTTCGGTCGATGTAGTCGAGAGCATGACTGCATCGAGCCCCCGGCGAAATGCGGTGGCTTCCTGCTGCAGCTCTTCTAGAGTTAACTGCTTAGCCATAGAGGGATTCCGTGCAGTGCCATTGCGTACTCCAGGCAAAAACCATAACTGCAATAATGGCAGGAAGTTACCTACCGCACCTGATCTTCCTCAACGAATGACAGTAGCCTGTAACTGCTATGATCGTCTCCTGATATGTGTGCCTGGTATCAGATCGGTCCTATCAATTCCGCACCCGTGTAGCTTTCGCGGACATAGCCCAGCACATCCTGTGCATGCAATCGTTCACGGTCATAATCAATCAACATCAGGTGCTCACGCCCCGGCGTGAAACGGGCCTGCTCGATACCGTCACAATCCGCAGATAATTGACCAGGTCAGACCTCTGGCCATCATTCAATGTATCATCAGTGTTTTCTTGAATAAATACCGGAGTTCACTGATTGAAGGTGGTGAGCAGCCGCTTGAATCAGGGTCATGGAGTGGAAACGGTAAGGTAACAGGAGAGTCGGTATAGCCCTGAGCGGCGAAATTCCTTACTGTTGTCGGCATGAAAGTCACAGCGCGCACCATCAGCCCCCTGATCCTGGTCATTATCGGCGTACTTGTGGCCGCTGCCGGTGCCGTTTACTTGTTACGGGATTCCCGGCCCGGCACATACGAACTGCCACCGTTTCCAACCCTTGCCACTGAAAAGTTTGCCGCTCCGGTCCAGGAACAGATCAGGGCGGCCTATGCGGCGGTACAGCAGGACCCGGAGAATGCGACCCTGAACCGGCAACTGGGCAGGGTCCTGCATGCCTACAAACTCGATACCGGTGCCATCGGCAGTTACCGGCGCGCACGGCAGCTGGACCCGGGGTCGTACGAGGCGGCCTATTATCTTGGTATCGCGCAACTCCAGTCGGGCAATGACAGCGCGGCCATGGAACAGCTGACTGCGGCACTCGCCCTGAATCCCGACTACCAGCCGGCGCGTCTCAGGCTGGCCGAGCTATTGATGAAGACAGGTCGACTCGATGAAGCCGGTCAACTCTATACGACGCTGCTGGACTCGCCCGTGGATGCGGCACGCGCCCATTACGGCCTCGGCCAGATCGCATTCAGGGGTGGCGACACTGCAATGGCCATCACTCACTACCACCAGGCACTGCAATTATTTGAACCCTTCGGCCCGGTCCACTATGCCCTGGCCCTGGCATACAGGGACCAGGGTGATATCCGGATGGCAGACCAACACATGGCGCTTTACCGGCAATACCTGAAAAACGGCCCCCCCTACAACGACCCCCTGCTGGAGTCGCTCGATGAACTCGACATCAGCAGCCGGGCGGCCATTCGCCGCGCCCGGCAGGAGTTCGAGTCCGGTCGTTACCCGGAGGCCGCACAGCTGCTGGAGGCGGCCGTCAGCACCGACCCGCAATCGATCGAGGCGCACATGAAGCTGGTCAGGCTGTACAGCCTGCTGGCCGACTTCGAACAACTGGAAGAGCACTACCGCGCGATTGTGTCACTGGATCCGGACCTGCCCGCGGCGCACCTGCTCTACGGCCAGGCCCTCGGCGATGCAGGGCGCTACGAGCAGGCGATCGGGAGCCTGCGGAAGGTGCTGGAGATCGAGCCGGAGCATGTCCAGGCCAACACCTACCTGGCCCAGGCCTGCGAGGAACTGGGCCGCAACGCCGAGGCCCAGCGGCATTACCGGCTGGCCGTGGCGGGGGAGCCGAACAACCGTTTCGTGAACTACCTGCTGGGCCGCCGCCTGCTGGCAGACGGGCAATCGGCCGAGGCGACGGTGCATCTCGAGAAGGCGACACTGCCGGAGGATGAGCAAGCGGTCTTCTATCTCTACCACACGGCCATCGCACTGGATGCGGCGGGCAAGCGCGAGCAGGCCCGGCCCTACCTGCAGCGCGCCCGCGAGGTAGCCGTGAACGGCGGCCACCAGCAGCTGCTCGGCGATATCATCAGGACACAGACACAATGGCAAGCACCCGATCAGCAATGACCTTGTCTACTTTGCGCTGCACCGGACTGCTGGCTGCGGCCATGATCACACTGTCCGCCTGCGATACTGCGGACGGGCCCGCGACCGAAGCAGGAGACCGCAGCGCGGACAGGGAACTGTTCCGGGACGCCGGCGGCGAGACCGGCCTGGCCTTCCGGCATTTCAATGGCGCCAGCGGCTCTTTCTACCAGCCCGAGGTGTTCGGTCCGGGCGTGGCCCTGCTGGACTACGACAACGACGGCGACCTCGACATCTACCTGCTGCAGGGCAGCCGGCTGGATCCGGACACCCCGGCGGACGCGGCCCTGGTTCCACCACCCACGGAGCACTGGCCCGGCGACCGCCTGTTTCGTAATGATCTCGATGCAGAGGGACGACTGGCCTTCACCGATGTCACCGATCAGGCCGGGCTGGGACACACGGGTTACGGGCAGGGTGCGGCGACCGGTGATTACGACAATGACGGCGATGTCGATCTCTACGTCACCAACTTCGGGCCCAACGTGCTGTACCGCAACAACGGCGACGGCAGCTTCACCGACGTGACCCGGCAGGCAGGTGTCGACGATCACCACTGGAGCACCAGTGCGGCGTTCACCGACTACGACCTGGATGGCGACCTCGATTTGTTCGTCGCCAACTACGTGCGCTTCACTGTGACCGGCAACAAACGCTGCGCCGGTTCCGACGGCCAGCCCGACTACTGCGGCCCGGAGGCCTATGATGCCGTGCCGGACAGGCTGTTCCGCAACGACGGGAACGGGTCCTTTACCGATGCCAGCGGCGCTGCCGGCCTGGACACCGCCTTCGGCCCCGGACTGGGCGTGACCTGCGCGGACTTCAACAACGATGGCCGCCCGGACATCTATGTCGCCAATGACGGCACCGAGAACCAGTTGTGGATGAACCGGGCCGGGGGGCATTTCGAGAACACCGCGCTGATGTCGGGGACGGCGATCAATGCCTATGGCAAGGCCGAGGCCAGCATGGGGGTCACGGCCGGGGACTTCGATAACGACGGCGACGAGGACCTGTTCATGACCCACCTGGACCGGGAGACCAACACCCTGTACCTCAACGACGGCAGCGCCCATTTCCTGGATGTCACCGACCGTTACCGGCTGGGACGGGTCAGCCTGCCGTACACGGGCTTCGGCTCCGAATGGTTCGACTACGACAATGACGGCGACCTCGACCTGTTTGTGGCCAACGGTGCAGTCAAGATCGAGGAAGACCAGCGCGGCGAGCCATACCCCTACCGGGAAAAGAACCAGCTGATCCGCAATGACGGAGAGCAGGGCTTCACCGACATCAGCGCCGTGGCCGGACCGGCACTGGCATTGCAGGAAGTCAGCCGCGGCGGCGCCTTCGGCGATATCGACAACGACGGGGATATCGACATCGTAGTGGCGAACAACAACGGTCCGGTCCGGCTGCTGCGCAACGAGGCAGCAGGCCCCGGTCACTGGCTGTCGATTAAACTGCAGGGCAGCCGCAGCAATCGCGACGGCCTGGGCTCACGGGTGGGGCTGTTGCGCGAGGGCAGGGCAGTCCTGTGGCGCCGGGCCCATACCGACGGCAGCTACGGCAGCGCCAACGACCCGCGCGTGCATTTCGGCCTGGGCAGCGATACCGGAGTACTGGGTGTCGTAGTCGCCTGGGCCGGAGGTGGCAACGAGATCTGGCGCGACATCAGCATCGACAGCCTGAGGGTACTGCAACAGGGCAGCGGTGAACCCTGGCAGGGAAGCCACTGATCGCAATCGTCAAATACCCGAACGATAGCGGGTATTGTACTGAGCATGCAGGCCCTCGCGGGGCCCGCCCGCCCGGCCTTGTGAGGGCAGGGGTTCCAGGGTGTCGCCGTCGCCAGTGTACAGGTCCATGTCCTTGACCCAGCCCCGGGTCTCCAACACGAAGCGGCGCGTCCAGCCGGCCGGCAGCGCCGGCTGCTGAGCTTCGTATTCCAGGTGCAGTTCCTCCCCCGGACCGATAATCGCGAGGGCATCGTCGGCTGCGCTCACCAACCCGGTGGCCGGACCGAAGGCGGTGTAGTGGCCTGCCATATGGCGGGTATCCCAACTCGGACTGCGTCGACCGTAGTCGTAATACGGCTGGCGCTGCGGCCCGGTCGTGCGCTGCGCGAAGCCCGATTCCCTGACCTCGGCAGTCTGTAACGGCAGTTTGGTACGTTGCACCCCGGGCAACGGCTCGGCGTAAACCACGGCCACGCGGTCCCAGTAGATCTCCTGGTTGGTGGTCAGGCGCAGGGCATCGGTGCCGGCCGGCAGGTCCGGCAGTGGCAGGGCCATGCGCCGTGGCATACCGGCCGGGTAACCGAACTGTTCCACCAGGGTATGCCAGCCGCCGTCGGCGGCACGCGCCTCCAGGGTTGGCGCCCGGTAATCGGCCTGCGCCTGCCAGGCCGCAAACATGGTCTGGGAATAGGGGTATTCGACCCAGCCGTCGATGACCAGCACGGGGCGGGCACCCGGCCTGTCAATGGGTGAATCGAATTCCGCAGTCAGTTGCTGCGGTTCACGCAACCGGCCGATGAAACGGCGGTCGAGTTCGCCCACGGGCGGGGCCTCGAGATCGGCCGTTAGCACCTGCGCCGCGACCGCCTTGCCATCGGTCGTGCTAGCCCTGACCGGCAGGCGTTCCTCGCGATAGAACAGGGCATCGCCGGTCGGTTCGGGGCCGAGGATGTTCATCCGTTCGTCGAGCACCAGGTCCCAGCCCGGCGGCAGGTCGTAGCTCACCAGCTGCAGGGAATCGAAGTAGGCAGCTTCCTCCATGGGCTCGCCCAGCTTGAGGACATAATGACCACGCAGGGATTCGAGTGCCCCCGTGGGTAACAGGAAGTTTTCCCAGGGACGGGGCGGGGCATAGATCCCCGGCTCGACCAGGTAGCCCATGCCGCCCACACCCAGCAGGTCGCTGACAAAGGCGTGCCGCTCTCCATCCCAGGCAAACAGCACCGGGCAGCTCGACAACTGGCGCTGGGTCTCGACGATGCGATGCAAGTGGCCGGTCTCCAGCCCGAGCTCGGTCTGGTAGACGCCGTCCGACCAGGTCACGGCGGCAAAATCGAGCTGCCGGGCACCCCCCAGGCCAACCACTACCGGCTGCAGGTCCTGGCCGGGACCGGAGTGATGCCGGAAGGTATCGGTTAGGATCCAGCGACTGCCGGTGCGCAGTGCCAACTGGCTGCCGATGCCCGAGGCGTTGGAACGCATGGAGCCGGCACCGTCGTCCAGACCGGACAGCGTCAGGCCGATGAAAGGATGGCGGCCCTTGCCGGGTGGCCACAGCTTCAGTGCGGCGTCGGCATCCAGCAGCACCAGCGCGGGACCCCGGGCGGTGTCCGTCACGATGGAGGCCATCGCCCGCAGGGGTCGGGGCGGTTCGCTGCCGAACAGGCGTTTCAGACCCTCATCTGTAATGGCATGAACGGCCCACTCGCGTGCCGTGGCCACCAGCAGTTCGGCGTGACCGTCACCGTTGAAGTCACGCAGTTCCAGACGCAGCGTCGTATCGACCGGGAGATGGCCAAGCGTCCTGGCTGTCCAGGTCCCGTCCCCATCTTCCTGCCAGACCAGCAACTCGCCCCCGGGACCGAGGGTGTAGATCTCGGGCTGGCCATCCCCGTCCTGGTCACCGCTGACGGCCGCGCTGACCGGTGTCGCGACCAGCTCCTCGAAGCCGGTGGCGGACCGGTAGTTCCACATCAGGTCGTTAAGATAAACCGCGTGGGGCGGGGTGGCGTTGAATATCACGATGTCGGTATCACGGTCGCGGTCAAGGTCGAGCAGCAAGACCGAACGGCCATCGCGCTGGCCGCCACCCAGCCCCCGTTCCCCGGCGATCGGACGGAAGGTGCCGTCCAGGTTGTTGTTTAAAAGTTCATTGGGCCCGTCATGGTTGATCACCAGGATATCCAGGTCGCCATCGTGATCGGCGTCGAACATCGCGCCATCGACGCACTCGCGTTCGGCGTTGGCGGTACCACTATCGGCAGTGACATTGACCCACTCACCCGGCCCGGCCTGCCGCCAGAGCTGGTTGCTGCCCGAACGGCACAGGTAGACATCGATCTGGCCGTCGTTGTCAAAATCCCCCCACAGGGCCGCATTAACGCCGGCCACCCCGGCGAGTGGGTGACCGGAGTCCGGCAGAAGACTGCCGTCGGCCTGACCCAGCAGGAGGGTGTTGGCGCTACCGCGGAAACTCGCCGCGCCGGCCACGAACAGGTCCTGGCGGCCGTCGGCATCGATATCCACCGTCGTCAGGGTGGGTGGTGCGCTGGAACGCCTGGTCTCGGTTACCAGGTTCGTGATACCGGCACGGGAAGCGGCAAACAGGAGACCCTCGGGCAGTACCCTGCGAACCGGTCCGGATGAAATGGCCGCTGCCTCGCACCGGGGACCCATGCGCAGGTACTTGAACTCGACCAGCTGCGCGCGCGGGTTGTTCGCCAGGTTCTGGTACAGCCCGATCTGCTGGCGGGCCGCGTCCACCTGGCCAAGCTGGCGGTACAACTGGGACAGGGCATAGTAGGCGCTGCGCAGATACGGGTCGGTTTCGAGTACGCGCCGATACCATTGCACGGCATCCGCATTCCGGGTTTGCTGCTGCAGGGTCTGGCCGAGGAAATAGGCCGCATAGGCATCATCAGGATCCTGACTCAGCACTGCTTCGAAGTGCCCGGCAGCCTGCTCCAGTTCCCCGCGACGGAACTCCAGCAACCCGGCACAGTAACGTGCCCGGAGATTTTCCGGCCCTTCCTCCACCAGCGACCGAAACAGGGCCAGCGCCTCTGCCTCGTCGCCTTCCTGCTGCCGGTTCATCAGGGCGATACCCAGATTGGTGCGAAACACCGGCTCCCCGGGGTAGTCCTTGCTCAAGGCGGCGAAGACCTCACGGGCGGCCTCGTAATCGAAACGCCCCATGAGACCGACACCCCGGTTGTTTACAGTGATCGCCGCCGCATCGGGCGTACCCGGCGTGCCTTCCTCGGCAAGCCGTTCACAGCCGCCCAGCAGGAACAGGGCACAAATCAGGCTGATAAGGAGAGTCTGGAAACGGTTCATTGTGTCATTACTCAGTTGAATAGGTCGGTAGTCTCTGGATACCCGTGATGCTGCCTGCTCCTGCGCGCTCGCAGGGGAGTCCGGATCGTGGGCCACCCGGTTCCTACAAGCTTGTAGGATTTTTCCCATTGTTCCCGGTTTTTCCCGATGATAGCCTTTCAGTCAACAATAAGAACAGTCGGGATTACTTTCACCAAACCATCCCCGGAGGAGGGCGACGATGATCAATGTAATGCTGGTTGATGACCATGGACTGGTACGCACGGGTATCAGGCGGATCCTTGAGGACGTGCAGGATATCGATGTAGTAGCCGAGGCTGAAAATGGCGAGCAGGCAATCAAGCAGGTACGCAGCACGCACCCCGATGTCGTCCTCATGGATGTCAGTATGCCGGGTATCGGGGGACTGGAGGCGACCCGCCGGATCACCCGATCTTCGCCGGGGACACGGGTCATCGCGGTCACGGTCCACGGCGAGAGTCCCTACCCGTCGCAATTGCTCGAGGCAGGTGCCGCCGGCTACATCACCAAGGGCTGCGATGTCAGCGAGATCATCAGCGCCATCAAGTCCGTCCATGTCGGCAATCAGTACATCACCCGGGATATCGCCCAGAAACTCGCGCTGACCTTTATCCAGCACGGCGACAGGCCGCCCCTGGAGCTGCTGACCCAGCGGGAACTGCAGGTGATGCTGATGGTGGCACAGGGCATCTGCAACAAGGAGATATCCGAGCAACTCTGCCTCAGCCCAAAGACCACCAGCACCTACCGCTACCGCTTGTACGAAAAGCTCGGCGTCGACAACGACGTAGAGCTCACCCGGCTTGCCATTCGCTATGGCCTGGTCGAGGAGACGCTCCTGCATTAGTCTTCCCGCCCACTGGTGCCGTGCCGGCATACCCTACCTGTCGTGTCCGGGGCACCGGGCAGGGCAACGTCAGCGGCTGGCGCGAGGTGCTGTAACCCGCAACGGCAACCCCGGATTACCCTGTCGCTAATCCGGGGCACGACTTGCCCGACGCCCGAGCGAACCCCGCTCTCAGCCTCGAAAATGCCAGAATAAACGTATAATTACCGAGTATTATGTAATCTTGTTAATTCGCATTCGAGCATTGGGGCCGAGCGCCTGCCCATCGAGGCGGGCAGGCTGGCATTCCGTTTTAATACCCTTTACATTGCAAGCACCATCCTGCGCGCAGTGGTGCGTGCCAACCTGTAATGCGAATTCATCGAAGCCCTGAATGTCGACTGCCGCTACCACCGTATTCAATCCCGATTGCAGATCCTGTCCCAGGCTGGCCAGTTTTCTCGACCAGACAGGGGAGAAACACCCGGAATACCATGCCCGTCCGGTCGCACCTTTCGGTGATCCCGCCGCGCGCTTGCTGATCGTCGGACTCGCACCCGGGATGCACGGCGCCAATGCCACGGGGCGTCCGTTTACCGGTGACTATGCCGGTATCCTGCTCTACGAGACGCTGTATGAATTCGGCCTCAGCAACAAGCCGGTATCGATCTCCACCAGTGACGGCCTCGAGTTGACGAACTGCCGCATCACCAATGCGGTCAAATGCCTGCCGCCGCAGAACAAGCCGCAGCTTGAGGAGATCAAGGAATGCAACGGCTACCTGCGCACGGAACTGGATCTGCTCCCGGAACAGTCGGTGATCATCGCCCTGGGGAAGATCGCCCATGACGCAGTCCTGCGCGCCTATGGCTTGCGACTTTCAGCCTGGCCCTTCGGACATGCAAACATACACCCGATCCGCGCAGGAAAAGTCCTGGTTGATTCCTACCACTGCAGTCGCTACAACACCCAGACACGCCGCCTGACGCCGGCAATGTTCAAGGCAATATTCCGTATCGCCTGCGAACACCTCGGGCACCGGGCCTGACCGGCTGCAGACATCCCGGTACGACATGCAGGAAGAGAACACTTCATTCGATGCCCGTGACCTGCTGAACACACTGACATCATGTCCAGGTGTTTACCGTATGCTGGACGACAGCGGTGGCGTGCTCTATGTAGGCAAGGCACGCAATCTCAGAAAACGCGTGGCCAGCTATTTCAGGCGCAGTGGACTCAGCCCCAAGACCCGCGCACTGGTCGAGCAGATTGCGGACATCGAGGTCACGGTCACCCATACCGAGAGCGAGGCCCTGCTGCTCGAGAACAACCTGATAAAGAAATTCAAACCGCGCTACAACATCCTGCTGCGCGATGACAAGAGTTACCCCTATATCTACCTGTCCGGAGATCCGGACTTCCCGCGCCTGGGTTTTCACCGCGGCGCCAGGCGTCGCAAGGGACGCTATTTCGGCCCGTATCCCAGTTCGGGTGCCGTACGCGACAGTTTGCATTTGCTGCAGAAGCTGTTCAAGGTTCGCCAGTGCCAGGACAGCTTCTTCAGAAACCGCAACCGGCCCTGCCTGCAGTACCAGATCAAACGCTGCACGGCTCCCTGCGTGGACTATATATCCCCGGAAGATTACGCCGCGGATGTCGACAATACGGTCATGTTCCTCGAGGGCAAAAGCAGCGCCATCATCGATACGCTGATCAGGCGCATGGAAACCGCCGCAGCCGGCCTGGACTACGAACAGGCCGCGGAGTGCCGCGACCAGATCGCCAGCCTGCGGCGCGTCCAGGAAAAACAATACGTCAGCAACGAGAGGGGCGATCTCGATATCATCGCCTGCGCCGCCGACCGGAGCAGTGCCTGCGTGCAGGTATTCTTTATCCGTGGCGGCCGGAATCTGGGCAACACGGTGTTCTTTCCGAAGATTCCTGCAGAGGCCGGCGAGGCCGACATCCTGGCGGCCTTCATCACCCAGTATTACCTCGGTAAACACATCCCCTCTGAACTCCTGCTCAGCCACGCACTGGAAGACAAGGAACTGATCCAGGCGGTGCTCGAACTGGCTGTCAACAATGCCGGCCAGGCACTGACCACTCACCTCAATACGCGCCAGGGGTACACAGGGCGCCTGCAGGAATTGCAACAGGCGCTCGGGCTCGAGGAACAGCCGGAACGCATGGAGTGCTTCGATATCAGCCACACCCGCGGTGAATCGACCGTGGCCTCCTGCGTTGTATTCGGACGGGAGGGGGCATTAAAATCGGATTATCGCCGGTTCAACATAGAAGGTATTCAGCCAGGCGATGACTATGGTGCCATGGAACAGGCCCTGACCCGGCGCTATATGCGACTGATGAAAGGTGAGGGCAGACTGCCTGATCTGCTCTTCATCGACGGCGGCAAGGGGCAGGTCGCGGCTGCCGCAAGGGTCATTGAAGAACTGCAGGTCTCGGGCGTGCGAATCATCGGCGTCGCCAAGGGACCCGACAGGAAAGCCGGCCTGGAAACACTGCACAGCCCCGGTCGGCGACAGCCGCTTGCGCTGCCGTCAAATTCACCGGCATTGCATCTGATTCAGCAGATTCGTGATGAAGCGCACCGCTTTGCCATTACCGGACACAGGCAACGTCGGGCAAAGTCGCGCAAAACGTCGGCCCTGGAGCAGATACCCGGCATTGGTCCGCGACGTCGCCAACAGCTGCTAAAACAATTCGGAGGGTTAAAGGAAGTCGCGCGCGCGGGCGTTGAGGACCTGTTGATGGTAAAGGGCATAAACAGTGCGCTTGCCCAGCAGATTTACGACGCCTTCCACGGTGACTCGGCCTGACAGAAAAAATGCACTGGAATATCCCTAATACGCTGACACTGCTGAGGATCCTATTGATACCGGTCTTTGTGGTGATATTTTACTCGCCCTTCGAATGGTCGAATATCGCCAGCACAGCCATCTTCGGTCTTGCTGCCCTGACCGACTGGCTGGACGGTTATCTGGCACGCCGCCTGAAACAACTCTCGGTATTCGGTGCATTCCTGGATCCCGTCGCCGACAAGCTCATGGTCGCAATTGCGCTGGTACTGCTGGTAGAGGCAAATCCCAGCTTTATCTTCACCATCCCTGCCGCCATTATCATCGGGCGCGAAATTGCCATCTCGGCCCTGCGTGAATGGATGTCCGAGATCGGTGAGCGTACCAAGGTGGCCGTGTCCATCATTGGCAAGGTCAAGACCACGGCACAGATGGTGGCCATCCTGCTGCTGCTCTACGAAACACCACTGGGTCCCTTGCCAACCCACGATACGGGCATGGTCCTGATGTATGTCGCCGCCACCCTGACCATCTGGTCAATGTTTGTCTACCTGAAGGCAGCCTGGCCGATTATCAGCGGCAAGCCAGGGGACGACTGAGCGAGGCATCAGCATCCCCCGGGGTGTGCCGTACGTACCGCAAACCCGTCCCGCCGGCACCCGAAAATCCACCGGGCATAAATCAGGCACACCTACTGGGTGCTTGACAGAACAACGCCTGACGATAGAATATTCGTTTACCCAAGCGGGAATAGCTCAGTTGGTAGAGCACAACCTTGCCAAGGTTGGGGTCGCCAGTTCGAATCTGGTTTCCCGCTCCAATTTCACTGCGACGAGACCCAGGGTGCCAGCCGGGGGTTTTCAAGCGCGGCGCAGCGATACCCCCGTAATGGCTGAGTGGCAGAGTGGTTATGCAGCGGCCTGCAAAGCCGTGGACGCCGGTTCGATTCCGACCTCAGCCTCCATTCTTATGTAATTATTACATAAATATCAATAAATTGTATTGATATTCTGTGTTTCTACCTTAATAGCCTCCCGGGCGATGGAAGCCTCCACAGCAACATCCTGGCCGCCGCCCCGGCGGTTTGCGCTAAATACTCCTGATAAGCGGTCGTTAACCGGTAGACGGATATACAAAAACCACCTAAATCTCTGCGCACAGGTAATCACGTTTATGGCTTCCGATAACGACACAATATCTTCAACCACACGCCTGCTAAGGTCCAGAGTCAGCAAGCACGCCATTATCGGCCTGCTGATATCAGTGATGTGCATACTGCTGGCCACCAGCCTGGCCGGTTTTATCGAATCGGGCAGCATCAATCTCGACAGTATGGTCTATGCGCAAAAGACCAACTTCGCCCTCTGGGTCCTGGACCTGATGCCGTTCCTGTTTGTCATGTGGGGCCAGTACGCCAACACGGTCATGGCCAACGAGGCCAGTGTCGTGATCATGGATCAGACCAGCGATCTGCGTGCACAGGCCGATGCCATCGAGTACAAGGCCAATTACCAGGCCACGCACGATCTGCTGACGGGACTTCCGAACCGGGTACTGCTATTCGACCGGATGTTGCAGGTCCAGAGCGCGGCGAAACGTGATGACAAGCTGTTCGCGATACTGGTCATGGACCTCGACCACTTCAAGGAAATCAACGATACCCTGGGACACTACAACGGCGACCGCCTGCTCAAGCAGGTCGCATCAAGGCTCAAGGACACTGTTCGGGACATCGATACCGTGGGCCGTCTTGGAGGTGATGAATTTGCCGTGCTGCTACCCGCCATCAGCACGCCCAAGGCCGCTGAAGATGTGGCCAGAAAACTGCTCAAGGCCCTGGAGCCCCAGTTCGAAATTCACGACATCAATCTGGATGTAACCGCCAGCATCGGGATTGCCGTCTACCCGCAGCACGGTGACGATGTGGACACACTGATGCAGCGTGCCGACGTCGCCATGTACTCCACCAAGAATGCCCGCACCGGTTACGGGCAATACTGCCCGTCTCTGGATGCCAACAGCAAGCGCCGGCTGAGCCTGTCGGGCGAATTGCGCCAGTCCATAGAAAAAGGCGGTATGGTACTGCATTACCAGCCCAAGGTGAGCCTACGGACGGGGCAGATAGCCGGTGCGGAGGCGCTGGTGCGCTGGCAACACCCCGAACACGGCATGATGTTTCCGGACGAGTTTATCCCGCTGGCGGAACGCACCGGCCTGATCAGGCCATTGACCCTGTGGGTGATTGAAAAGGGCCTGAAGGATTGTGAATACTGGAACGCACAGGGAATGAACGCCGGCGTGTCCCTGAATATATCGGCGCGTGAACTCATCGACCCGATGATCCCCGATACCTTCCAGAAATTACTGAAAACCCATGACGTAGATCCCTCTCTGGTGGTGCTGGAAATTACCGAATCGGCGATCATGGCGGACCCGCAACGCGCACTGGATGTACTGAATCGCCTGAACGAAATGGGCATGAAGATATCGGTCGACGATTTCGGTACCGGCTATTCATCGCTGGCCTATCTCAAACAGCTGCCCGTGAGCGAGATCAAGATCGACAAGTCCTTTGTAATGGACATGCTGCAGGATGAGAACGATGCGGTGATCGTGCGCGCGACCATCGATCTGGCGCACAACCTCGGCATGTCGGTGGTGGCAGAAGGCGTGCAGGACCGGGCCACCAGGGAACAGCTCGAGCGTCTGGGTTGCGACGTGATGCAGGGACAGTTCACCGGCATGCCGATGGAGCGCGATGAATTGATCGAGCGCGGTACTCTGGAGCCGGCACGGCCCGCCATCGTCTCCGCCGAGGGCTGATCCACCTGGCAACCTCCTGCAGTACCCGCCGCGGCAGTTCCATGCCCGCTCTGCATTCACTTCAGCGGTTTCGCGGCAAGGCCATAACATTTACAATGAGCCTGAGCACCCAGGCTGGAAACACCTGGCGTGAATGGAGTCAAATTCGGGGAAACCTCAGCACCCCAGGGTGGTGGCAATCCCGAGCTAAGCCCGGAACCGTTTCCGGGAAAGTGTAGAGACTTGACGGCTCCTGCCTGTGTCACGTGTACGGCGTGATATGGCAAAGAGAAAGTCCAGACCCCAAATGCACACTGTATGTGCAGCAACGAAAGTTGTAGCGGGTAAGAAAATCCCTCGGTGGCAACACCGTGCCGGTTCGATTCCGGCCCCGGGCACCAATACTAATAAGGCGGTCACCCGAAAAAGTACGGGTCATCCAGGCCAGGATTCTGATTTGCTAAGACCTGATTAACCCCTCTTTCGTCATTCCGGGTTTCCGCTACGCCCCACCCAGATTTTTCCTCATGCGTCCACGGCCTCGATGCAGTCTGCATCGTTGTTGGCCGGGCTGTTGACCCGCGTGCTGACCGGGCAGGCAATCATTTTATCGGCAGGGTAGGGGCGCAACAGGGGCTTGAACGTGCCTGCTTGCCGGACCTCCGGGTCCAGCCAGTGCTCGTAATCAGCGGGTTCAATGATGACCGGCATACGGTCATGCACCGGCCTTACGGTGTCGTTGGCCCCGGTGACAATGATGCTGCAGGACTCGATCACCTCGTCCTTGCCTTCCCAATGCTCCCACAGGCCGGCAAAGGCAAATACGCCGCGCCGCTTGATGCGGAAGTACCAGGGCTGCTTGCCCGCGGCGGTCTGCTGCCATTCATAGAAGCCATCGGCAGGAATCAGGCAGCGCCGTCGACGGAACGCGGCGCGGTAGGCCGGCTTGTCGGCCACGGTCTCGGCGCGGGCATTGATCATGCGATAACCGACTTTGGCTGCTTTCGCCCAGGACGGGACCAGGCCCCAGCGCAGCAGCACCATTTCACGCTGCCGGTCGGCAACCCGCACGGCGGGGACCGACTGTGACGGCGCGATGTTATAACTCGCACCGATGTCCGGCACCGCGTCCACCCCGAAATGCTCCCGCAATTCTTCGGTTGGCGTGTGTAAGGTAAAACGTCCGCACATAGGAATATCAATACCTATCCACTCATGACCCGCGGCCAGCGCGCGTGCACGGCATCCGCCAGTTCCGGCTCGACCGTAACCACGTAGACGCGCCGCTCGTGCCCGCTGCGCGCCACCAGCCCCTGGATCCACTGGCCCTTGGTCAGATCATACCAATGGCTGCGGCCCTCGAAGTCCTTTTCCATGAAACTCTTCACCGGCAGCTTGACCGGCAGGGGGAACCAGCGGTCCCAGCGACCGCCGTAGATCGCGTCCAGCCGCGCCCAGCCGCCCAGCGGCAGTTCACCGGCCTGATCATGACGCCGGCCCCACGCCAGCCGTTCCGTGCCGCCGCTGCGGGTCCTGACCGGCAGCATGGCCTTCGGGTTGGGGAAATACACCCGAACGTCGTCACCCTGCACGGAATAGTAGACACCGCCGCACATCAGGATCGGGCGCAGCATACTGACCGGGTTTTATACAACCGGTCGTGCTCGCAGTTCGATCGCGCCTGCAAGGCGCTCCTACCACTTCGTTCCCGCCTCTCGCGGCA
>CAMYJZ010000016.1 GCA_947258845.1 uncultured Ectothiorhodospiraceae bacterium | reverse complement strand
AATCAGGTACCTGACTGAAAAGGCCCCGCAGCTGACACCCTACCTGCCACCGAAGATTTCCATCTTCGCCGAGGGTTCACAAACCATCCTGGTGTCTGCCCACCCGAGTGTCTACGCGGGCATCGCCGGCGATGCCGTGGATCCGGTCATCTTCGAACGCTGGGAGAGTGACCTGCGTTCCATCTTTTACGATGTGAGCAAAGCCGAGGAATAGGGACCGCACAGTCGATGACGGCCGCCCCGTGCGCGCAGCATGTCGGCCGATCTGTTTTTCCTTCACCCGGGCAAGTGCCTCCCTGTTGGGGCAGAACCCGGGTGGCAGCAGGTCGATGCCGGCTCCCGCTTCAAGGCAATGGTCGCAGGCCTCATGTGAGCCACAGTGCTCGCAAGCCTTGATCTACCAGGCAAATTGACCTGAATCAACTTCACTGCGTAAATCCGGATTATCGTGCGCTGCCGGTATGGCGGGTATAAGCAGGAGATATTGCGTGTACAAAAAAACGCGGACAGGGGTGTCCGCGCAAGTGTGGGAGTTGTGTTCGACAGATGTACAGATAAAAAGCTGGAGGAGCCTTAATCACTGTCTGGGTAAAAATTATAGAGAGGGCGGTCAGGGCAGACCTTGATCTGGATCAATTTTTCGAGTGGTATAACGTGACTGTTTATGGCACGGTAGCCGGCATAACGTGGGCGGGCGCACGCAACGTCCTCATATGCATCAATTATTCATAATTTTCCGGCTGGGTCGGCTGGAGGTCACGAACTTCAGCCCGACAGGAAATCTTGCCCTATGAACGAGCCATCAACGGATTTACTACTGGACGAAGCGTTGCAGCGCTTCAGAAGGCAGCTCGATGCGGCCCGCAAGACGGACCTGCGTGAGCCGACCGCGATGTCCCTGGCGACCGCAGACGCCCAAGGGCGGCCCTCGGTCCGCACCATGCTGCTCAAGGTAGTGGATGAACGTGGATTCGTGTTTTTCACCAACAGTCTCAGCCGCAAGGGCAGGGAATTACAGGCGAACCCCCGGGTGTCGCTGTGCTTTTTCTGGCAGCCGCTGATGAAGCAGGTGCGCATCGACGGCATGATCGAGGTGATCGACGATGCCGAGGCGGACAAGTACTGGCGTACACGACCGCGTGACAGCCAGTTGGGTGCCTGGGCGTCGCAGCAGTCAGAGCCCTTGGCTGACCGGGAAACACTGGAACGCAGGGTGGCCGAATACCACGACAAATTCGTCGACCAGCAGGTGCCGCGGCCACCGCACTGGCCAGGTTACCGGGTGGTGCCCGAGCGGATCGAATTCTGGAAATCCGGCTGGCACCGCCTGCATGAACGGGTCTGCTACGACAAGACAGACCAGGGCTGGACCCGGTTCCTGCTCAACCCCTGAGCCGGTTTCCCGTCCTGATTGCCTGTTGCGTAGCGAGGTCGCGATAAGCTGCAATTATTATAAAGAGGCATACCTCAAGCCGGCTATGGGGCGACATCTTGACAGTCCCTAAAATTGGGACTATATTCCCAACTATGCTGGAAAATAAGCTCACCAAGGCACTCTCTGCATCCATCCTGCGCCTGCTGCGGCCGCTGGTGCGTATCCTGCTGCGCAATGGCGTGGCCTATGGCAGTTTCACGGAGCTTGCCAGGAAGGTGTACGTCGACGTGGCCTTCGAGGAGTTTGCGCCCAGGGGCAAGAAGCAGACGGTCTCGCGCGTGTCAGCCATGACCGGCCTGACACGCAAGGAAGTCAAGCGGTTGCTGGAAATGGAGGGGCCGGCCGATTCCGCCAGCCAGGAACGTTTCAATCGCGGCATACGGGTGATCAGCGGCTGGCTGCATGACGAGCGCTTTCACGATGCCGGCGGCAAGCCGGCAGACCTGCCCGTCGATGGCAAACGTAATTCCTTTGCCGATCTGGTCAGGGACTACAGCGGCGATATCCCGACCAAGGCCATGCTGACGATGCTGGAGGAGGCCGGCAATGTCAGGCAGGTGAAGGGCAAGGTACGGCTGGTCCGGCATGCCTACGTGCCTGGCAATGACCCGATTAACAGCCTGCAGATCCTCGGAACGGATGTCGGCGAATTAATCGCAACCATCGATCACAACCTCACTGCGGGACCCGATGACCTGCTGTTCCAGCGCAAGGTCGCCTACGACAATATCGATCCTGCAGCCGTTACGAAACTCAAGAAAATGTCTTTCAAAAAAGCGCAGAGCCTGCTGGAACAACTGGACAGGCAATATTCACGTCACGAAGTTGATTCGGACAGTGATGACGAGGGGAAGTACATCAGTCTGGGTATTTACTATCACGAACGGGATTCCGAAGAGGAGTAGCAGACATGCGTTATTCAATCCATAAAGCCTGGGTGGCAATTTCCCTTGTGGTCACGATCCTGACTGCTATCGGATGCGGTGGCGGTGGTAGCACCCTCGCCGGTGGCGGCATCGGCGGAACCGGGATTACGGCCTTCGGCACCATTACCGGTTTTGGTAGTGTGTTTGTCAACGGGGTCGAGTTCGAGACCAGCGGCACCAGTTTTGATGTCGACGATGATAATACGGCAGTGGAGGGCGATCTGGGTATCGGTATGGTGGTGACCGTCACCGGCATTCTGAACGACGATGGCGTGACCGGTTCGGCGGACAGCATTGTCTATGATGACGAAATCGAAGGGCCCGTATCGAATCTTTCCGAAGATGTAGCTGCACAGACCAAGTCATTTAACGTGTTCGATATCAGCGTGGTAGCCAGTTTAAGCTCCACCGCGTTCGCCAATACCACCTATGCAGGCGTGGCCGACGGTGTCGTGGTAGAAATCAGCGGTTTTGTGGACGAGGCCGGCACACTGGTGGCCACCCGCCTGGAAGAAAAGGGCTTGCTGGTGCTCGGTACCACCGAAGTGGAAATCAAGGGCACGGTAGAGGGTTGCACGGGTGACTGTAGCGGGGCCTTCAACATCGGCACCACTGATATCGTCTACGACGGTACGACTGACCTGACCGAAATGCCGGGCGGCGTGGTCAGCAATGGCCAGTTTGTCGAGGTCAAGGGCATCCTGACGGATGCGAGTTCCATTGACGCGATCCGCATCGAGCTTGAGGACGAGGGATTCGATGACACCACAGGAGACGACAAGGTCAGTATCGAGGGCCTGGTGTCCGGGTTCAGCAGTATCGCTTCCTTCAATGTGGCCGGACAGCCGGTTGATGCAACGGGGGCCGTGTTCACGCCGGCCAGTCTTGAGGCTACGCTTGCCGACGGCATGGAGGTCGAGGTCGAGGGTCCCATCACGGATGGCGTCCTGCGGGCCATCAAGGTGGAGGCGCGTGGTGGTGATATCGAGATTGAGGCGCGTGTCCAGTCCATAGATACAGCTTCAGGCGGCATCACACTGATACTGCATCCCGATAACCTGACTGTGACGATTGACAGCCAGACTGCACTGCGCGATGACACCGGGGTCGAGGACCTGCTGGCATTGAATGAAATCAACGCCGGTGATTTTCTGGAAATCGAGGCATATGAGGACGATGCCAGCGGTGACCTGATAGCGACGGAAGTGCGTCGTGATGAGATAGATGACGATGTCCTGCAGGGTCCGGTGGACAGCTGTGACGGCTCCCAGGTCACCATCCTGGGTCTGAGCTATACACTCAGCGATGGCTTGACGACATATCGCGATCAGAACGAAATATTGATCAGTCCGCAGACGGCGGTGGAATTCTGCACGCAGCAGGGTGACACGGGTTTCTTTGTCAAGGTCAAGGACGAACTTACTACTGACGGTGTCGCCGACGAGGCCGAGCTTGAAAACTGAATAAAGTGTTCCATCCCCCCTTATGGCGCCACCATGGCGCCATTTTTTTATCGAAGGCCTGAATGATTCGTCATTGCGACGACTGCATGGACGATGTATGTGGAGAAGGTGAGACCGGGAAGCGGTCGAGAGGCTGGCCTGGGCCACGTACAAGTGTCGCGAGAGGGCAGGATGCCCAAAGCGACTGCCAGCCCGGAATGGCGGCCTGATCAGACTTTCCTTGATGGATTCATGGCCTGCTCAGGCGAAATGCCTTTTCGTCCAGGCGGGTGACACCCTGTTCCCGGAAGCGCTGGTTCGCTTCCAGGACATCGGTGGAGCAGAGGCGCTCGACGGTATAGCGGGCCCCGAAGAGTTGTTGCACCTCCGCATCGCCGACTGAAAACGGAGGGCCGTTCATTTCATCCTGCCGGTATTCGAGCGTGACCAGCAGTGCAGTGGACGCATCACCTGACAAGCCCGCTAGCTGGCTGGCATAGCGGGGCCGCATGTCCGCGGGCAGGGCAATCAGGGCGGCACGGTCGTATACGGCGACTATCTCTCCGATATCGGGTCGGTCGAGGGCAAAGAAATCACCGCACAACAGTTCCAGGTTATCGAATGTCCAGCGACTGAAGTGCGCCTCGCGGGTGACCGTCGGGGCCATGTTGTTTTCCGCAAAGAAGGCCTCGACGGCAATCGGGCTGACCTCGATACCGACCACGGAATGGCCCTGGTCCAGCAGCCAGATCAGGTCGCGGCTCTTGCCGCACAGGGGCACCAGGACACGCCCACCCGCGTCAGGCTTCAGCTCCGGCCAGTAACGCACCAGGTAGGGATTGATCTCGTCCTGGTGGAAGCCGATCTGCCGGGCCTGCCAGCGTTCATGCCAGAAATCGGGGTCCATGGGGGTTGTCGCCTGATTTTGTTGCCTGTTGGTCGGGAATAATGTTCAGACAGATTCGAAGTATACGCGAGAGTGAACCGGCAGCCGGATGGCCGGTCCTATGAGTTAACGGGCGGCTGCTGGTATCCTTGTCATGCCCTTACAACGCATAAACGGTCTTCTGGTGGCCGAAAACAGGCGGGCGATCCATGGATCAAACTACCAACAACCCCTTCAGGCAGGCCTTTCGCGGGCGCTTCATCAGCGTGTTGCGCTGGGAGCAGCTGGATGATTTCTGGGATGTGTTAAGCCAGGACGCCACGGGTGGCTGGTATATCTATGCCATTGGCGAGCCGCCACCGACGCAGCCGGCGAGTGGCGAGATGCTGAAGGCCTTCCTGCTGGAAATCGACCAGTTGCTGCACAAGGAGCACGACGAGGACTATTGCGGTGTGGTCTATGCGGACTCCCTCGAGTCGCCGGCATTCGTAAAGATCTTCGACCCCAACAACCTGGGTGTCTCCTGCGGATTCAGTGACAACCCGCCCCTGCCGGGCTGGATCCTCTCCAGGCTGCAACCCGTCGATCTCCAGTCGGATGTCCCGCTGCCGGGCAACCGGCGGCGCTGGTGGCGGCGCCTGATCGGTGCCTGACTGCCGGGCGCGGTGATGGGGCGGGTTCAGTAGATTCAAGGCGTTACCCGGCCTGGACGCAAAACGGCCCCTTTGACGAGCTGGTTCGAATTTGTAACATATTGTTAATTCATGCAAAAACAGTTGCAGTTGCTGTGTTTTATCGTGCTTTAATATACTTGCTCGCTCGTGCAGTTAATAATTGCGCGCAAAATGTGCGCAGATAACGGCAATTTTCTTGAGCAGCGTGGTTGAGTGAACGCTGACTGGTTTCATTAACAAAGTGGAGTTGACGCAATGAAAAAAATCGCAAGCGTAGTCATGATGAGTGCCCTGCTGGGTCTCAGCAGTTCCGTGCTGGCGGGTGATGTCGGGGCCGGCAAGGCCAAGGCCGCCTCCTGTGCCGGTTGTCACGGCGCTGCCGGGGTGAGCAATAACCCCCTGTGGCCGAACCTGGCCGGACAGCAGGTAGGTTACATGGTCAAGCAGATGAAGGCCTTCCGTGACGGGACCCGTAACGATCCCATGATGAGCCCGATGGCCAAGCCGCTTAGCGACGCGGACATCGACAATCTCGCGGCCTACTACAACAGCCTGTAATCTCTTGTCACCGGCAGGCCTGGCGGCCTGCCGGTGTCTACCTGCGGTTCCTCTTCCTTACCTTCCTATCCGGCCCGCTTAAGCAGGCGCTGGTTCACGAACAGTATCACCGTCAGTAGCAGCAAGGCTCCGCCCTGGTGGGTGGCGGCCAGGGCCGTGGGTACGTGCAGCAGCAGGGTCGAGATACCCAGTGCCACCTGCAGCACGCCAGCCAGCAGCATGAGGTGTAGCCCGGTGCGTACCTGGGTCGAGAGATTCTGTTTGCGTCCGTAGATCCAGAGACTAACCACGCCGATAAAGGTGGTGATGGCCAGCACGCGGTGATCAAACTGGACCGTGGCGATGTTCTCGAAGAAGTTTCGCCACAGGGGTTCCTGCATGAAGATGACCTCGGGTATCCAGCGTCCGTCCATCAAGGGGAAGGTGTTGTAGGCATGGCCGGCCTTGAGCCCGGCGACAAAGCCCCCGGAAAGTGCGGTGATGAAAACCAGGCCGGCCAGCAGGCCGGCAAACAGATGCAGACCGGGCGGTACCGCTGCCGGGTTGTTCCGGGGCTTCTCTGGCAGCAGGCCCAGGGCAATCCAGAACATGTAGGCATAGATGACAATCGCCAGACCCAGGTGTGCCGTCAGCCGGTACTGGCTGACATGCGGGTTGTCCACCAGGCCGCTCTTCACCATGTACCATCCCAGCAGACCCTGCAGGCCGCCGAGCACAAACAGCGCGACCATCCTGGGTACCAGGGGCCGGTGCATGCGTCCCTTAAAAAGAAAGAACAGGAACGGTATGAGAAACACCATCCCGATGGTGCGGCCCAGCAGGCGGTGGGCGAATTCGAACCAGTAGATCTGCTTGAATCCCGCCAGGTCCATGCCGATGTTGATTTTCTGATACTCGGGCGACTGTTTGTAGAGATCGAAGACCTCTTCCCAGGCCTGCTGATCAAGCGGCGGGACCACCCCGAATATCGGATCCCACTGCACCATGGAGAGACCGGAGCCCGTCAGGCGCGTGACCCCGCCCAGTACGACCATGAAAAAGACCATGGCGCAGCAGACCAGCAACCAGACGGCGATCTGCCGGTTATGACGTATATCAGTCTTGTTTTCAGCGGGCTTGTAGGCGGTATTCATTTTTAACTCTGCTTATCGGGCATCTGCTTGCAGACCGGATGTTTGAAGTGCGGGCATTTTACCCGAAATGGAGCCGGGGCTGTGCTTACCTGCGACGGCATGGCAGGTTAGAATTGTCATGAGGCAATAATTATCAATATATTGCGACCCTGCCGGGTGGCATGGGATGAAAAAATGAAGCGGCTATTCGTTCTGTTGCTGGTTGCGGGCCTGGTGGCACTGATCTACCAGTTGCAGTTGCATGCCCCCGGGCAGTCGGAGACCGATACGGACCTTGCCGGCGAGGGTGGGGCAGTCCTGCCGCCCGCTGATACGCCACTGCCCGGTGCCGGCTCCGGGCGCACCGTGCTGGACATCAGCGTGCATACACTGGCGGAGCTGGCGGTCCTGTTCGAGCGCGCCGGCGAGCTGGCGATGAAGCCACGGTCGTCCGGCGAAGAGGCCAGCATCGTGCTGGTCCTGCACGGTCCCGAGGTGGATTTCTTCTCCATCAGGAATTACGACAAGTACAAGGACATCGTGGACGAGGCCGCCAGGCTGGATGCCTTTGACGTCGTGGATATCAGAATTTGCCAGACCATGATGGAGGCGCGTGGCATCGGGCCCGATGACATCCCGTCGTTCATAGAGCAGGTTCCCTATGGCCCCGGGGAGGTCGAGCGCCTGGTCGAGGATGGCTATCTTTATTTCTAGCCAGCTGTGCCTCAAGTGAAGCGGTAGTTTCTGGGTACCACGACAATCCCGTTGGGTGAGATGCTGAAGCGCTCCTTGTCCCTGCGGGCATCGACCCCGATGGTCTCGCCGTCCGGCACCTGCACGTTCTTGTCGATAATGCAGTTTCGCAAGCTGACATTGTTGCCTGCGTGTACGCCCTCGAACAGGATCGAGTCCCTGACCACGCTTTCTTCTCCGACGTGCACGCGCGGGAACAGGATGGAGTGCTGGACACTGCCGCCGGCGATGACGACACCACCGGCCATGATGGAGTTTATGGCTATGCCCTCTGTTCCCGATACACCCGGAACGGTTCGTGCCGGCGGTGGCTGGGACTGGTAGGTGCGGATCGGCCAGTCATCCTGGTAGAGATTGAGTGGGGGTACCGGTTTGAGCAGGTCCATATTGGCCGTGTAATAGGCGTCGATGGTGCCTACGTCACGCCAGTAGTTGTCAGGTGACACACGGCCAGTGGAGTTGCCGAACTGGTAGGCGTACAGACGTTGAGTCCTGGTCAGGGACGGCAGTATGTCTTTGCCGAAATCGTGGCTCGAGTCCGTGTCTTCATGATCGGCTTCCAGCTGCTGTTTTAGCTGGTCCATGGAAAAGATATAGATGCCCATGGAGGCAAGACAGTATTCCGGGTCGCCGGGGATGGTCATCGGCTCGTCGGGTTTTTCCTCGAAGGCATTGATGCGGCTCTCGGCATCGATGCCCATTATGCCCAGACCGTGTGCCTCGTCACGCCTTACCTTCATGCAGGCGACGGTGATGTCGGCCTCCTGCCGGTGGTGAAAATTCAGCATTGCTGCATAATCCATGCGGTAGATGTGGTCACCTGAAAGAATCAGGATGGTGTCAGCGCTGCTGCGCTCCAGCAGAAAAAGGTTCTGGTAGATGGCATCCGCGGTGCCGGCATACCATTTGCCCCCCTTGCGCATCTGCGGCGGCACGGGGGTGATGTATTCACCGATTTCCGGGTTGAAGAGCGACCAGCCGTCACGCAGGTGCTTCTGCAGGGAATGCGACTTGTACTGGGTCAGCACCAGGATCTTGCGCAATCCCGAATGCAGGCAGTTGGCCAGGGTGAAATCGATGATGCGGTACTTGCCCCCGAAGGGGACGGCGGGCTTGGCGCGTTCTGCGGTAAGCGGGTATAAGCGCGAGCCGGTGCCGCCGGCAAGGATGATCGAAAGTGTTTTGTGGATTTCCATATGAACCCGGGCGAGTTGCTGTATCCAGCCCCTGTCTCGCGTGTTCAGTGACAATTATTACATGGCCGTGGCGGGGGGCGTGCAGCAATTGACGCTGGCCGCAGGCGCCGGACTAGAGGATCTCGGAGCTGATCACCCGCCCGTTGTGGTCGAGAAACAGGCGCATCTGGCCGCAGCAGCTCACCCGCAGGGGCTGGTGAGCGCCGCCCTCCATCAGCAGTTCGTCGAACTCGATATCGACGCGGGCCGCATTATCACTCTCCCAGGCGACGGCATAGTGCAGCGAGGCATTGTCGATCCAGCCGTTACGCGAACAGAAGCGCGCCAGTTCGCGGCAGGTCTTAAGATAATATTCAATTGCTGACATGGTGTACGGGCCGGGGTATGAGCTGACGGGTGGCTAGTTATAGTCCGCCACGTTGGGGTCCGGGTTGCTGAGGTTGTGGCGGAAGTCCTGGCCGGGATGTTCGACCTCGATGTTCAGGTAGCAGCGCCGGGTTTCCTCGGACTCGAAGTAGATCTTGACCGCGAGGTGGCCTTCGCCCTCGATTACAAAGGGCTTGACTTCCAGATTGCTGAGATCTTCGCCGGTAATTGGATCGGTGGTCGTGATGATCACGCTTGCCCCCTCCAGCTACTGCCCCTGTTAGATAGATTACAGCTTACCGAAGTATAGATTAACAATACCGTTTGGCAAGGTTCGCAGGGGCATTACCTGACGGACCGGCCGGTGCCGGGGAGCCTGGAGATGAGAGGTGCTGTACGACCGTCGTCGGTCGCAGTGGGTTTGCGGCGGGACGGGATTGTCCGCCCCGCCGCATGGTGCGGGGAGATCAGGCGCTGGTGCGGTTCTCCATGATGTTCTGCATGATCGGTGCCAGGATGATCTCCATGGCGAAGCCCATCTTGCCGCCCGGTACCACGATGCTGTTGCGCCGTGACATGAAGGAGTCCGAAATCATGCTGAGCAGGTACGGAAAGTCGATGTCGAACTTCCTGGGGTCGCGGAAGCGAATCACCACGTAACTTTCATCCGGTGTCGGGATGTCCCTGGCGATGAACGGGTTGGAGGTGTCAACCGTCGGCACCCGCTGGAAGTTGATGTCGGTACGCGAGAACTGCGGCGTGATGTAGTGAATATAGTCATACATGCGTCGCAGGATGGTGTCGGTGACGGCCTCGGCCGAGTAGCCACGCTGTTCGCAGTCGCGGTGAATTTTCTGGATCCACTCCAGGTTGACTATCGGCACCACGCCGATCAGCAGGTCGACATGCTGGGCGACGTTGACCTTATCGGTAACCACGCCGCCATGCAGGCCTTCGTAGAACAGCAGATCGGTGCCGGATGCGATATTTTCCCACGGGGTGAACTCTCCCGGCTTTTGCCCGAAGGGCTGGGCCTCTTCATCGCTGTGCAGATAGTAACGGCGCTCGCAGCTGCCGGTCTCTCCGTAGGCCTTGAAGGTCTCCTCCAGCCTGTCGAAGATATTTGCCTCGGGGCCGAAATGGCTGAAGTGGGTGTCCCCGCTTTCCTCGGCCTTGGTCATGGCCTCTTTCATTGAGACGCGGTCAAAACGGTGGTAGCTGTCGCCTTCGATGACGACCGGGTTGACCCCCTCGCGCAGGAATATGTGCTCGAATGCCACCTTGACCGTGGTAGTACCTGCACCGGAAGAGCCGGTGACAGCGATAATCGGATGTTTTCTGGACATGAGAGGCTCCTGAGTCCTTATCTATTGATTGATTGTTGCGATCCAGCTTCGGGCTGCGTTGCCGGTGTGGCGACGGTCTGGACGGCCTGATTAATGCCGGTATGTTCGGCGCACCCAACGGGTCGAAGCCGCGTATTGAACCACTATTGCACCGGCTGCCTCAAGTTCGTTTCCCAGGAAATGCCGCTGTCGACCTTTCATTAATATAAATTTCAATGAGATAGCATTATTTCGGGGATCGGGTCCGGGCTCAGGACATGGTCTGTCCGGCCTGAACCAGGGAAAATTTTACTGCGGGCGATTCCAGTCAGGTAGGGAATTAGAATATAATTATCGGCTGTCCTTCGCCGCATTCGCGGTGATTGTCTCGAAACCACGGATGAGATCATGGCTGACAAAGATAATTGCGAAGACTTGAAAGGCCGGTTTTTTCCCTTTCTGTGCTGGATCGGCGAACTCAGGAAACGCACCACTCTGCAGGCCGACCTGATCGCCGGTATCACCGTTGCCCTGGTGCTGGTGCCCCAGTCGATGGCCTATGCACAGCTGGCGGGCCTGCCACCCTACTACGGTCTCTATGCCTCTTTCCTGCCGGGTATTGTCGCCGCCCTGTTCGGTTCCTCGCGCCAGCTGGCGACGGGGCCGGTGGCCGTCGTGTCCCTGATGACGGCCTCGGCACTGGAGCCGATCGCCGGCGGCAGTCCGGAACTGTACGTGGCCTATGCCATCATGCTGGCCCTCATGGTGGGTATCTTCCAGATGGCCCTGGGGCTGCTGCGACTGGGCGTGCTGGTGAACTTCCTGTCCCACCCCGTGGTGATCGGCTTCACCAATGCCGCGGCCATCATCATCGGCACCTCGCAGCTCGGCAAGCTGTTCGGCGTGACCGTTGAGAAGGCCGACCATACCTATGTCACGGTGTTCAACACCATCGTGGAGGCGATGCGAAACACCCACATGGAAACCATGCTGATGGCCATCCTGTCGCTGGGCATCATGATTGTCATGAAGCGTTTCCTGTCCAGGATCCCGAATGTACTCACCGCCGTGGTGGTCACCACCCTGATCTCCTGGCAGGTCGGCTTCGAGGCAATGGGCGGCAAGGTCGTGGGAAGCATCCCGCAGGGTCTGCCCCCGCTGTCCCTGCCGACCTTCGATTTGCATACCATGGTGCAGTTGCTCAGTGTGACGATTGCCATCGGCATTATCGGTTTCATGGAGGCCATCTCGATCGCCAAGGCCATGGCCGCACGTACCCGCCAGAAGCTGGACGCCAACCAGGAGCTGGTGGGCCAGGGCCTGGGCAATATCGCATCCAGTCTCTCCCAGGGTTACGCCGTGTCGGGTTCCTTTTCGCGTTCGGCCGTCAACATCAACGCCGGAGCGATCACCGGGTTTTCGGCCGTGGTCACCGGTGTCGTGGTCGGCATCACACTGCTATTCCTGACGCCGCTCCTGTATCACCTGCCGCAGGCGACCCTGGCCGCGGTCATCATCATGGCGGTGATCAACCTGGTGAAGATCGATCCCATCAAGTATGCCTGGAGGGTGCAGCGCCACGACGGCGTGGTGGCGATCATCACCTTTGCCCTGACCCTGGTCTGGGCGCCGCACCTGGATAAGGGCATCATGGCGGGCGTCATGCTGTCGCTGATGCTGTTCCTGTATCGCAGCATGAAGCCGCGTGTCGCCGCCCTGTCGCGCGCGCCCGACGGCACCCTGCGCGATGCCGAGATCAACAAGCTGGAGACTTGCCGCAATATCGCGGTGATCCGTTTCGACGGTTCCCTGTATTTCGCCAATACCGGTTATTTCGAGGACAAGGTGCTGGAGCGCGTCGCCCTCAAGCCGGACCTGAAGTTCGTGATCATCGATGCCGAGGGCATCAACGAGATCGATGCCACGGGTGAGGAAATGCTTCATCACCTGTGGGAGCAGCTCAAGGAGGCCGGCGTGGATCTATTGGTCGCGCGTGCCAAGAAACAGGTCTGGGACGTTTTCCGTCGCACCGGCCTGATCGAAAAGGTCGGTGCAGACCACTTCTTCGCGCTGCGTACCCACGCCTTCAACTATGCCTGGGACAAGCTCGGCGACAACCATGCCGACACCTGCCCACTTAAGATGGCCACGATGGCTGAAGGTGCCCGGGCCTGACAAGGGTTCATTTCCCGGCCACGTTGCCATGCGGCCGGGATCCCTGCATTATCAATTCGCAATGCCGGGTACCGCCAGGGGGGGGCGTCATCCTGGTCTGGGTGCTAAATAACCGTGAGGAGCCTGTATCATGTCTATTGAAAGAACATTATTTGCCTTTGGCGGCACCATGGTCATGCTGACCGCGCTGCTGGCCCTGTTTCACAATCCCCTGTGGACCTGGGTGACCCTGTTTATCGGGTTCAACTGTTTCCAGAGTTCGTTTACCGGTTTCTGTCCCCCCTCCTGGGCGATGAAAAAGTTCGGCCTCAAGACCGAGGCGGAACTGGCGCTGGAGTCGGCCGGCGGCTAATCAGGATCAGACGCCACCGCGGGCATCCTTTCGAACAGCAGGTCCCACACCCCGTGGCCCAGTCGCTGGCCGCGCTGCTCGAATTTGGTCACCGGCCGGTAGCCGGGACGCGGCGAAAAGTGCCCCTGGCCGGCGCAATTGCGGAAACCCTGCGCCTTTTCCATGACCGCGAGCATGTGCCCGGCATAATCCTCCCAGTCCGTGGCCATGTGCAGGATACCGCCGGTCTTCAGCCTGCGTGCCAGCAGTTCGATGAATGCGGGCTGCACAATGCGGCGCTTGTGGTGGCGCTTCTTGGGCCAGGGGTCGGGGAAGAACAGTAACACCCGGTCCAGGGTGTCATCCGCCAGGCAATGCTTCAGTACCTGCACGGCGTCATCGCAAATAATGCGGACGTTTTCCAGTCCGCGTCGTTCCAGTTCCAGCAACAGGTGACCGACCCCCGGTCGGTGGACCTCGATCCCGATGAAGTCGGATTCCGGTTCCCGTTCCGCCATGTCTGCCAGGGAGATGCCATTGCCGAAACCGATCTCCAGGGTGCGCGCGGTCCGGCGGCCGAATATCCGGTCGAGGTCCAGGTGCTGGCCGGCTTCCAGTCCGTAATGTGGCCACAGTTGTTCCAGTGCGCGCTGCTGCGAGCGGGTGAGCCGCCCCTCGCGGCGGACAAAGGAGCGGATCTCCCGGTTATGCGGCTGGCGGGTGTTCAAGCGTGAGGCCTGGAGCGTGAAGCGTGAAACGTGAAGCGTGAAACGTGAGGGTAGGGTGCGTTTTACGCACCGAGGATTGGCCACGGAATCCACGGAAGAACACGGAAAGATAAAAACGTAAAACGCGAATTGCAGGAGTGCCTCGTTTATGCCCGGCGCTTAATCGGGTGCAGGCGCGATCGGGTAGGGTGCGCTGCGCGCACCAGGAATTAGCCACGGAATCCACGGAAGAACACGGAAAGATAAATAGCGTAAAACGCGAAATGTAAAACGTAAAACGGGTATTGTAGGAGCGCCTCGCAGGCGCGATTGTTCGGGTGCACCACACGCGAACAGGTTCGCGCCTCTCCCGGTTCAGAAAAACGTCCCGTCGATGGGCGACGAGGCGCTGGCGAAACGCTTGCGCGGAATGCGTCCGGCGCGGAAGGCCTCGCGCCCGGCCTCGATGGCCTTCTTCATGGCCGAGGCCATCAGCACCGGATCCCGGGCGCCGGCAATGGCGGTATTCATCAGCACACCGTCGCAACCCAGTTCCATGGCGATGGCGGCATCCGAGGCCGTGCCCACGCCGGCATCGACCAGGATGGGGACGCTGGCATTCTCGACAATGGTCAGGATGTTGTAGGGGTTGCGGATGCCCAGCCCCGAGCCGATAGGCGCCGCCAGCGGCATTACCGCAACGCAGCCCATGTCCTCGAAGCGCTTGGCGATAATGGGGTCGTCATTGGTGTAGACCATGATCTTGAAGCCGTCCCTGACCAGGGTCTCGGTGGCCTGCATGGTCTGCACGATATCCGGAAACAGGGTGGTCTCGTCACCCAGTACCTCCAGCTTGACCAGGTCATGGCCGTCGAGCAGTTCCCGGGCCAGGCGGCAGGTACGCACCGCGTCCTCGGCCGTGTAGCAGCCGGCGGTATTGGGCAGCAGGGTATAGCGGTCCGTCGAGATGACGTCCAGCAGGCTGGGCTCATCGGGGTTCTGGCCGATATTGGTACGCCGGATAGCCACGGTGACGATTTCCGCGCCGCTGGCCTCGGTGGCCGCCCGGGTCTCTTCCAGGTCCCGGTACTTGCCGGTGCCCACCAGCAGGCGGGACTGGTATTCAACGCCGGCGATGACCAGCGGATCCGCGGCCGGTCTGGGCTGTGAGTGCATGACTGTGGACATAACTATTTGACTCGCTGATACTTCGGGAATGATGATCGCGACAGTGACTGTTCAGCCACCCCCGATGGCCTGCACGATCTCGATCTTGTCATCGGGCTTGATGGGGTGGCTGGCAAGGGAGCTGCGCGGCACGATCTGCTGGTTGACCTCCACCGCCAGGCGTTTGTCAATCAGGCCCAGCTCGACGATCAGGTCGCCGGCGGTCAGATTGTCCGGCACCTCTCTGAGGGAACCGTTCAGTATGATATGCATGACAGTTGATCCGGGAATGGCATTGCTTCGGGAAGACATTCTAACGTAATTGTATGGCGAAAGATTATACCCCTGCCAAAGAAGGGCTTACGGGCCAATGGAGCGAGGACATCGTTTCGGCGGAGATCGCCGGCACGCTGGACGGGCTGCTGTACCAGCGGGTCAGGCGCACGCCCGGGGCACTGGCCTACCGCCACTTTGACGCCGCCAGCCAGCAGTGGCGGGATACCTCCTGGGGAGAGGTGGGTGACGCCGTGGCGCGCTGGCGCGCTGCCTTCGCGGCCGAGGAACTGCAGCCCGGTGAACGGGTGGCCGTGCACCTGCGCAACAGCAGGGAATGGGTGTTCTTCGACCAGGCGGCCCTGGCTTGCGGGCTGGTGGTGGTGCCGCTGTATACCGATGACCGTCCCGACAACATCGGCTATATCCTCAAGGATGCCGCGGTCCGGATACTGCTGGTGCAGGACCCGGCGAGCTGGCAGCGGCTGGCGCCTGCGCTCGGGCAGCACGACGACCTGCAGCGGATACTGATCCTTAACCGCCCGGAGGCCGCGCCGACCGGGCTGGACGATGACGGGCGTGTGCGTTTCGTGGCCGACTGGCTGCCGCAACAGGCGGATGCACTGGTGGCACGCAAGGGTGACCCGCAGGCACTGGCCTCGATTGTATACACCTCGGGAACGACCGGGCGGCCCAAGGGCGTCATGCTCACGCATCACAATATGCTGGCCATTGCGCATGCCGCCCTCACCATGATCGACTGCTACCAGGAAGACCTGTTCCTGTCGTTTCTGCCCCTGTCGCACACCCTGGAACGTACCGCCGGCTACTACCTGCCGATGATGGCCGGTGCCACCGTGGCCTATGCGCGTTCGGTTCCGCAGCTGGCCGAGGATTTGCAGCAGGTCAGGCCCACGGTGCTGATTGCCGTACCGCGCATCTTCGAGCGCGTCTTCGGGCGTATCCACGGGCAGATGGCCAAAAAACGCGCCCTGGCCCGTGCCCTGTTCCGCTATACCACGGAGGTCGGCTGGCACCGCTTCGAACGCGAGCAGCGCCGCGCGGGCTGGCGGCCGAAGCTGCTCGCCTGGCCGATACTGCGCCGGCTGGTTGCCGGCAAGGTCACGGATAAACTCGGCGGCCGTCTGCGCCTGGCCGTTAGCGGCGGGGCGGCCCTGCCGCTGCCGGTGGCCAAAACCTTCATCGGACTGGGTGTGCCGATCCTGCAGGGTTATGGCCTCACGGAGACCAGTCCCGTCATCAGCGTGAACATACCCGATGACAACCAGCCGGACAGCGTCGGTGTGCCATTGAATGGCGTCGAGGTGCGCGTCGGTGAGAATGAGGAATTGCTGGTGAAGACGCCGGGCATGATGCGGGGTTACTGGAACAATCACGCGGCCACCGCCGAGGTCATCGATCCCCGGGGCTGGCTGCACACCGGTGACCAGGCGCGTATTGAAAACGGGCATATCTATATAACCGGCCGCATCAAGGATATCCTGGTGCTGTCAAACGGCGAAAAGATACCGCCCATGGACATGGAGCTGGCCATCTGTCTTGACCCGCTGATCGACCAGGCGCTGGTCGTAGGGGAGGGCCGGCCCTACCTGGCGGCTATCGTGGTCCTGAATCCGGACAGCTGGCTGGGGCTGGCCCGTCACTACGGCCTGGACCCCTATGACGATACCAGCCTGTCAGATGAAAAACTGCGGAGTCACCTGCAGAAGGCCATCAGGGAACGACTCAGTGACTTCCCGGGCTATGCAAAGGTGCGGCGGGTGATCCTGGTACGCGAGCCCTGGACCGTGGATAACGGCTTGTTGACTCCAACGCTGAAGATTAAGCGCGCACAGGTACTGGAAAAGTTCGAGCAGGAGATCGCGGCGCTGTATGCGGCCGGGCCGGTGGGGCGCGGCTGACAGGCCGTCATTCCGGGCGCAGCGCCCTTTACCAGCTCATGTAGGCAAAGCCCTTTTCCTGCAGCTGCATGATGTCATCGACACCGATCGGCACCACCTTTGCGAAATCCAGCAGGTCCTCTTCTTTCCAGCCCAGCGCCTTCATGGTGTTGCCGCAGGCGTGAAACGCGATGCCGTAGTCGGCCTGCGAGGCCGCGCGCTGCTGCAGGTCCGGTGGTATGGGTCGCTTGGGTTGCTTGCCGAGCAGGTGCAGGCCGGGCCCGAAGGCGGCCACCACGATCTCGACGTCATCACCGTACTTGCGCAGCATTTCCCCGACCGAGAACAGGATATGCTTCAGGTATTCCGGGTCCGCCTGGTTGCACTGGTAGACGATATGGTGTTTCGAGTCATCCTCGAAATGTGTCTCGGTGTGGTGTGCCTGTGCCTGGCGTAGTGCAAACAGCCCGCCCAGAAAACCGGCTGATTTAAGAATGGTGCGGCGTGGCTGACTGAATAATCTGCGTTTCCCCATGGTTATTCCCCGGTATGCGTTGTTTTAAATGACGTGTAGTCGCCCGACAGTATTTCATTTGAGCGAAATAGTCGTTGTTTGGTTCCCGGACCTGCAGGCCCTGATATCGCCAGGTGGTGACTATTCGACATATGAGACTGTAAACTATCACGCGGCTACCGTGTCGCGGGTGTAGTTCAATGGTAGAACTGGAGCTTCCCAAGCTTCAAACGTGGGTTCGATTCCCATCACCCGCTCCATTCGCGAACAGACCGCCCATGCCTTGCTGCTGACTGGCCACCTGGGCGTCCACGGGTCGCGCCGCGCGACCTGCCTCCCTCGTGAATTACGGCTCCCTGGCCGGGGCCGGGCTGAGACCGCCCGGTCTGGCGGCCCCAATGCCCTGGACCCCTTTCTTATCAGTTTCTTATATACGCACATAAAATATTTCATATATCTACTTAAGAGATTCATTATATACTTATCGTATCTGGTGCAATTTGGTGGTTCGGACAGGGAAGTATGTCCAGCACACTCGAAGGGCCGAGCTGAAAACCGGCCCGGGCTGCATCCAGGGATGTTTAAGGTGATCCTGATAATAGGAAGAATATTGCTAATTGAATTAGATATTAAGGAGACTTGTCATGTGCGACGGATGCGTAAAATTGATTGCTGGTTACCTGTTGCTGGTCATCGCCTTCGGGGCGTTGATCTATTTTCAGGCGTATTAGCTAATAGAAATATAGATATATTTTCGCTTGTTAAAATAAGGAAACAGTAATATACTTATTATGCACTGCGGATCCTCTGGTTCAGTGAATAATTTTTTATTTTTTTATCAATTTAATTAATGGAGACACACATCATGAAAATATTAGTGAGCGCGATATCCGCTGCCACGCTGGTAGTCGCTTCGGCTTCTGCATCAGCCTGGTGGGGAAATGACGGTTTCTGGGGCAATGACGGCTGGGGCGACGGCCACGTCGACGGCGGTTTCAGCATGAGCTTCAGTGGACACGGTCGTGGTCGTGGCTATGGCCGCGGTCATGGTTACGGTTATGACTACCCGTACTACGGCTATGGTCCTTACGGTGTTGCCCCCTACGGCTACGGCGTACCTGCCCCTGCGGTTGACGTGATTCCGGCCGAGACGACTGTCCAGGTTCCGGTTCAGTCCAGTGTCGTGACCCCGGTTCAGCCGACCTACGTTGCCCCGGTGCAGCCGACTCTTGAGCTGACCGAAGAGCAGCGCCAGGCCATTGCCGACCAGCAGGCCAAGGCCATCGAGTACATGCAGAACGCCCAGCGCCAGGCTGCCGAGTTCCACGCCGCTCAGTTTGCCCCCATCGCCGAGATGGAGCGTGAAATGATCGAGCAGCGCAATGCCGACATGCTGGAAATGCAGAAGCACATGCAGGAGATGCAGGCCCAGATCCAGCAGGACATGCAGAATCGTCCGGTCCTCGGTTTCGACCGTCCGGCCTTCGGTTTTGACCGTCCCCTGGATGCCGACCGTGATGCCTACCTGCAGGAAGTCGATGCTCGCATGGCCGAGTCGCGCAAGGCAGCCGAGCAGCGTCGTCTGGAAGCCGAGGAGCGTTTCAAGGCTCGTCGCCTGGAGCGTACCAACCGGGTGAAGGCAGACAAGTGCGCCTAAGTCTGTAACAAATGTTTACACTGTGCCGAGAGGCACAGGGCCTTGCCCGGAAAGGGGTGTGTGGTTTAATCACACACCCCTTTTCTTTTTGCAGCTTTCAGCCAATAGGAAACAGGGATGTGAGTTACTATACTGGGCTTACTGTATTCAACACCTGCAGACACAAGGACAGGAATCATGGGAAAGCTGATAAAAATTATTCTGAGCCTGGTTGGAGTCGTCATCCTGCTGGTGGTCGCACTTGCCATCGCACTGCCATTCCTGGTCGACCCCAATGACTACAAGGACAAGATCGCCACGCTGGTCGAGGAAAAGACCGGCCGTGCACTGACGATAGAAGGTGACATCGGTCTGTCGGTGTTTCCCTGGCTGGGACTCGATATCGGCCCGACACGTCTCGGCAATGCCGAGGGCTTCGGTGAACAGCCGATGGCCAGCATGGAAAACGTCCAGGTGCGGGTCAAGCTGATGCCGCTGCTGAGCAAGCAACTGGAAATGGACACCGTGAAGCTGGATGGTCTGCGCTTGCGGCTGGCGAAGGATGTCCAGGGCCGGACCAACTGGCAGGACCTGCAGGGTGAGCCGGCAGAAGCGGAGGAGGCCGAGGCGCCGGGCACGGCGCTGGCCGGATTGGCGATCGGCGGGGTGCGAGTGACCGATGCCGAGGTCCTTTGGGAGGACAAGACCGCGGGCACACGCTATGTCATCGACGACCTGGCCTTCAGCACCGGTGCCATCGCGCCCGGCGAGGCCTTCGACCTCGACCTGCAGTTCCTGATCGAGTCCGGTGAGCCGGCCATGGCCGGGCGCTTTGATCTGCAGGGCGATGTCAAGATCGCCTCCTCGCTCAAGGCCGTCGATATCAGCGGGACGCGCCTTGTCCTCGACCTGAAGGGCGACGCAATCCCTGGCGGACAGATGGAACTCACGCTGGCCACTGATATTGCCCTGGACCTGGAGGCGCAGACGCTGAATATGCCGCAACTGGTTGTCGAAACGCTGGGTCTGAAGCTCACCGGCAATGCCACGGGTGCATCGATCGGCGGGGATGACCCGCGTTTCAAGGGCGCACTGGCGCTCAATGAATTTGTGCCGCGCGAGCTGATCAAGCGGCTGGGCCAGGCCGTGCCGGAAACCGCGGACGGCAGCGTGCTGGGCAAGGCCGATGCCAGTCTGAACTGGGAGGCCACGACCCGGCACGCGGCGGCCACTTCTCTTAAGTTCCGGCTCGATGACACCGCGCTGAACGGCAGCGTACGTATCGACCAGTTCGACAAGCCGGCCATCGGTTTCAAGCTGCAGGCCGACCAGATCGATCTGGATCGTTACCTGCCGCCGCCAAGTGCCGAGACCGAGGCGGTCGCCGCCACGCCGGCCGCGGCAGCGGCCGGTGGTGCCGGCGCCCTGCCGGTCGACACCCTGCGCGGGTTGAATCTCAACGGCACCCTGAAGCTTGCCAGCCTCAAGGCCTATAACCTGCGTTCCACGGATATCGAGTTCACCGTCAAGGCGAACAACGGACTGCTGCGTATCAACCCGGCCGGCGCCAGGATGTACGGCGGCCAGTACCGCGGTGACATCACCGTGGATGCCCGCAAGGACACCCCGGTGCTGTCCCTGAACGAAAAGGTCAGCGGGGTGCAGGCCGGGCCGCTGCTCAAGGACCTGACCGGGGATGACAAGCTGCTGGGCACGGCCGATTTTCAGGCAAAACTGAATGGCCGCGGCGCCACCCCGGACCAGATGCGCCAGACGCTCAATGGCACGGCGTCGTTCGCCTTCACGGACGGTGCCGTCAAGGGTGTGAATATCGCCTCCCTGATTCGCAACGCGCAGGCCAAGCTCAAGGGGCAGCCGGCGCCCGCTGACAATCTCCCCAACCAGACCGACTTTGCCGAGTTGCGCGGTTCGGCGACCGTGACCAACGGCGTGGTCAGAAACAATGACCTGTCACTGCAGTCTCCGTTACTGCGGGTCACCGGTGCGGGCGAGGCCAGCCTGCCGGAGGAGACCATCGACTACCTGCTGACCACCAAGATCGTGGGCAGTATCGAGGGGCAGGGCGGCAAGGGACTGGGCGAGCTCAAAGGTGTGGCCATCCCGGTGCGCATCGGCGGTACCTTCAGCAAGCCGAGCTACACCCCGGATGTCAGTGCGGCCCTGAGCGAGGCGGCCAAGGCCAAGGTCGAGGAGAAGGTCGAAGAGAAGAAAGAAGAACTCAAGCAGAAGGTCGATGAAAAGGTGCAGGACCAGCTCAAGGACAAGCTCAAGGATCTTCCGCTGAAGGGGCTGTTCAGGTAAGGCACAGCTGTGCCGGTGCGTCTTGTCGCCTGCTGGCTGCTATGCGTGCCACTGGTCGCCGTGGCGGGCGAGATACTCGACTCATCCGCAGATCTGGATAACGGTGTCTTTACCCTGACGCTAACGGCCCGGATTGACGCGCCACCGGCAACCGTGCAGCGGCTGATCACCGACTATGACCGCCTCACCGAGATCAATTCATCGCTGACAGAGAGTCGCGTCCTGCTGGAACACAGTCCGGTAAAACACCGCGTCCATACCGTTATCCGCGCCTGCATCCTGTTCTTCTGCCGCAGCGTGACCCAGGTGCAGGACATCACCCGGCATCCCGGCGGCCGTATCGAGGCCATCATCCTGCCGGCACTCAGCGACTTCAGGCAGGGGTATGCGCGCTGGGACCTGGCGCCAGCGGGGTCCGGGACCACCATGCACTTCAGCGCGAAACTGGAGCCCGCCTTCTGGGTGCCGCCGCTGATCGGGCCCTGGCTGTTCGAGCGCCAGCTGATCAGGGAGGTCAGCGAAAGCACCGCCATTATGGAGGCGCGCGCCCGGGGGGCAGCGACACCGTGAACACCGAGGATTTCAGTCAACGCGTGCTGGCGTGGTTTGCCCGCCACGGGCGCACCGACCTGCCCTGGCAGCTTGATCCCACTCCCTACCGGGTGTGGGTCTCCGAGATCATGCTGCAGCAGACCCAGGTGGCCACGGTGATTCCCTACTACCAGCGCTTCATGGGGCGCTTCCCCGATGTACAGGCCCTGGCCGAGGCAGAACAGGACCAGGTGCTGCATCACTGGTCGGGCCTGGGCTATTACGCCCGCGCCCGCAATCTGCATGCCGCCGCGCGGATCATCCGCGACCGGCACGCGGGCCGGTTTCCCGGGGACCTGGAGGCGCTGCTGGCACTGCCCGGTATCGGTCGCTCCACCGCCGGTGCCATCCTGGCCCTGGCCGCCGGGCAGCGCCACCCCATTCTCGATGGTAACGTCAAGCGGGTGCTGGCACGCTTCCATGCGATCGAGGGCTGGCCGGGACAGGCCGCGGTGCAGAAGGCCCTGTGGGCGCTGGCGGAGCAGTACACGCCGGACACCCGGGTGGCGGCCTATACCCAGGCCATGATGGATCTGGGCGCCACCGTGTGTACCCGGGCCAACCCGGCTTGCGATCGATGCCCGCTGCAGGCCGACTGCGTGGCCCGGGCCGGCGGACGCGCGACCGACTACCCCTCACCGCGGCCGCGCAAGGCGCTGCCGCTGCGCAAGACCCGCATGCTGCTGTTGCGCAATGCAGCCGGTGAGATCCTGCTGGAGAGACGCCCGCCGGCCGGGATCTGGGGCGGCCTGTGGAGTTTCCCCGAGCTGGCGCCCGGCGACAGGCTTGAGGCCGGCTGTATCGAGCGCCTGGGCTGTGAGGTGCAGCTGGTTGACGAATGGCGTGCCATAAGACACAGCTTCAGCCATTTCCAGCTGCATATCACCCCGGTCCTGGCGACAACCGACGGGCGTTCCGCTGTTGTCATGGAAGGACGCGAGTGGCTCTGGTATAAACCTGATTCCCGGGATGAACTGGGTTTCGCGGCGCCGGTGGAACGCCTGCTGCAACGAATCAATGAATTGCAATGAATGAGGAAGCGGTATGACTCGAATGGTGCAGTGCGTAATACTCGGCAAAGAGGCCGAAGGCCTGGATGCCCCGACCTATCCCGGTGAGCTGGGACAGCGGATTTTCGAAAACGTCTCCAGGGAGGCCTGGCAGCAGTGGCTGCGCCACCAGACCATACTCATCAACGAACACCGGATCTCGCCCATCGACCCCAAGGCGCGCAAGTTTCTCGAAGAGGAAATGGAGAAATTCTTTTTCGGTGGTGGCGCGGATCTGCCCGGCGGGTTTGTGTCGCCGGACAAGCTCTGACCCATAGCAGCGAATTGAAAAACAATGTTATTGTTTTGATTCTCCTACAGCAGGCGGTTTAAATGAAAGGCATTATCCTTGCCGGTGGCAGTGGCACGCGACTTTATCCCCTGACGCTTGCGGTCAGCAAGCAGCTTATGCCGGTATACGACAAGCCGCTGATCTATTACCCCCTGTCTATCCTGATGCTGTCAGGCATTCAGGAAATCCTGGTTATCTCGACACCCCAGGACCTGCCCAACTTTCGTCACCTTCTGGGTGACGGCAGCCAGTTCGGTCTCGATCTCCACTATGCCGAGCAGGCCACGCCCGGCGGGTTGGCCGAGGCCTTCATCATTGGCCGGGAATTCATCGATGGCCAGCCGTCCTGCCTGATCCTGGGCGACAACATCTTTTACGGTCATGGCCTGGCTACCGCCCTGCAGCAGGCAGCCACCCTGACCGAGGGTGCAAGGGTGTTCGCCTACCGGGTGCGCGACCCGGAGCGCTACGGCGTGGTGGAATTCAACCCGGATGGCCGCGTATTGAGCATCGAGGAGAAGCCGCCCCGGCCACGCTCGCATTATGCCGTCACAGGACTGTACTTCTATGATCATAAGGTAGTGGATATCGCGGCCGGCCTGACGCCTTCCGCACGTGGTGAACTCGAAATCACCGATATCAACCGGGCCTACCTCGAACAGAACGCCCTGAATGTCGAAGTGCTCGGGCGCGGTACCGCCTGGCTGGATACCGGCACGCACGAGTCGCTGCTGCAGGCCGCGAACTATATCGAGGCCATCGAGCAGCGCCAGGGGCTGAAGGTGTCCTGCGTGGAGGAGATCGCCTACCGCATGGGTTACATCACGGCCGCCCAGCTTGAACAGCTGGCCAGGCCGCTCAGTAACAACGGCTATGGCCAGTACCTGCTGGATCTCCTCGACGAAGCATCGTCCCGTTCATGAACGTGATTCCCACGGATCATCCGGAGGTGCTGATTATCGAGCCGGATGTCTTCCCGGATGCGCGCGGATTCTTTATGGAGTCGTTCCACGCGGCCAAGTACCGCGCGCAGGGCCTGCCGGAATCCTTTGTTCAGGATAACCACTCCCGCTCCAGCCGCGGGGTATTGCGGGGCCTGCATTACCAGCTGGAACATCCGCAGGGCAAGCTGGTACGGGTGGTGACCGGCGAGGTCTTCGATGTGGCCGTGGATATTCGCAGTGGTTCCCCGTTTTTTGGTCGCTGGGTGGGCACCGTTTTGTCGGAACAGAATCAGCAGCAGCTGTACATACCCCCGGGTTTTGCGCACGGTTTCTGCACCCTGAGTGAGCAGGCCGATTTTCTCTACAAGTGCACCGACTATTATGCGCCGGGCGATGAATACGGCATCGCCTGGGATGATCCGGCAATCGGGATCGAATGGCCGGCGATGGAATATGCGCTGTCGGATAAAGACCGGCGTAATCCGCGGTTGAACGAGGCCGAGGATCATCTCCCACAATACAGGGGAGCATGATGCGGGTGCTGGTAACCGGTGGAAACGGCCAGCTGGGAACCGAGGTCGTCAGGGAATTCAACCGTCTCGGCCACGAGGTACTGGCGCCGCTGCCCGAGGAGATGGACTTTCTCGATCCCGATGGACTCGCTGCCCGGGCCGCTGCCGTGCAGGCCGACTGGATTATCAATTGTGCCGCCTACACCCAGGTAGATCGCGCCGAGGACGAATCCGCGCAGGCCTTCACCATCAACCGTGACAGCGCCGGTCGTTTGGCCGGGGCGGCGGCGGAGACCGGTGGTCGCATGCTGCATGTGTCGACCGATTTCGTTTTTGACGGTAAGCAGTCACGCCCCTATCGCGAGGACGATGAACCCACTCCGCTGAGCGTCTACGGCCGCAGCAAGTGGGAAGGTGACCGGGCCGTGCTGGCCGCCATGCCGGGCGCCATTGTATTGCGTACGGCCTGGGTGTATGGCATTCACGGACACAACTTTGTCAAAACCATGCTGCGGGTCGCCGGCGAGGGGAAGCCACTGCGGGTGGTGGACGACCAGGTCGGTACGCCCACCTGGACGGCTGATATAGTGCAGTCGATGGTGGCATTAATCGAGGCCGATGCGTCCGGGGTATTTCATTTTACAAATGCAGGTAACACTTCCTGGTGCGGATTCGCGCGCGCGATCCTGGAAGAAGCCACACAGCTCGGTTTCAGGTTGAAGACCCGTACGGTCGAGGCGATCCCGACTTCCGAATACCCCACACCGGCGACGCGACCACATTATTCCGTGCTCGATACCCGCAAGATTGAACCCTGGCTGGCATCACCCATACCCCCGTGGCGTGACAGCCTGATCAATATGCTGAAGGAGTTGCAGGCATGCGCAGACTGCTGGTAACCGGTGGTGCCGGTTTTATCGGTTCGAACTTTATCCGTTACTGGGTGAGCCGCTACCCCGATGACCGGCTTGTCAATCTGGATGCCCTGACCTATGCGGGTAATCTCGAGAACCTGGTCGATATCGAATCGGCAGCCAGTTACCGGTTTGTGCACGGCGATATCACCGACCGGCCGACAGTAGAACGCCTGCTGGAAGAGGAGGCGATCGATACCGTGGTCAATTTCGCGGCCGAGTCCCACGTCGACCGTTCCATCCTCGGGCCCGAGGCCTTTATCAGGACCAACGTGCACGGCACTTTTACGCTTCTCGAAGCCGCCCGGACCGTGTGGAATGGGTTTTCACCCGGGCTGCGTTTCCTGCACGTGTCCACCGATGAGGTCTATGGCAGCCTGGCCCCGGATGAGCCCCCGTTCACCGAAACGCATGGCTACGCACCCAACAGCCCCTATTCGGCCTCGAAGGCAGCGTCGGATCACCTGGTGCGTGCCTATCACAAGACCTATGGGATGCCGGTGCTGACCACCAACTGCTCGAACAACTACGGTCCCTTCCAGTTTCCCGAGAAACTGATCCCGTTGGTGCTGTTGAACGCGCTCGAGGGCAAGCCGATCCCGGTCTACGGGGATGGCAGGAACGTACGTGACTGGCTCTACGTGGAAGATCACTGCCGTGGCATCGAGGTCGTTCTGCATGACGGCAGACCCGGTGAGGTCTACAATATAGGCGGTGAAAACGAATGGCAGAATATCGATATCGTCAAGCTGATCTGCGACCGGCTGGATGAACTGCAGCCGGGCAAGGCACCGTATCGCGAGCAGATCACCTTCGTGAAAGACCGGCCCGGTCATGACCGGCGTTATGCCATCGATTCAGGAAAGATGCGGGACGAACTGGACTGGACGCCGGCGCATGATTTCGCCTCCGGTATCGAACGGACCATCCAGTGGTATCTGGAGCACCGCGACTGGTGCGACCGGGTTCGCAGCGGGGAATACCGGCACTATTACCGCGAGCAGTATGGCCAATCATCGGCTTAGCGGTTATTCTTTTGAAAAACAGGACATAACCACACACACCGCTTGACTAGCCGGTGGTCTGCCGGTTTAATACCTCTCCCCGGCCAGGTAGCTCAGTTGGTAGAGCAGGGGACTGAAAATCCCCGTGTCGGCAGTTCGATTCTGTCCCTGGCCACCATATTTATCAACGAGATAAA
>CAMYJZ010000015.1 GCA_947258845.1 uncultured Ectothiorhodospiraceae bacterium | reverse complement strand
TATTCCAGTGCGCAATGGCGCTCGAGTCGAAGATATGCTCGTACAGATATGGCGCTCTCTCCCAGAAGCGTTGGTGCCATTCATCAAGCGTGCGCCAGTAATTAAGACCATTGATAAACCAGTGGCCAATCAGATCAAGGTGCTCGGTATGACGGGCGAGTTCTTCATGAGGCCATGCTCGCCCGCCGGGGAAATACAGGCCGATACGGGTCTTTCCCGGGTCCAGGAATTGTGGAATAACACTGCTAGATGTGATGAAGTGATGAAATGTTTTTCCATGTGGTGCCAATAAATTATGTATGCACTTAAGCAATATTCTCATATTTCTTGTGTGTTCCAAGGTGCCAATTGATATAATCAAATTAAAATCAGACAACCCATGGCTTTTTATTGATAACTGATCAAACATTCCTTCTATCAGTGTGAACCGCCCGCTGCCCAGGGGATCATTGGGGTCCTTCATCCGCTGCCTCAGATAGGCGACCTGCACCTTGCTGGGTGTTATTCCTGTAATCTCCAGGTTCGGGAACTTCTCAAGGAGGTAGGTTTCGAGCGAGCCGAATCCGCATCCGATATTGAAAACACGCTCATGTCCTTCTATCTGTGCACGCTCGGCTATCAGGTCGAACTTTGCATGTTGTGCTTCTTCAAGCGTGGCTTCTGATTGTCGAATGCTGGCTGGAGTGTCGCCATAATAGGCCATCGAATAGGCATGGTAGCGTGTATCCAGAAAACTTTTGAAAAAGTCCAGATCTTCATCATAATGGCGATCCATCAGCGACTCGGTGTCTTCCATGATGGGTCCTTCACTGGTAGAGATGCCGAGTTCAGGTAATGAGACCGGATTATCTGTGTAGCGCTTGTACTCTCTGGTGAAGAACCGCGTTAATCGATCTTCGTAGAGGCGAAGTTCTTTGCTTGAGGGGCCGTAGATACCTTTCTGTGCGAGTTTTTTCCTGATGAACTCGATGTTTATATCCATCTCGATGGTAGGCAGGTGGCGCTGGTTTAGTTTTCGAATCCCTGTGGCTCTGGATTTCTGAAAATAGAACGCTTACTTCTTATGAGTCTATTATCCTAACACACTGATGTATTGTCATCATTAGCCATGGCTTACTTTTATGTCAGTAAGCATATCCTGTATTTTCATGACGGTATCGAGTTGGGCCTTGAACGCGTCGTAGCACTCCGGATCGAAGTGCAGGCCGCGTTGTGTATCCATGTAATCAAGGGCTTCCTGCATGGACCAGGCGTGTTTGTAGGGCCGTTCCGACACGAGCGCGTCATAAACGTCTGCTATGGCAACGATTCTTGCCGGCAGGGCGATGTCCTCGCCCTTCAGCCCGTGTGGATACCCTGCCCCGTTAAATTTTTCATGGTGACTGAGCGCGATCACTGCGCCCATTTGCAGGAACTTGGAGGGGCTGTCCTTCAGTATTTCGTGGCCGATCAGTGTGTGCCGCTTCATGATCTCGAATTCTTCAGTAGTCAGTTTCCCCGGTTTCAGTAATATGTCATCCCTGATGCCAATTTTTCCAATGTCATGCATTGGTGCCGCCATTTCAATGACATCGGCCTCCTCGGATGTGTATCCCATCTGTTCTGCGATGACGCGGGCAAACTTGGCCATGCGTACTACGTGATTACCGGTTTCCTCGTCCCTGTATTCGCCTGCCTTGGCCAGGCGGAGCAGGGTTTCCCTTTCGCGTAGTCGAATCTCGCTGGTGGCCTCGGCAACACGGCGTTCCAGCCAGTGCGACCGGTCCTGGATGATCTTGTATTGCTGGTGCTGGGTTAGCAGGTTCCGGCAACGGGCCCGACACTCGTTATGGTCAACGGGCTTCATCAGGAAGTCGGTGGCGCCGGCTTCAAGCGCCTGGTAACGGATATTCCTGTCTTCTACTGATGTCACCATGATAATAGGGACATGATCGCATGCAGGGTTTGCCCTGAACTTCCGGATAAAGTCTAAACCGTTCATTTCCGGCATCTTGTAATCCGTGAGTATCAGATCCACCTTGTTTCTTATTGACCAGTCCAGTGCTTCGATCGGGTTGGCGAACGACTGTACATCCGCTTCGTCCTCGATTCCGCTTACCAAGTGGACCAGTATTTGCCGGCTGGTTAATTGGTCATCAACGACTACGATAGTGGCCATACGGTTTCTCTTCGGTATCCTGCAATTGGGTAGCAAAAACCATCAATATCCACGCCTCCCTGGCGGGTAAGAATCTCAGGCAGCATGTGACCTGGATCGCATAAGTGGCTGATTTTAATAGCCAAGTGTCACTGCGCCTTTGCACTGTTAGTTATCGGCAATTGCCTGAATAAATTGAGATAATTTGTATTCAGCTGATATGGCGTTGCCTGTAACGTCCGCAGCTGTACCTGGCTACGAATGCCACGGGCCGGGTGACAGTGGCCCCCGGGGCTGGTCAGGCACGCGATTGCACACCGGGTGGGTATGGTTAAAATACCGCCTGCCTGTCAACAGGGACTGATGATGAGTACGGAAAAGAGCAACCAGCAGCAGCCTTCATTAATCAGGGTGCTGGGCAGCGTGCTGGCCAGCATGTTCGGCGTACAGAGTTCGCGCAGGCGTGAAGAGGATTTCGTTTATGGCAAGCCGTCCCACTACATTATCGTGGGATTGCTGGTGACGGTGATCTTTATCCTGTCCGTCTGGGGAGTGGTGCAGCTTGTGATGAAACTGGCGGGCGTTTAGGTCAGGAGCCTGTGTCGGCCACGTTCCAGCCCGACACGATGGTGTGAGGCAGCCGGCTTCTAGAGTGACTGAATCCGTTGTTGCTGCTCCTCCAGATTGCTGATGGCGCTTTTCAGATCGTTCGCTCGCAACCTTTCCTTCTCTACCACCGCGGCAGGGGCCTTGTCGACAAAACTGGCATTGCTGAGTTTCTTTTCACAGCGATCCAGTTCACTGGCCTTCTTGTCCAGTTCCCTGGCCAGGCGGATGATCTCGGCCTCCTTGTCGATCAGCCCGGATAGCGGGATCAGCAGTTTCATGTTGCCCACCAGTGCGGTGGCCGATTCCGGGGCGGACTGGTCAGGTTCCAGCCATTCCACCGATTCGACCCGTCCGACAGTTACCAGGTAGTGCCGGCTTTTTGCCAGCCGTGCCTGGTCAACATCCGAGCCATTTTTCAGGATTACCGGCAGCGGTTTGCGGGGGTCGATATTCATCCCGCTGCGGATCTTGCGTACGCCGACGATGAAGTCCTTGACCCACTCGATTTCATCAATGGCGTCCTGGTCGATGCGTGTGTCATCCGCTGCCGGGTAAGGCTGGCGCATGACGGTGTCGCCTTCAATGCTTGCCAATGGTGCCATGCGTTGCCAGATCTCTTCGGTGATGAACGGGATGACCGGGTGGGCGAGCCGCAGCAGGGCTTCCATTATCCCGACCAGCGTTTTGCGGGTACCCCGTTTTGCTGCAGCCGGGCTATCCGTATCCATCAGTACGGACTTTGAGAGTTCCAGGTACCAGTCGCAGTACTCATCCCAGGTGAATGAATAGATGGCCTGCGCTGCAAGGTCGAAGCGGTAGTTGCCGATGGACTGCGTGACTTCCTGAGTGGTCTTCTGGAACTGTGAGGTGATCCAGCGGTCCGCCGCGTTCAGTTCGATTTCCCCGCCGCCCTGACCGCAGTCCTCGTTCTCGGTGTTCAGCAGTACATAGCGTGCCGCGTTCCACAACTTGTTGCAGAAATTGCGGTAGCCCTCGATGCGGCCCAGGTCGAAATTGATATCGCGCCCCGTCGATGCCAGCGCCGCATAGGTAAAACGCAGGGCGTCGGTTCCGAAAGCAGGGATGCCGTCGGGGAAATCCTTGCGTGTGAGTTTTTCGATTTTGTCGGCCATTTGCGGCTGCATCAGCCCGGCCCGGCGCTTCGCGACCAGCGCTTCCAGGTCGATGCCGTCGATCAGGTCAATCGGATCCAGTACATTGCCCTTGGACTTCGACATCTTCTGGCCGTGGGCATCGCGCACCAGTCCATGGATATAGACCTCGCGGAAGGGCACATCGTCCATGAAACGCAGGCCCATCATGATCATGCGTGCTACCCAGAAGAAGATAATGTCAAACCCGGTAACCAGTACGCTGGTCGGGTAGAATGTCCCGACCGCCTCGGTATCCTCCGGCCAGCCCAGGGTGCTGAACGGCCACAGGGCGGATGAGAACCAGGTATCAAGTACGTCTTCATCCTGGCTGAGCACGATATCGGGGGCCAGCCCGTGTTTTTCCCGTGCCTCGCTCTCGCTGCGTCCGACATAGATATTGCCGTCCGTGTCGTACCAGGCGGGTATGCGGTGTCCCCACCAGATCTGTCGTGAAATACACCAGTCCTGGATGTTGCGCATCCACTCGAAATAGGTGTTCTTCCAGTTGTCCGGGATGAAGCGGATGCTGCCGTCCTCGACGGCCCTGATGGCGGGTTCCGCCAGCGGGCCGATCTTCACGAACCACTGGTCGGTCAGGTAGGGCTCCACCACCGCGCCGGAACGGTCGCCGCGCGGGACCATCAGCCTGTGGTCCTCGATTTTCTCCAGCAGTCCCTGTTCCTCGAGATCGGCCACGATCAGTTTGCGTGCTGCGTAGCGGTCCAGTCCCCGGTATCTGGCGGGTGCATTCTCGTTGATGGAGGCATCGATCGTTAATATGTTGACCATTGGCAGGTCGTGCCGCCTGCCGATCTCATAGTCGTTGAAGTCATGCGCCGGGGTGATCTTCACGCAGCCGGTGCCGAATTCCGGATCGACATAATCATCAGCGATGACAGGGATTTCGCGATCGGTCAACGGCAGCCTGACGGTCTTGCCCACCAGGTCCCGGTAACGCTCGTCCCCGGGATGTACGGCCACTGCGCTGTCACCAAGCATGGTCTCCGGGCGTGTGGTCGCCACAATCAATTGGCCTGAGCCGTCGGCCAGTGGATAGCGCATATACCAGAAATGTCCGGCCTCTTCCTCGGAAACCACTTCGAGATCGGAAACCGCTGTATGCAGCACCGGGTCCCAGTTCACCAGGCGCTTGCCGCGGTAGATCAGGCCGTCTTCATAGAGGCGCACGAAGGTTTCCCTGACGGCCCGGGACAGGCCCTTGTCCATGGTGAAACGCTCCCGGCTCCAGTCCACCGAGCTGCCCATGCGCCGCAGCTGTCGGGTGATGGTGCCCCCGGACTCGTGCTTCCAGTCCCAGATGCGTTCAATAAAGGCCTCGCGTCCCAGATCATGGCGGGTCTTGTTGTCGCTGTTGAGCTGTCGCTCCACCACCATCTGGGTAGCAATGCCCGCATGGTCGGTACCCGGCTGCCACAGGGTATTGTCACCGCGCATACGGTGGTAGCGGGTGAGGGCGTCCATCAGGGTGTCCTGGAAGGCGTGTCCCATGTGCAGGCTGCCGGTCACGTTGGGCGGCGGGATCATGATGCAATAGGGCTGGCCCTCCCCGGAAGGCGCAAAGTGGCCTTCACGTTCCCATGTCTCGTACCAGCGCTGCTCGATCGCATGCGGGTTGTAGGTTTTGTCCATGTGCGGTTCTTGTTACGTGAAAAACAGGCCCGGCTCGCGGTCGGGGCAGGAATTATAACGTAGCCGGCTGGATAATTCGGAAGTGGTCGTCAGTTTTCGCCGGCGTCTTTTTCCTGCAGGACATGGGGTAGTATGTCGGGGAGGGCGCCCTCCAGCTGCTTGCTGATTGCCAGGTAGATATTGTCGCCACTGACATTCAGGGCCTGGGTAATGGCCTCCTCGATCGCGGGCCTGAGCGCCGCTTCCACGTCCTGACGGGTATTGACCGTCATCCTGGCGGCAATCTCGTCAAGTTTCTGGTGGACTGCCTCCGAGTCCAGCAGTGCCGTGGCTGGATCAGGTGCCGATATGGCCTGGCTGCGATTCGTAGTCTCCCCTGCCATATCATGGGCATCGGGGTTGATGGTGTTGGTCAGGACCGGTATGCCGTCGGCGTCGAGCAGCAGACCGTCATCCTTCATGGTGCCTTTATCGGACATGGCTAGGTCCGGAGGGTGTGCGTCTTGAGTGTATAGCCGCGGTCCTTGTAGAAGCGGAAACGCTCCCGCGCTGCTGCGCGTTGTGCAGCGTCGCCGTCCACGAGCTCGGCCAGGCGATCGAAGCGGCTGAAGAAGGCCGGTACTTCCCGTGAGAGATTGACCAGTACATCGTTGCACTCCTGTGGCTCGGTCGCGTGACCGAGCAGGATCGGCGCTTGCTCCGATTCGGCCTGGTCATAGATGGCGTGCGGAATGAAGCTTCCCTGGCTGAATGACCAGAGCAGGTCGTCGAGCTGGTGAAGCTGATCTGCTGATTCCGTGTTGATGTAGACATGATGTCCATGCGCAAAGGCCTTCTCCACCAGCCGGCAGGCAAACAGGGGGCGTACCCTGGCGCCGCTGCCCTCGAGGATATAAAAGTCGACGCGCGTCATCGGCCTTGTGTCAGCAATCGCTACCGCAACGATCCAGCAGGAATTGCGTCAGCAGTCCAACCGGTCGACCGGTTGCGCCCTTTTCCTTGCCCTGTTTCCAGGCAACACCGGCAATATCCAGGTGCGCCCAGTGGTAGTTCCCGGCAAAGCGTGACAGGAAACAGGCCGCGGTAATGGTGCCGGCTTCGCGGCCACCGATGTTGGCCATATCGGCAAAATTACTGTCCAGCTGTTCCTGATACTCCTCCCAGAGGGGCATATGCCAGGCACGGTCGGCGGCGGCCGTGCCGGCGCGCAGCAATTCTCCGGCCAGCTCATCGTCATTGCTCAGCAGGCCGGCGGCATGGCTGCCCAGGGCGATGACACAGGCGCCGGTCAGGGTGGCAATATCCACCACCACTTCGGGATTGAACTTTTCAGAGTAACTCAGGGCGTCGCACAGGATCAGGCGGCCCTCGGCGTCGGTATTCAGCACCTCGATGGTCTGTCCGGACAGGCTGGTGACGATGTCACCCGGTTTGCTGGCATTCCCGCCCGGCAGGTTCTCGGTCGCAGGGATGACCCCCACCACGTTGATCGGCAGCTCCATGTCCACGCACGCCTTCAGGGTGCCCAGGACACTGGCCGCGCCGCACATGTCGTACTTCATTTCATCCATGGCGGGGGAGGGCTTGATGGAGATGCCCCCCGAATCGAAGGTAACGCCCTTGCCGACCAGCGCCACGGGCCTGTCGTCCGGGTTGCCGCCCCGGTACTCCAGGGTGATCAGCCGGGCCGGTTCCTCGCTGCCACGTGCGACCGAGAGCAGGGCACCCATGCCGAGCTTCTTCATGGCGGCCTCGTCGAGGACGCTCACTTTGAGCTGCTTGCAAGTCTTGCCGAGTTCGCGTGCCTGTTCCGCCAGGTAACGCGGGGTGCAGATATTACCCGGCAGATCGCCGAGCATACGCGCCAGCTGGATACCGGCGGCAATGGCCTGGCCATGGTTCAGCGCCTTGAGTGCGATGTCGGTATCGCTGCTGTCGACATTGACTGCAAGCCGGCGCAGGGGCCGGCTGGTTTTGTCCTTCTTGCTCTTCAACTGGTCAGGTTTGTACAAGACCCTGGTGCTTACCTCGGCAAGCTGGCGGACCTTCCAGTAGGTGTCACGTCCCCCGGCCTCGAGTCCTGGCAGGTAACTCACGGCATCGCTTGCGCCGGAGCGGTTCACGGCGGCGGCGGCGCTGGCCACTGCATTACGATAGCGAGTATCGTTGAATTCGCTTTGCTTCCCGCAGCCGATCAGCAGTACCCGTTCGCATTTGGCCCCGCGCGGGTGGTGCAGGATCAAGGTCTGTCCGCACTTCCCGTCCATGTCACCGCCTTTCAGCAGGCTGGTCAGCAGGCCACGTGTGCTCTTGTCGAACAGGCTGGCGGCTTCCGACAGCTTGCGCCGTTCATAGACGCCCAGGACAACGCACCCGGTCTTGACTGTAGCCGGTTTTTCGCTCTTGACGGTGAATTTCATGCAGTGCTCCTGTTTGCCTGATTGTGGTGATTGCAGATCGCGATCCTTGGGTATACGGTAACCGCATTCATACAGTTGTCACAGCTGCGGAGAGTGTACTGGATGCCGGCATGATTTTCATGCCGCAGGCCGGGCAAGCCCATGTTAAGAATCCTCGATAGATACCTGCTCCGGGAAGTGCTGCGCAGCTGGCTGGCCATCACCCTGATCCTGTGGCTGATCCTGGCCAGTAACCGGCTGGTGCGCTATCTGGCGCAGGCCGCGGCCGGGGAACTGCCGGGTGATGTGGTCTTTGTCCTGCTCGGGGTCAAAACGGCCTGGTTCCTGGTCTATGTCTTGCCGTTTTCCCTCGCGCTGGGCATGGTGATGGCACTGGGCAGGATGTACCGGGACAACGAAATGACGGTGCTGTCCGCCTGCGCCGTCGGACCGTGGCGCATCTACAAGCCCCTGCTGGCCATGGGTGTGGTCATTGCCCTGCTGCTGCTCTGGCTGGCGCTGTATGTCAGCCCCGGTATTGCGTCCTACGGCGCCCGGCTCGAGCGGCAGGCGCAGGAGGAGGCGGATGTGTCCCTGCTCGGTGCCGGACGCTTCAACGAGATACGCGGCGGTGCGTTGACCTTCTATGCCGAACGGCTGTCTGATGACAGGAAGGACATGCAAAACCTGTTTGTCTATGTCCGCGAGGACCGCAAAAAAGGCAGGGCCCCGCTGGTGATGGTGGCCGAAAGTGCCCACCGGATGATGGACGAAACCGGAGACGAATACATGGTGTTCGTCGACGGCCATCGCTACGAAGGCCGGCCGGGGGATGCCGAGTACCGGATCATGCAGTTCGAACGCCAGGGTGTGCGCATCGAGCTGCCCGGCAAGGCGGAACCGGCGCCCAAGCTGGACGCGGTGCCGACGGCAAGGCTGCTGTCCTCGAATGAACGCAGGGATATTGTGGAGTTGCAGTGGCGCCTGTCGGTCCCGGTGTCGGTGCTGGTGCTGGTGTTGTTGTCCGTGCCCCTGAGCCGGATATCGCCACGCAAGGGGCGGTTCGGCGGTCTGGCCATGGCCTTCCTGGTGTTTGTCGTCTACTACAACCTGCTGGGGACGGCCAAGGTGTGGGTCGAGCAGGGCACTATCCCCGCCTCATTGGGTCTCTGGTGGGTGCACCTGCTGCCGGCCTTGCTGGCCCTGGCCCTGCTGGTGAACATCAACAAGCTGGTCTACCGGGCCCGGCGCCAGAAATGAAAATCCTCGACCGCTACATTGCCGGCGTGGTGGCCGTTGCTACGGGCCTGGCATTACTGGTGATTGTCGGTCTCGACCTGTTTTTTTCCATCATCAACCAGATCGACGAGATCGGCAAGGGCACCTACGGCGTCGGCAAAATGCTGCAGTATGTTGCGCTCGGGTTGCCGCGCACCGTGTATGAATTTTTTCCGACCGCCGCCCTGCTGGGCGGTCTGACCGGCATGGGCATACTGGCGGCCAACAGCGAGCTGATTGCGATGCGTGCGGGCGGGATGTCGGTCTGGCGCATCGTGCGCTCACTGCTTCAGGTTGGCCTGGTCATGCTGATCTTCGTCGTAGCGCTGGGGGAAGGGGTTGCACCCGTGGCTGACCAGCTGGGGCAGCGAGTACGTGCCATTGCCCTCGAGCAGCGCATCAGTTTCATTGGCGGGCACGGCCTCTGGGTGCGCGACGAATCGCGCTATATCTATGTCAACAGGATTATCGATAACAGCCAGCTGGCGAACCTGTCCGTGTTTGAATTCGACGATCGGCGGGAACTGGTCGCGGCCACGCACGCCGCCAGCGCCGGCTACCTGTCCGGGGAATGGACGTTGCGCGGCGTACGCCAGACCCTGTTCGAGCAGGATCGCGTAAAGACGCACCGGCAGGCCGAGGTAACCTGGCCTTCGCTGTTGACGCCCGAGTTGATCGACATCGTGGCCCTGAAGCCTGAGCACATGGCGATCAATGACATCCGCCAGTTCGTGACCTACCTGGAGGACAACGGGCTCGACACGAAGCAGTACCGTTATGCCTTCTGGGGGCGTTTTATCACCCCGCTATCCGCTCTGGTGATGCTGTTTATCTCCGTGCCCTTCGTGTTCGGGTCACTGCGTGCGGTAGGCAGCGGACAGCGTATCTTCATAGGAACCCTGGCCGGTTTCGGGTTCTACCTCGCCAGTCAGGTGGCCGGCCAGATGGGGCAGGTCTACGGTCTGAACCCGCTGCTGGTCACACTGGCACCCAGCCTGCTGGTTCTGCTGCTTGGGGTTCGGGCCATCAGGCGTATCTAGCCCAATAAAGGGGACATTCTGCTTTTTGTATCAATGTGAATCTTACATAACTGCGAAAAAAGCAGAATGTTCCCTTCATTCGCCAAGGGATGCGGCGTGCAGCGGACTACTTCGGCAGGTGCACAATCACCGATTCCGAGAACCGGTCATGCAGTGCCAGCCTGTCCTTGTCCACCAGGATCCACAGGTAGCCCAGTCCCAGCAGGGCCCAGGCGGGTATGGCGGCCAGGAAGCGCAGCAGCACCTGCCAGAGGGTGATGGGGCTGCCGTCGAAGCGCTGTACGCGCAGGCGCCAGGCACGCATGCCCAGCGTCTGTCCGCCGTGCATCCAGAACCAGGCATAGAACAGGAAGCAGACCAGGAACAGGTAGGTCCGGAAGAACGGGCTGTGGTAATCCAGGCTGCCTTTGGTGACCAGCAATGCCGCGGCTGTGGCAAACAGCAATACCGAGAACAGCAGCAGGGCGTCGTAGAACATGGCCGCCAGGCGCCGGAGCAGGCCGGCGGACTCGTAGATTGGGGTGTCTTGCGGTGTACTCACTGTGTGATCGGGGTGTCAGCTGGGAGCCCGGGCAGATTTCCCCGTTCTCTGTTACGGAATCTGCGCGCGTGCGAAATGGCGCTCCCTAGGGGACTCGAACCCCTGTTACCGGCGTGAGAGGCCAGTGTCCTAACCACTAGACGAAGGGAGCAGCAACAGGCAAAGCGCCCATATACCGGAAAGCGGTGGTATTATACGCTCAAGACCGTTATCCACAAGCAAAGCTCTGTGAGCCACACAGGAAGTACCATTAAACCCATCGAACCCGCCGTCATACCCCGTCCCCAGCATCCGATCAGCCGGGCCAATATCAGTCCCAACGCCCTCAAGGTGTTGTACCGCCTGAAGGATGCCGGCTACCAGGGGCACCTGGTGGGCGGCGGCGTGCGCGATCTGCTGCTTGGCCGCGAGCCCAAGGATTTCGACATCGCTACCGATGCCCACCCCGAGGATGTGCGCCGGTTGTTCCGCAACTGCCGGCTCATCGGCCGGCGTTTTCGCCTTGCACATGTGCTCTTCGGCCGCGAGGTTATCGAGGTAGCCACCTTCCGTGCCCTGCAGGAGGAAGTGCAGGACAACAGCAAGGAGCGTCATGTCGACGAAGAGGGTCGCATCGTACGTGACAATGTCTACGGCTCCCTTGCCGAAGACGCCTTTCGACGCGATTTTACCGTCAACGCCCTCTACTACAATATCAAGGATTTCTCCGTCATCGACTACGTGGGCGGCATGGACGATCTCAATGCCGGAATGCTGCGCCTGATCGGCGACCCCGAGACCCGTTACCGGGAAGACCCGGTGCGCATGCTGCGTGCCGTGCGTTTCGCCACCAAGCTGGGGTTTCGCCTGCACCCGGATACAGAACGTCCGGTCAATGAGCTGGCGCCGTTGCTGGGTGATATCCCGCCGGCTCGCCTGTTCGACGAAATGCTCAAGCTGTTCATGGGTGGTTATGCACTTGCCAATTTCGAGGCCCTGCGCCATTACAAGCTGTTCGGACCGCTGTTCCCCCTGACCGAGCAGGCGCTCACCCACGAAGAGGAGCACTTCCCGTTGACCCTGATCAGCCATGGCATGGAGAACACCGACAGGCGTATCGAGCAGGAAAAGCCGGTTACACCGGCCTTCCTGTTTGCGGTGTTCCTGTGGCAACCGGTACGCGAGCGCGCCCGGCAGCTGGAAGCCGAGGGTCAGCATCCGGCCCAGGCCATGCAGCATGCCAGTTCACAGGTCATAGCCGAGCAGGCGTCTGTAATGGCCCTGCCGCGGCGCTACTCGCTGCCGATGCGCGAAATCTGGATGTTGCAGCTGCGCCTGGAACGCAAGGGGGGGCGTCGCAGCCTGCGCGTGCTGAGTCATCCACGCTTCCGGGCGGCCTATGATTTTCTGTTGCTGCGCGGCGAGGCCGGTGAAGTGAGTGTCGAACTGGGCCAGTGGTGGACCGATTTCCAGGAACAGCACCCGGAAGAGCGTGAACAGACGGTAAGCCGGCAGAGTCCGCGCAAGGGTCGCCGCCGTGGCGGACGATCGCGCGCCAGAAAAAGCGGAGCAGCGATATGAGACTGATTGCCTACGTGGGTATCGGCAGTAACCTGGATGATCCCGTGGCGCAGGTACAGGAGGCGTTCGAGGAACTCGATGCCATTCCGGATTCCGTCCTGGTGTCACGCTCCAGCCTCTACAGCAGCAAGCCGATGGGTCCAGCCGACCAGCCCGAGTACGTCAATGCCGTGGCCGCCATCGATACGCTGCTGTCGCCGGAAGATTTGCTCACTGCGCTGCGCAGGATCGAGGACCGCCAGGGGCGTGAGCGTGGCGGTGAGAAATGGGGTCCGCGGATTCTGGACCTGGACCTGTTGCTGTATGGCAAGAAGAAGATCAGTACGGCGGACCTGACCATACCGCATCCCGGTATGCATGAACGCGACTTTGTCATCATCCCGCTGGCGGAGATTGCCGGAAACCTCACCATTCCGGGTCATGGTTCACTGCAGACCCTGATCAGGCAGTGTGAAAACCACGCCGTGAAGAAATTGATCACCGGTAAATGAGCCTCGAGCATCCTGCCTATATCGTCATTGAAGGCCCGATCGGTGTTGGCAAAACCAGTCTGGCACGCCGCCTGGCGCAGACCTTCGAGAGCGACCTGCTGCTGGAGGGCGCTGATGAGAATCCCTTTCTGGAGCGTTTCTACCAGGACCCGCGCTCCGGTGCCCTGCCGGCACAACTGTTTTTCCTGTTCCAGCGTGCCCGCCAGTTGCAGGCCATGCGCCAGGCCGACATGTTCCAGCCCGTACGGGTGGCGGATTTTCTGATGGAGAAGGACCGCCTGTTTGCGGAACTGACCCTGGATGCGGATGAACTCAAGCTCTACGACCAGATCTATACTCACCTGGCAGTGGAACCGCCGGTACCCGACCTGGTGATCTACCTGCAGGCACCCGAGGAGGTGCTGCTGAAGCGCATTGCCAGGCGCGGCAAGCACTATGAACGCAGGATCGACGGGCGTTTCCTGCGGCGCCTGTCAGATGCCTATACCCGGCTGTTCCATTTCTATGACCGGGCGCCGCTGCTGATCGTGAACGCGGCCAATATCGACCTGGTCGACAATGAGCATGACTACCTGGCCCTGCTGGAGCAGATCAAGGCCACCACCAGCGGCCGGCAGTACTTCAACCCCATGTCGGCAAGCATCTAGGACCTTCTGGCATGACCGATGTGTCGACCCAGCCCGTCACCCTGGCCAGCCTGCAGCAGATGAAGGCGCAGGGTGAGAAGATTGCCTGCCTGACCTGTTACGACAGCAGTTTCACCCGGGTGCTCGAGGGTGCCGGGGTCGAGGTGTTCATTATCGGCGATTCCCTGGGCATGGTGCTCAAGGGTTACGAGTCCACCGTGCCGGTGACCGTTGCCGACATGATCTACCATGCCGCCGATGTGGCACGGGTCGGGCAGTCCGCACTGCGGGTGGTCGATATGCCGTTTATGAGTTATGCCAGCCCCGACCAGGCGCTGGGCAATGCCGCGCGCCTGATGGGTGAGGGCGGGGGCCACATGGTCAAGCTGGAGGGCGGTGCCGACAAGGCGGCTGTCGTGGAGCGCCTGGTCGCGCACAGTATCCCGGTATGCGGTCACATCGGCCTGCTGCCCCAGTCGGTACACCAGCTCGGTGGCTACAAGGTGCAAGGCCGCGACGAGGCCGGTGCCCGGGCCCTGCTGGAGGATGCCCGCGCCCTGGAGGAGGCTGGCGCCGGGCTGCTGGTGATGGAGTGCGTGCCGGCCGGGCTGGCCACCCGTATCAGCGCTGCGGTCGGTATCCCCACCATCGGCATCGGTGCCGGGCCGGGTTGCGACGGGCAGGTGCTGGTACTCTACGACATGCTGGGTATCACCCCCGGCAGGCGTCCGCGCTTCGTCCGCGATTTCCTGCGCGACAGCGGCAGTGTGGCGGCGGCTATCGAGGCCTATGTCGCCGCCGTCAAGGACGGTTCCTTCCCCGCGGCCGAACACACTTACTGACTGTCACCGATGATCAGCGCCCGCACGGCTGCCGACCTGCGTGCCCGCATACGCGAATGGCGCGCCCGGGGAAACCGCATTGCCTTTGTCCCGACCATGGGCAACCTGCATGCCGGTCACCTGCGGCTGGTGCGGCATGCGCGCGCCGTCGCCGACCGGGTGGTGGCCAGCATCTTCGTCAATCCGATGCAGTTCGGTCCCGGGGAGGATTTCGCCAGCTACCCGCGCACCCTGGAGGCGGACAGCGCTGCACTGATGGAGGCCGATGCGGACCTGCTGTTTATCCCGGATATCGACGTCGTCTATCCGCGCGGCCCGGAACAGATGACGCGTGTCGAGGTGCCCGCGCTGGGCAACATCCTCTGCGGCGCATCCCGCCCCGGGCATTTTTCCGGGGTGACCACCGTGGTGGCCAAGCTGTTCAACCTGGTGCAGCCGGACACCGCGGTATTCGGCGAGAAGGACTACCAGCAGCTGGTCATCATCAGGCGGATGGTGGAGGACCTGAACATGCCGGTCAGCATTGAGGGTGTCGCTACCGTGCGCGAGCCGGACGGTCTTGCGATGAGTTCGCGCAACGGCTACCTGCAGGCCGGGGAGCGGGCCAGCGCGCCACGCCTCTACCAGCTGCTCTGCGAACTGCGGGACCGGGTCGTTGCCGGGGAGCGGGATTATGCCGCTGTCGAGCGGGCTACCCTGGAGGCGCTCGCCCGGGCCGGTTTCGAGCCGGACTATGTCAGTATCCGCCGGGCCGCGGACCTGGCGCCCCCGGGGCACGCGGATCAGGCCCTCAGGGTGCTGGCGGCGGCCCGTCTGGGCGTGACGCGTTTGATTGACAATATACATATATCAGCAGGTTAGATAATATACCTAAAGCATGATATATACTGTTTTGTTGAACTCTGCCGCCCTAATCAGGATAATCACGGCTTGCTAATGTAAGCGAAGGGACTGACTCAGGAATGCAAATTACCCTGTTGAAATCCAAGCTCCACCACGCCCGTGTCACGCACTCGGAACTCGAGTACGAGGGTTCCTGTGCAATCGACGGCCGCCTGCTGGAGGCCGCGAATATCCGTGAGTACGAGCAGATCCAGATCTACAATCTGGACAATGGCGAACGCTTCACCACCTACGCCATCCGGGCGCAGGATGGCAGCGGTACCATCTCCGTGAACGGTGCGGCAGCCCACAAGGCACGCCCGGGTGACCGCGTCATCATCTGTACCTATGCCGTGCTGTCGCAGCAGGAGGCCGCGGCCTTCAAGCCGACCCTGGTCTACCTCGACGCGGACAACCGCATCAAGGACACCCGCCACGCCATCCCCGTGCAGGTCGCGTAAAAAGGTATCAGGAACCTTTTTTGATTCTTGCGATGGGCGTTACATTTTGCTGTTGTCTAACTAATGGTTCCTGACACCTTGGTGTCCGTTTCAGGCGACGATTAGAAAAACACCCGCGACCATCATCATCCCGGCAGCCAGGTTGCGTGACAGCCCGGTCTCGCCAAACAGCCAGGCCCCGTAGACCATGCCGAACAACAGGCTGGTACGTTTCACCGCGATCATGTAAGCCACCTCGACGTGCTCGATGGCATAGAAATGGGTTAAGACCATGGCGCCCATGAACAGCCCCACCAGCAGGTAGGCCCAGGGATGGTGACCCAGGGCGCGCCAGCTGCGCACATCGCGCGAGGCGAACAGCAGCGAGGCCACAGTTCCCAGCAGCACGAAATAAAACGGACCGAAGAATCCTGGCGACACATATTGCAGTGCGCCTTTCCCCAGTACCGAGGTCAGGCTGTAGAGTGCGGCCACCACCAGCATGAGCCGTGAGCCGTGCTCGCGGGCTATCGCCCGGAATGGCGCCAGGACGTCCAGTCCCTGACCGTTGCCGGCCGCATCCAGGTTCAGCAGCCAGGCCCCGCACACCACCAGCGCGATCCCGGCAAAGCCCGCCCAGCTGATCGTTTCACCGAGCAGCACATAGCCGGTGACGATATTGAATACCGGGGTGAAGGCGAGGTAAGGCAGGGTCAGTGACAGGGGGCATCCCCGGATCGCCGTCATGTAGAGCCACATGGCGAGGATCTCCAGTGGCAGCAGGCAAGCCACCCAGCCCCAGAACGGCAGCGGAAGCACCGGCCAGGGTTGCAGCCACAACAAGGGCAGCAGCAGCACCCCGGTCACCCCGAAACGCACCAGCACCAGTTCGCCCGCACGCAAATGCGACAGCTGACGCTTCGTCAGGGTGTCCGCCGTGGCGAGAAAAAACGCCGAGAGCAGGGTCAGGCCAAGCCAGTGCATGGGGTGGGATCTCTCAGGCTAGTGGTTGATACGTCAGGCGGGCTGGCGTTGCTCATTAAGGATCATCTGCGGGTTGTTGATCGTCAATTATCAGTCATGTCGGGGCCTGGAGGCCGTTGTCAGGCCAGGCAATCCCCGGTTAGCGGGGCAAGCTCAGGGCGATTGGCCCTGTGGCCGGCCGATCACTGGGCAGCGCGCCGGCAGTGCGCCATAACTAACTGATAATTCGGTTAAAAAAACATTATACCCGACAATCCGTCTAGCTGCGCCGTGTGATCCACGGGTCCGATATTCGCGTGAAGTCCTGCCAAATGCGCAGATTCCGGCCATTTCCCTTCAGGCTGGCATGTAATTTGCCGTAGTTAGCACAATGATCAATAAATCCGGTCAATTCGTCAGAACATTGACGAGGTGGCAGGTACTGTCCTGTTTTGAGGTATGCCATGGAAATACCCGCACAATTCGCATCACGCCAGTTCGAGGCCGCCGTCCAGGCGGGTGGTGTCGAGGTACTGAAGTTCATGATCCCGGGGATGCGGCTCTGCGCGCCGCTGGAGAACGTCATCAAGGTGCTGCCGTTGATGGAATTGCAGCCGGTTCCCGGGAGCCCCCGTTACCTGCGTGGCCTGATGAACCTGCACGGCCGAAGCATTCCGGTCATCGACCTGGCGGCCCGCCTCGGCTATGGCGGATATACCCGCTGTACCCTGGAGACGCCGATACTGCTGTGCGAACACGAGGGGCTGCAGACCGGCCTGATTGTCGAGAAGGTCATTGGTGTTGAAACCCTGGAACGTGATGCCTGGCAACAGACGCCCGCCTTCGATAATGCCGGCCTGCTGCTGAATGGAACTGTGCAGACCCTCTTCGGGCAATCCCAAGTGCTGTGCATGGAGCGGGTAATCGCGATCGAACCGGGCGGGATGCGCAGCCCCGGGGCGCCTGATGATGGTGGTATCGAGGAATCCGCATGACGGGCGCAAGCTGCCTGTCTGATGTTCGCGCCGGTTGCCGGCCGGTGACCCGGGAGCAGGAGCTGGAGTTGTGCGATTACCTGCGTGCGCGTACCGGCATCGTCATCCAGGAGCACCAGCGTAACGAACTGCGTACCACACTGCAGCGCGCGGTCGCCCGTTTCGGCTATGCGCAAGCCGATGACTATATCCGGCGACTCCACGCATGCAGCAAGGACAGCCCGGAAATGGAATTTCTGGTCGCCAACGTCACCGTCGGCGAGAGTTACTTCTTTCGGGACAAGGGTCAGATGGATTTCCTGCGCACGGGGTGGTTGCCGCAACTTCTGGAACGGGGAAAGGGTCGGCGCGGTTCTATCCGCGTCTGGAGTGCCGGTAGCTCGCAGGGTCAGGAGATCTATTCCCTGGCGATCATGCTCCACGAAATGATCCCTGAACTGTCGCAGTGGAACCTGCAACTGCGCGCGACCGATATCAATGCCGAGGCCCTGACTGCCGCCGTCGCGGCCCGCTACAGTACGTGGTCATTTCGCGCCACGCCCGTGGCGGTATGCGAGCGCTATTTCAGGCGTATCGACAATGAATTCCAGTTGCGGGATGGAATCCGCTCCATGGTGAATTTTTCCTACCTGAACCTGGTCGAGGATGAATTCCCGACGATCAGCAGTGGCCTGCATGCGATGGATCTAATCCTGTGCCGCAATGTCTTTATCTACTTCGATGCCGCGACCGTCGAGGCCGTGATGGAAAAGTTCGTCCGCTGCCTGGTACCCGGGGGAATCCTGATACTGGGCGGGGCCGACCTGATCAACACCGACATTGACGGGCTGGAATTGCAGCAGGCCGGGGGTGTCTTTTACTTCCGGCGCACGGGAGCGGACCCGGCCAAACCGGCAGGCGCGCCGGAGTCCGGATGGCTGGACGACACCAGCGACGCGGGTGATGTGCCGGAACCGGCATCCCGTGAAGAGGCATCGGCGGGTGAGTCAACACCGGGTGAATCAACACTGGACAATAAAGACAGTCTGGAGACGCTTGCCCGCCTGGCTGCACGGCAACGCTGGACCGAGGTGCTGGTGGCGGCAGACCGTTACCTTGCCGGGCAGGGTGAGAATGCTGCGCTACTGCTGCACAAGGCCGCCGCCCTTGCCAACCTGGGTCGCCTCGAGGAGGCCCGGCAACTGTCCCGGCAGGCCACGCTGCTGAAGCCGATGGACAAGCATGCCCATTTTCTCCATGCCCTGGTCCTGATCGAGCGCGGTGATCCGGGTGCTGCCGAGAGGGGTCTGCGCAAGTCACTGTATATCGACCCCCGGTTCCTGGAGGCGCATCACCAGCTCGGCCTGCTGCAACTGCGGCAGGGCCAGCGTGACAAGGGCGTGAAAAGCCTGGTGAATGCACTGGAAATCGCCGAGACCTGTGATCCGGAATGCACCATTTACGGCGCCCCTGATATGACCTGCCGGCGCATGGCGGAAGTCCTGCGCAGGGAAATTGATATCTACAGCAGTTCCGCTGCGGAGTCGTCACCATGAGTGGCAGATCATCAAGAAAACCGGAAATTGCGGAATCCTCTGAAGTCGCGGAGCACCAGGCTTCCTGGATGCCGGAATCCAGTCAGGCACGCAGGGTGATGCATGAGCGCGCCGAGGTGTTTGCGCAGTCAGCGGTCGCGGATGAGGCGACGCTGGTGCAGGAGCCCTATATCCGCTTCCGTTTGGGTGCACAGGAGCACTACGGGATTCCCTATACCCATGTTGAAGAGATCATGGACGCCGGCAGCATTTGTCCTGTGCCGGGCTCCCCGGGATTCGTGCTGGGGGTGAGAAACCGTCGCGGTGAGATGCTGGCGGTGCTGGATCTGAAGGAATTCTTCCGTCCGGCGCGTGACGAGGACTACGCAGAAGACGCGCTCATCATCGTGGTGAGGGCGCAGGGGATGCAGGCGGGGATACTGGTGAACGAGGTGATCGGCAATGATGAATACGCGGCCAGCGAGCTCGACACGCCGTTGCCGGCGAGAGGGGTCCGTGACCTGCGGCACATACGTGGAATCTACAGGGGTCGGGTTGCAATGCTGGATATGGAGTCATTGTTCAGCGACCCGGTGCTGAATGTAAGTTAATCGGTCGGCGCAGGCTGACCTGGTATCAGGAGAAAAACGATGGCAGCAAACATGATGGAACAGGGCAGCGAACTTGTGCGGCACATGGGGATTGACCATGCAGAGCAGCAGTCGCGCAAGGCATTTATCGATTTCGGCGTGGAGGATGTCCAGCTGCTGCGCGAGTTGAAGCCGCTGATCCAGGAGAACGCCGACGCCATTGTCGACGGCTTTTACAGCAATATCGAGCGCTACGACGAACTGATCTCGATCATCCGCGATGCCGGTTCATCGATCGACCGACTGAAGGCTGCGCAGAAGCAATACCTGCTGGAACTGTTCGACGGTGATTACGGCAATGCCTACGTGGAGCGCCGGCTGAAGATCGGCATCGTGCATAACAAGATCGGGCTGACGCCGCGCTGGTACCTGGGAAGCTACAGTGTATATTCACAGCTGATCTACCCGCTGATCAACAGGAAATACCGCTTCAACACCGGCAAGGCGCTGAAGGCGGTCACGGCCGTGAACAAGATCCTCACCTTCGATGCGCAGTTGGCCATCGATACCTATATTAACGCCGTCATGATGGACCTGAAGAGCGTTTCCCTGTCCAAGGATGATATTGAAAATACGGTGGTTCAATACTGCAATTTCATTGAAAGTGTCGCGACCGGCGACCTGTCCCAGAGCATAGAGGTCAGCGGCGATGATGACCTGGGGCAGCTGGGGGCCCACCTCAATACCATGACGCAAAGCCTGTCTGCCATGGCACGCCAGACCAGCGAGGCCAGCAACAGTATGTCGGTCACCCTGAACCAGATGCTGGGAACCGTCAGTACCCAGTCCTCCGGGGCATCGGAACAGGCCGCAGCCGTCAACGAGGCGACCACCACGCTGGAGGAAATCCGGGCTATTTCGATGCAAACACGGGAGAAGGCCGAGGCGCTGGGTTCAACGGCAGAGCGCACGCGCAAGGAAGGCGAGAAAGGCATGGAGTCCGTCGAGCTGACGGTTTCCGGTATGAAATCGATCCGTGAAAAGGTGGAAGGTATCGCCGAGAACATCCTGGCGCTGAGTGAGCAGACCCAGCAGATCGGCGAGATTACCGGGACGGTCAGCAATCTGGCGCATCAGCTGAAGATGCTGGCGCTGAATGCCTCTATCGAGGCCGCCAAGGCCGGGGATGCCGGCAAGGGTTTCGCAGTGGTGGCGGCCGAGGTGAAGAACCTTGCGGAACAGTCCCAGCAGGCGACCGAACAGGTGAATTCCATTCTACAGGAGATCCAGCATGCCACCGACAAGGCGGTGATGGTGACGGAAGAGGGCAGCAAGGGTGTGGATGAAGGCATGAGCCTGGTCAACAAGGCAGGCACAACCGTGCGCAAACTGACCGAGGTGATCAAGGAGAGTGCCCTGGCGAGCCAGCAGATCGCGGCTTCGGTCCGTCAGGAGGCCACCGGGATCGACCAGATCACCACCGCAATGGGTGACATCAACGGTGCAACATCGCAGTTTGTCAGTGCCACCAAGCAGACGCGGGAAGCGGCCGAGGACCTGGGACAGTTGGCCAATCAGCTGCGCGACAGTGCCAATGCCTACAAGTTCTAGCATGCTGTTGATACAGACAGGGAGGCGACAGGACTGAGCATGGATATCGATCCGAAACTGATGGAGCAGCTGCTTGAGACCTTCCGGGTGGAACTCGATGAACAGCTGCAGGCGATTACCGAGGGCCTGCTGCGACTGGAGAAGCATCAGCAGGCCGATGCGCGCCAGGAAATACTCAAGCGGATATTCCGTTCGGCACACAACATCAAGGGGGCTGCGCGTGGGGTCGGCATCACGGGCGTGGCAGACATTGCCCATCAGCTGGAGTCGCTGCTCAGCACCCTGAAGGAAAGCAACAGTCCCCCGTCTGCCGGCGTGATCGACCTCTGTCTCGAGGCCATCGACAAGACCTGGCAGGCCATGAGGGCGTTTGACGCAGGAGCCGGGGCCGATTTCGATATGCAGTCCCTGCTGAGCCGTCTGGAACAGGCGTCCTGCCATCCATCCACACCCGAAGGTGAGCCGGAAGCGGTGTCGCTGCAGGTCCCGGAACCGGATATGTCCGAGCAGCCCGCCGATACCGCTGCCCGGCCTGAGCAACAGGCCACGCCGCAGGAAGAACAGGGGTCCCCGGTGCCTGTCGGTGGCCGGGATGACGCCCCGGGCGGCGTGGAGGTGGTCCGGGTGACAACCGACAAGCTGGACAGGGTGTCGGCCCTGGCCGAGGAGTTGCAGGTTGCAAAGATAGGACTGCATGAACAGTTCCGTGGCATGCAGAACATACTGGGTGATATCAATGCCCTGTCACGGACCTGGTCAAATTCGCAGTGCCTGAGGATGCAGAACCAGGCGGCGCTGCCCGAGGATCTGCGCCAGTTGCTGGTCAGCAACAGTGAGGCGTTTGCCTCACTGGGCAGGATCACGTCGCAAATGCAGAAGCAGATGCGGGTCACGCATAACCGTGTGGGTCTGGTGTCATCCTCGCTCCAGTCTGAAGTACGCATGCTGCGACTGGTGCCTGTTGCCACCGTGCTCAGGCCGCTGCTGCGGCCGATGCGTGACCTGGCGCGCGATCTGGGAAAATCGGTCACCCTGCATATCTCGGGTGACGACGTCGAGATGGACCGGGTGGTACTCGAGGGGGTGCGCGACCCGCTGGTGCACCTGCTGCGCAATGCCATCGATCACGGCATCGAGCTGCCGACTGAGCGGCGCGCGTCGGGCAAGCCGGAGGAGGGCAATATCTTCATCGATGTGCATTGTGAAGGCGGGGAAATCATTATCAGCGTACGCGATGACGGCGTCGGTGTTGATCCCCGACACATCGGCGAGGCGGCGCTCAGAAAAAAACTCATCAAGCCGGTCGAGCTGGAAGGCATGAATGAAAGGGAGCTGCTGGACCTGGTCTTCCGTCCCGGTTTCTCCAGCAGGGAATCGGTAAGTACGGTATCCGGCCGTGGGGTCGGGCTGGATGTGGTGTACGAGAACCTCTCTGATCTGAAGGGAGGTGTGCAGCTCGAATCCGAGCCCGGCCAGGGTGCCTGTTTCATCTTGCGTATGCCGCTCACCCTGACCACGGAACGTGGGCTCCAGGTTCGTGTAGGTCGCCAGAAGTTCGTCGTACCCAGTGTATCGGTAGAACGCATTCTCGACCTGCTGCCCGAGGAGATTGCCGATGTGGCGGCCGGGCAGGTGATCCTGGTCAACAAGCGCCCGGTGCCATTGCGTGAACTGGGTGCCACCCTCGGACTGGATGGAGACGAGTATACCGATAACACGCGTCTGCCCGTCGTCGTGGTCTCGAAGGGATGGCGTATGGTGGCCTTCGTGGTCAATGAGGTGATCGGGGAGAGGGAAATCGTTATCAAGCCGCTGACGCGGCCGCTGGTTTCGGTCAGCAATATTACCGGTGCAACCCTGACCGGGAGCGGCGGCATCATGATGGTGCTTAATGTCGGTGACCTGATTGAAACGGCATTGAGCGCAACGGCCGGCACCCCGGTGCTGAGCTCATCCATGCTCGAGGAGGAAGTGGTTACACCTCACGTGCTTATCGTGGACGACTCGCTGACTACCCGTACCCTGGAGCGCAACATACTTGAATACCAGGGATACGACGTCACCGTGGCAAACGACGGGCAGCAGGCCTGGGAAACCCTGCAGGACCAGCGCTTTGACCTGGTGGTCTCGGATATCGAGATGCCGCGTATGAACGGCTTCGAGCTTACTGAGCGCATTAAGCAAAGCGAACATCTGGCCGATATACCGGTAATTATCGTTTCTTCCCTCGCCGCGGACGCCGAAAAGCAGCGTGGCATCGAGGTGGGTGCGGATGCCTATATCGTCAAGGGCCAGTTCGAAACGCATGCGCTGCTGGAGGTGGTGCAGCGTTATATTTGATTGCCGTTGCGGCGGCTGAAACACATCAGGCCCAGGGTAACAGATGATACGTGTGCTGATTGCTGATGATTCCGAGACCGTTGTACTGATACTCCGGTCGATACTCGAGTGCGAGCCCGACATCGAGGTGATCGGGCATGCCAGCAACGGGGAAGAGGTCGTGCGCCTCACCCGGCAGCTCAAACCCGATCTGGTCACGATGGATATCCGCATGCCGGTCATGGATGGTCTGGAGGCAACCCGCCGCATCATGGAGGAGCAGCCGACCCCGATTGTCGTGGTGTCCGGCAATGTCAACGACGAGGAGGCGAAGATCAGCTTTCGCGCACTGGATGAAGGCGCGCTGGCAGTCCTTGAGAAACCCGGTGGCCTGGGCACGCAGGACCATGCGGATACCTGCTGGGAACTGGTCGATACGGTGCGCGCCATGGCCAGCCTGCGGGTGCTGCGCCGCATCAATCGCCAGGCCCGCCGGATAGCGCGGCCAGTCCCGCCAAGGCAGATCAACGTAACCCGTAAACCCCTGGAGGTGGTCGGCATCGGCTGTTCCACGGGTGGCCCGCAGGCACTCGAGGCGATCCTTCCGGGGTTGCCGGTCGATTTCCCGGTACCGGTGGTGATCGTCCAGCACATCTCGACCGGCTACATGAAAGGGCTGATTCAATGGCTGCAACAGTCGGTGCAGCTTGAGCTCAAACTGGCCACTGACGCTGAGGAATTGCGCCCCGGTGTGGTCTATTTTGCGCCGGATGAACGCCATATGAGAGTTGAACGACGCGGCCAGCAGATGGTCTCGGCACTTGTCGAGGGCGCACCGGTCAACCGCTTCTGTCCCTCCAGTACCCCCTTGCTGGAATCGATCGCGGCCAGCTGTCAGGGCAGTGCCCTGGGCGTGCTGCTGACCGGCATGGGTGTTGACGGGGCCGAAGGCCTGCTGCGCATGCGCAAGGCAGGCTGCCACACCATCGTCCAGGACAGGGAAAGTTCCGTCGTTTATGGCATGCCTGAGACGGCGCTGAGCCTGGACGCCGTTGACCGCATCGTACGACTTGAAGACATGGCGGCCTACCTGAGTGAAGTGGCAGCAAGGCAAACAGGCACCACGAAAGACCTGGGAAACCAGTCGGCGTGACAGTGAAATTTCAAGGCAAACAGCACCTGGAACAATGACCCGGCATCGGGAGAAATAAGATGAAAGCACTGGTTATTGATGACGGCAAGATCCACCGGGAGATGATTGGCCTGGTACTGGAGGCACTCGAGGTGGAGGTGCGGCTGGTCGAGTCGGCCGAGGAGGGCCTGGCTGCCCTGGCCGAGGAGACATTCGACCTGATCTCGCTCGACCTCCATCTGCCGGACATGGACGGCCTGGAATTCTGCCGGCAGCTGCGCAATGACGAGGAGACGCGTCTGTTGCCCATCGTGCTGTTGACCTCCGAGGACGCCGGGGCAACCCTGAAAATGGCCTACGGGGCCGGTGTCACCGAGGTGATGCGCAAGACCAGTATCGAGGAACTTCAGAAGGCCTTCACTTTCCTGGTGAATCGCCTGCGCCGGACCTGTAGTGGACGGGTGCTGTATGTGGAGGACAGTCCGACCACGGCCCAGTTGACCATCAGCATCCTTAACGAGATGGGTCTGGATGTGGACCATTACAGCACCGGCGAGGCGGCCCTGAAGGCCTTCGTGCAGCAGGACTACGACGCGGTGGTGACCGATGTTGTGCTGGAGGGCGAGATGAGCGGCCTGAACGTGGTGCGTGGTATACGTTCAGCCGCTGCCGACAAGCGCGAGATCCCGGTGCTGGCCGTTTCCGGGCACGAGGACTTGTCGCGTCGGGTTGAAATCCTGCGCTCGGGCGCCAATGACTATATCGAGAAGCCAATCGTGGACGACGAGTTCAAGGCGCGGCTGGGAAACCTCATCATCAACAAGCAGTTGTTCGACCAGGTCAGGTCGCAACAGGACGAATTGCGCAAACTGGCCGTCACTGATCAGTTGACCGGTCTGTACAACAGGACCTACCTGGCGGAGACGGCGCAAAAGTATGTCAGCAGCGCCATCCGTCACCGCGAGTCGCTCAGCCTGCTGATGGTGGATCTGGACAAGTTCAAGAACATCAATGACACCCATGGCCATGCGGCAGGTGACAAGGTGCTTGCGGCGATCGGCGCCATGCTGTCGTCCCGTTGCCGGGAAGAGGACGTGGTGGCCCGCTTCGGCGGCGAGGAGTTCATCATACTGTTGCCGCGCTGCGACCTTGAAAACGCGATTTACAAGGCCGAGCACCTCTGCCGGTTTATCCGTGAACTGCAGCCTGATGACCTGGAGATCAGTGCCAGTTTCGGAGTGTCCAGCATCTACCAGGGCGAACGCCATATCGACTTTGAAAAGCTGCTCAAGGAGGCCGATACGGCCCTTTATGCCGCCAAGCGCAACGGCCGTGACAGGGTGGAGGTCTTCAACGAGGATTGTATGGAAGCCAGCGCCTGACGCGGCATGTAGCTGTACAGCGCGCGGGTACGGAAATCGGGTATTATCGATTTCCAGACCTTGTTCGCAGCAGGAAGCCCGTGCCTAACGACCCTCCAACACCCGCTTGCCCCTTGCCGTCACTACCCGATGACGCTGCCCTGGCAGTCATCGACATCAACCCGCTGCAATTCGTCAGCGATTACCGCGCAGCCATGACCCTGGCCGATAGCGTCGCGAAAGAACACCTGGGTGATGCCATGCTGCTGGCCTGGTATGACCGCGATCGGGACTTCGAATCACCGCAGCATGCCAGTGAGTGCCACCAGGACAGCGCCGTGCCGGGGTATGTTGATTACGGCTTGAGTCACGGTGCGACCCTCAAGGTGGTCATCGAACAGGGACGTTTCGTGTTCTTCTATATGCCGGTTGAGCTGTAGCCCTCACGCCGGCGTGGTGCACCCGTCGGTCGTCAGGCGATGCTGAGGTGTTGCTCGCTGGCAAGGGAATCGGCGTCCGAGCTCAGCGATTCCGTTTCCAGCCAGTCGATCAGGCTCTTCCAGTGCTCCCGGTCCACGCGCGTAATATTGGCCTTCATGTCATGGATGCCCATGCCTTCAGCTGCCGCCTGCACGTAGTTCTGCGAATCACGCAGGCAGGCCACCGGCGACATGTCCTTGTCTGCGAGGAACTTCATCAGCGTCTGGAACGCGCGGGTGTTGCGCCGTACCCGGTTGGCCACGATCGCAATCGAGGCCTCGGGGGCATGCAGATGCACCTCCTTGCCGAGGTCCTGGAGGAAATCCGAGGTTACGCAGGAGTCTATGGTTGAAGGCAGGATGGGTACAATAATGGCCCAGGCATCGCGCAGGATCTCTATCAACTCCATGCGTTTCAGGGAGGCCGGGGTGTCCAGGATGAGGCGCTGTGTTCCGGGCGGTACGCGCAGCTGGAATGAGCGGGTGACGTTTCCTTCCGGTTGGTGCGCGGCCGCTATACCGTAGACTCCCGGCAGGTGCCCGGGCCGCTGTTCAAGCCAGCGCGTGGAAGAATCCTGCGGATCGTAGTCGAACAGGGCAGTGGGGTACCCGTGCGCAGCGTAATAGCTCGCCAGGTTGGTGGACAGGGTAGTCTTGCCGCATCCCCCCTTGCTGTTGATGACAACGATCTTTTTAATCATTCGGATTCCTGATGTACTTAAACCCAATTCTAGGCCGCCGGACTGGGGAGAGTCTACTACGAGTGGCGAAAATTTTCTGCGGAATATTTCCCGGTCCATGAAAAATCGTGTTTCCTGCCGGTCTGCCAGGGTTGCGTGAACAAGCGTGCAGTCGTCTCCCCGGCCGGGTGTCGGCGTCCATCAAGCCTGGCGTATGATGGGGTGATTGCCCGCTGTCATGCCGGTACCCGGTCGCTGCAATCGTCCGGTATACCAGGTGGTCTCGATTTGAATTGTTAAATAATTACATGGGCTTGGAGCGAAGTATGACGAATCATCATCAGGAACTGGCGTTGCAGATCGTGGAGGGTTTCCGCAATGCCCTCGGAGGCGAGGCTCGTGAATACATCACAGAGTCACAGTTCGAGGACCTGGCGCAGGCTATCCACCAGGCGCTGGCCCACGAGCGCGGGCACATCGTGGATCTCATGGAGGCGGTGGTCAGGTCACTGCGCAGCGGGGTCGACAAGCCCGAAATTGGCCTGTAGCGATTGACCTGTATTGCGTGACAGTACCCGCCGGGAGTACGGCAATGCTCTGCAGCATGCTCGATAGAATTTTTTTCCCCCTGCTGCTGGTCCTGTGGCTGACGGCCTGTGCCAGCGCGCCGCTTGTGCCGCCGGTGGAGAACCCGCCGCTCGCCGGTGAGTTGCAGCGCGTGGTGATCGCGGACCGCCCGGTGGTGGCCTTCGCGCTGGGCGGCGGTGCCGCACGCGGCTTTGCCCATGCCGGGGTGCTGAACGTGCTCGAGCAGGAGGGTATCCGGGCGGATATCGTGGTCGGTACCAGCGCCGGCAGCGTGGCCGGTGCCCTGTACGCCGGCGGCATTCGGGGCCAGGCGCTGCTGGATGCGGCGGCGGAACTGCAGATCAACAACCTGGCCGACTGGAGCCTGCCGAACCGCGGATTTATCGGTGGCGAGCGCCTGCAGGCCCTGATCAACGACAAGCTCGGCAACCGGCCCATCGAGGCGCTGGACACGGTGTTCGTCGCCGTGGCAACGGACCTGCGGAGCGGGGAGGTGGCGGCCTTCAACCAGGGCAATACCGGCATGGCGGTGCGTGCCTCCAGCTGCATGCCGGGTATCGTTATGCCGGTGTCCATCCGGGGACGCGACTATGTGGATGGTGGACTGGTCAGCCAGTTACCCGTCAGGATCGCGCGCCGGCTGGGCGCGGACGTGGTAATCGCGGTCGATGTCTCCAAGCGCCCGGTACACAAAACCGTGCTGGAAAGTACCTGGGACGTGCTGCACCAGGCCCTGCTGATTATGTCCGGGGCCGTGGTCGCGGCCGAGGCCCTTGATGCCGACGTGCTGATCCGGCCCGAAATCGGCGACATCGCGTTGCTCGGCTTTGATCAACAAACGGACGCCATTGCCGCTGGCGAGCGGGCGGTGCGCGTGATGTTGCCCGAAATCAGGCAACTGCTTGCCGGCCCGGCACGACGCCAGCTGGAACGCTGAGCGGACCGCGGGCGACCATGCAGACGAATACAGCTTCGAACCGTTTACTGGTCCGGCTGAGACGACTAGTCAGGGTGGAACCGGGTGAACTGGCCGCGCTGTTCTGGGCCTTCGTCTATTTTTTCTCGCTGCTGTGCAGTTACTACATCATCCGCCCGATGCGCGACGAAATGGGCATCGCCGGCGGGGTGGAGAACCTGCAGTGGCTGTTCACCGGCACCTTCCTGGTCATGCTGGCCGCGGTGCCGCTGTTCGGCTGGGTGTCATCACGTTTCGAGCGGCGTCATTTTCTGCCCGCGGTGTACGGGTTCTTCATCGTCAATCTGCTGTTGTTCTTTGTGCTGTTTCGTTCCGATGTCACCCATGCCTGGGTGGCGCGCGCCTTCTTTATCTGGGCGAGCGTGTTCAACCTGTTCGTGGTGTCGGTGTTCTGGAGCTTCATGGCCGATATCTTCGACAATGAACAGGCCCGGCGCCTGTTCGGGTTCATTGCCGCCGGTGGCACCAGCGGGGCCATCTGCGGTCCCCTGGTCACCGCCGCCCTGGCGCAACCGCTGGGGCCGACAAATCTGTTGCCGGTCTCGGCGCTGCTGCTGGGCGTGGCGGTGCTGTGCATCCATCGTTTGTCTGCCTGGCGTTCCCGGCAGGCAGACACCCAGGTAACCACAGCGACGGCTGAACAGGCGATTGGTGGCAGTATTTTTGCCGGCATCCGCCTGGTGCTGCGTTCACCCTACCTGCTCGGTATCTGTGTGCTGATGCTGTTGTTCACCACCCTGGCGACCTTCCTCTATTTTCAACAGGCACAGATCGTGCGCGACAGCTTCTCCGACCCCGCAGAGCGTACCGCGGTGTTCGCCGGCATCGACCTGGCGGTGAATAGCCTGACGCTGGTCTTCCAGCTGCTGCTGACCGGTCGCCTGGTCAAGTGGCTGGGCCTGGGCTGGACCCTGGCACTGGTGCCGCTGTTGCTGGCGGCGGGCTTCCTGGCGCTGGGCCTGGCACCGGTGCTGGCGGTCCTGGTGGTGGTGCAGGTGCTGCGCCGTGCGGGCAACTACGCCATCATGCGCCCGTCACGCGAAATGCTGTACGTGGTGCTGGGTCGCGAGGAGAAATACAAGGCCAAGAACTTCATCGATACCGTGGTCTACCGCAGCGGTGATGCCGTGAGCGCCTGGGCCTATGCCGGGCTGCGCGCCCTGGGGTTGAGCCTGTCCACGATTGCCTTTATCGCCGCACCCCTGGCCCTGGTCTGGGCCGCGGTCGCCTACCGCCTGGGAAGGGCCCAGACCCGGCTGGCGGATGCTGCACCAGCTGCTAAAGTCTAGGGCATGGACCGGTACCGGATTTCACGCCGCCGTTTTCTCACCGCCCTGGGCGGACTGGGTGCGGGCCTGCTGCTGCGCCCGGCCTGGCCGGACAGGCCCGGGCGGAAGCCGCTGGTCAAGCCGATACCGGCCAGCGGTGAACGCCTGCCGGTCATCGGCCTGGGCACCTCGCGCACCTTCGACGTGCCGCCGGGCTCGGAACAAAGCCATGCGCTGCGGCCGGTGATGCAGGCCTTCTTCGAACACGGCGGCGGCGTAATCGATACCTCCCCCATGTACGGCAATGCCGAGGCGGTGATCGGCGAGCTGCTGGGTGCGGTGCCCCATGACCGGCCACGGTTGTTCGCCGCCACCAAGGTCTGGACTTGGGGCGAGCAGGAGGGCATCGAGCAGATGCAGCGTTCCATGCAACGCGTCGGGGTCGAGCGCTTCGACCTGATCCAGATCCACAACCTGCGCGACTGGGAGGTGCAGCTCGAGACCCTGAAGGCCTGGAAGGCCGCGGGCCGGGTACGCTACATCGGTATCACCACGTCGCACGGGCGCTTTCACGATGAGCTGGAGGTCATCCTGGAGACGCAGCCGTTCGACTTCGTGCAGCTGAGTTACAACATCGGCAACCGCGATGTCGAGCAGCGCCTGCTGCCGCTGGCGCAGGAGCGCGGCATGGCGGTGCTGGTCAACCGGCCGTTCATGCGCGGCGAGCTGTTCAGCCGGGTGCGCGGCAAGGCCCTGCCGGCCTGGGCGACGGAGTTCGACTGCACCAGCTGGGCGCAGTTCTTCCTGAAGTTCGCAGTCTCGCACCCCGCGGTGACCTGTGCGATACCCGCCACCTCCAAGGTCCATCACATGATCGACAACATGGGCGCGGCCTACGGTCGCCTGCCGGACGCAGGGCTGCGCGAGCGCATGCTGCAGCATATGCAGGCCGTCTAGAATCCCCGGGCGAACAGCCGGCCTGGTCAGGATTGCAGGAGCGCTGCGCGAGCGCGATTAGTCAAAATATAAATCAGCCACGGAAGCACACGGAACGCCACGGAAAGATAACAGCATAGGACATGATTAACCGGTGCGCTGCGGGAAGCGTCGTACCAGCTGCTGCAGTTGCTGGATTTCGTGTGAGCCCTGTAGCGGCCTGCCGTAGCGCAGCGTGATGTAGAGCTCAGTGATCGGACCGACCTGGCTTGCAAATTCGGGATGGGCGGCCATTGCCCGCCGGGCGAGATCGCGCGGGCCCTCGCTGGGTGCGCGCCGCACTCCCAGCCGTTCCAGGCGTGAGCAGAAGCGCTGCCAGGCCTGCAGCACGGGGTCAGAGGGTGCGGGCGTTCTCACCAGCATCCACAGGGCGACGCCCAGCAGGCAGGCGCCCGTCAGCAGCAACAGCGTCAATGCCATTTCCCGCCACGAGGCCTGTTTGAAGCCGAGCGCCGCGAGCAGTTCCAGCTGGCGCTGCGGCCCGTAGGACAGGACCCACTGGTTCCAGTGGTTGTTGACCGAATCCACGGCGAATTGCAGTTGGCGCCAGCTGCGTACCAGCAGCCCGGTCTCTGTCAGGCGAAAGCGCGCCGGGGCACCGGCGGCCTGCAGGTCCGGGTCGAGTGCATGCTCGATGCGTTCGGGGGCCACGGCGGCGGTGGGGTCCACGCGCTGCCAGCCGGTATCGGGGAGCCAGACCTCGGCCCAGGCGTGGGCATCCGCCTGGCGGATCAGCCAGTAGTCCCCGACCGGGTTGTATTCACCACCCTGATAGCCGGTCACCACGCGCGCCGGGATGCCCGCGCTGCGCATCAGCACCACAAAGGCGGCCGCGTAGTGTTCGCAAAAGCCGCGCTGCGTGCCGAACAGGAAGTCGTCCACCGGATCCTCGCCCAGCAGCGGGGGCTGCAGGGTGTAGACAAACGGCTGGGTGTGGAAATAGTCCAGTGCCTCCTGCACCACGGCGCGGTCGCTGTCCGCGCGGGTACGCCAGTCATGTGCCAGCGCCTGCACCCGTGGACTGACATGCTCCGGTAATTGCAGGGCGGCCTTTCTCAACCGCGGGTCCAGTGGACCGGTATGGTAATGCAGCCAGGACGTGGCCTCGTAGCGGATGCGCTCGCGCACCGGTCGGTAGGACAGCCACTGGAAGTCCACGGTGTAGAGTGCGCGCTGCGAGATCTCCACCGGCAGGTCCAGTGCCAGCAGCCAGGGCTTGTCGTGGCCTTCCAGGGTGATTGCGTAGTGCAGCGCCTGGCCGCGGTTTTGCACGGCTTCGGGCCGCTGGCGTGAGTAGGAGCCGATACGTCCCGGTGACCAGCTCCGGCCGTCGGTATGCCACAGCACCGGGCCACGCCAGTAGCGCAGCGCCGGTTCCGGCGCCGGCCCGAAGAATTCCACCCGGAAGGCGGTGGCCTCGGACTGTGCCAGGGAACTGATGGCACCGGGGGTCATGCTGTCGCTCAGCCCGGTCATGCCGGCATAGGCGTCCCTGGGCAGCCCCCACAGCGGACCGGCGACGCGCGGGAAGAACACGAACAGCACCAGCATGATCGGCAGTGCCTGTGCCAGCAGCACTGTGGCCAGGCGCAGGTGGCTGCCGGCCGGGCGCTCCCTGCTGCTGTGAGTGATCACGGAAAGGGCGGCGGTGATCACCAGTGTGGCGACAAACATGTAGAGCGCGATCGGGATGGTCTGGGTGAACAGAAAGTTCGTAACGACCAGGAAATAGCCGAGGTAGACGAGCAGTCGCCCATCGCGAACCGCGCGCAGTTCCAGCAGTTTCAGTGACAGCATCACGATCAGCAGGGCGACACCGGCCTGCTTGCCGAGCAGCGTGCCGTAGGAGAAAAATACGCCCGCGGAAGCGGCCACCGTCAGCAGCGCCAGCAAGAGGCGCGGTGGCTGGTGATACGACTGGCGCAGCAGCACCAGCTTGAACAGCCCGACGCCGACGGCAAGCAGTGTTATCCACCAGGGCAGGCGCGGGAGGTGCGGCAGGACCAGCAGCCCCACGGCGGCCAGCAGCCAGGTCTGGCTGCGTCTGTTCAATGCGTTACCGGGGCCGGGCATGGATCAGGCGAAGCGCGCCAGCGCCTCCAGGCAGCGGTGTTTGTGGCGCTCGCCGCTGGCAATGCCGATCTCGATCCCGGGCAGGCGCAGGCCCCAGGCCTGCTGGTTGCGGTGCGCATCCAGCACCCAGCGGCACAGCTGGCTGAGGCGCGCCTCGGTGTCCATGCCGGGCAGGGTATCCCAGTCCAGCCAGACCTCGTCGGTGCGGTCGCCGCCGAATTGCTTGACCAGCAGCGCCTGGTCGCGGGCCGCGGCCTTCCAGAACACGTGACGCGGGGAGTCGCCGGGCCGATAGGGCCGGAAGCCGGCAAAGTCATCGACCCCGCGGCCCCGGTCACCGGTCTGGTGGGGCTTGTAGGCCGGGTCTTGCGGGACCGGTCGTTGCTGCGCCGGGTGTGGATAGACCAGGCACCGGGCCTGCAGGTCCAGGTGCGCCCAGGCGCGGAACAGGCCGAGCGGGTAGCGCGTCGATACCGTCCAGCGTCCCAGCGGCAGTACACCCCGCTGCCGGGCCTCCCGGTACAGCGTTGCCGTGCCGGTGTGCCGACCCTTGAGGTCAATGGTGACGGCAGGCTGCCCGGGGCTGTGCAGCCGGAGCGCGTAGCGCGGGCTTGCACCGGGGTTGGTCGCCAGGATCTCGAAGCCGGCGCGGCTGCCGGCAAATACCGGCGGGGCCTTGCCCACGCTGAAGCTGAGTTGCGCCAGGTTGCGGTAGGTGTGCAGGATGGAGACCATCGCCATGCTGCCGACCAGGAAGGTGAACAGGTGGGCCATGCTGTTGTTGTAGTTGATGGCGCCGAACAGCATCACCAGCAGCATGCCGGCAAACAGCAGCCCGCTCGCGGTGGGCAGGATGAAGACCCGGGAGCGGTCCAGCCGGACCGGTCCGTGTTCAGGTCCGAGCCCGCGGGTGAAGCGTTGCAGTTTGAAGCGGTCGCGTATTGTCAGGGTCTGCATGGAATCAAGAAGGAGACGGTCTGCTTTGCCAGCATGTCATGTCATTGCGAGCGCAGCGAAGCAATCTCCTGAAGGCATCGCTTTCAGGTTACAGATTGCTTCGTCGCCTCGTTCCTCGCAACGAATTGATTGGATTCTGCCTGAAGCATAAAAAGCACATTCCGGTTTTCTGCCAATTAACCGGGTGGATGAATAAAAGCAGAATGTCCCCATTTCCCTTATTTCTAGGGGAGCGGGACCGACTCCAGCAGCAGGCGTACCTGTTCATCGCCGCTCAGGGGTCTGGCCTGGTCCTCCGCGGCCTGCAGGCGATGGCCGACCACGGCGGGCAGTACGGTCTGCAGGTCCTCCGGCAGCACCAGGTCACGCCCGGCCAGCAGGGCCCAGGCCTTGGCGCTGTGCAGCAGGGCCAGGCCGGCGCGCGGCGACAGACCGTTTTCGAAGCGGGGTGACTGACGGCTGAATTCCAGCAGGGCCTGCAGGTAGTCGAGCAGGGCATCGGCCGCATGCACACCGTCGACCTGCTGCTGCAGTTCCTGCAGCTGGCCGGCCGACATCAGCGGCTCGATCCCGGCCAGCAGGGTACGCCGGTCAGCGCCCCTGAGCAGTTCACGCTCGGCATCGGCGTCGGGGTAGCCCAGTTCGATACGCATCAGAAAACGGTCCAGCTGCGATTCCGGTAGCGGGAAGGTGCCGATCTGGTGGAGCGGGTTCTGGGTGGCGATCACGAAGAACGGCTGCGGCAGCACGCGGGTCTCGCCCTCGATGGTGATCTGGTGCTCCTCCATGGCTTCCAGCAGGGCGCTCTGGGTCTTGGGGGTGGCGCGATTGATTTCGTCGGCCAGCACGATGTGGGAAAACACTGGCCCGGGATGGAACTGGAACTCGCCGGTGTCGCGGTTGTAGATGGCGACCCCTAGGATGTCGGCCGGCAGCAGGTCGCTGGTGAACTGGATGCGCTGGTAATGCAGGCCCAGGACCGCGGCCAGCGAGTGCGCCAGGGTGGTCTTGCCGACGCCGGGCAGGTCCTCGATCAGCAGGTGCCCGCGGGCCAGCAGGCAGGTCAGGGCCAGGCGCAGCTGGTGCTCCTTGCCGAGGATGACGTTACCCATGCGTTCGATCAGGGTGTCGAGGAGTGCAGTCATAGTTTTGTTCTGGGGAGGCTGCCCGGTCATTTCACTATTGCGGCGTCAGTAGCGGGAAGATCGCCGTTACTGCAGTATTCATGTCCATCGATTCCATCGGCTAGTCTTACTTTTCTTCCTCATCCTCATCGTCCGTGACCACGTCGATGACCGCACCGGTCACCTTGAACGGTACCTTGGCGGCTTCGACTGCAACCGTGGTCACTACGCCCACGGTGGTTCCCACGACCATGGCCGTGCAGCCCTGCAGCATCAGCAGGACCAGGGTTAGTGCAACGGTTTTCATGCAATAGGGCTCCTGCGGGACCGGCGGGCGAGGCTGTATGTTAAACCGTCGCGCCGGCAGGGAACAGGCCGCCGTCCCGGAATTGCGACCGGGGCGACAGTATGCAGCCGGGAATTGCCCACCCCCGGTGCTGTTAACCATGGTGTCAGCCATGCGTTATGTATATTCTTCGGAATTGATACCCTCATCGGTGATCACAGCAATAATGAGAATGCATCCGACTCCCCATCATTCCCCTGCCTGGCTCCGCGGCCTGATACTGACGGTCCTGTTCGCCGGCCTGGCCGCTTGTGAGTCGCAAGAGGGCCCCCCGGCCGGGAAGGGCAAACCGGTCCACCTGGTCGAGACCGCAGCGGTTGTCCGTGACAATCTGAGCGTGGTGCGCACCCGTGCCGGTACTCTGAGGGCGCAGCGCGAGGTCAAGGTCTACACCCAGGAGGAGGGCCGCATCGTTGAGCTGCCGGTGTTCGAGGGCGACCGCATCGCGGTCGGTGACCTGCTGGTCCGGCTGGATGACACCCTTATTGCGGCGCAGCTAGCGCGTGCCAGTGCCACTCGCAAGCAGGCCGCGCAGGACGCCCGGCGTCTGAAGGAACTGCGCGGCAGCAAACTGGTATCCGAGGATGAATACACCCGGGCACGCACCGCGCTGGAGGTGGCCGAGGCCGATGAGCGGGTGTTGAAGACCCGCCTGGGCTACACCAGCATCACCAGCCCGATCAGCGGCGTGGTCAGTGAACGGCTCTCGGAACCCGGCAATATCGCCGAGCGTCACCAGCACCTGCTGACCATCTCGGACCCCTCGTCACTGGTGACCGAGCTGCCGGTGTCAGAGCTGGTACTGCCCGACCTGGCCATCGGCGACGTCGCCCGGGTGCGCATCGATGCCCTCGGTGACCCGGTCTTCGACGGCCGCATCACCCGCATCTATCCCAGTCTCGACCCGCTGACGCGGCGCGGCACTATCGAGGTCGAGATCATGCCCGTCCCCGCGGGTGCCGCGCCCGGCCAGTTGTGCCGGGTCGAACTCAGCACCCGGGCCGCCCCGCGCCGGGTGATCCCGTTCGCAGCCCTGCGCCGCGATGCAGACAGCGAGTACGTCTATGTACTAAACGGCGAGAACCGGGCACAGCGTGTGCCGGTGGTCAGCGGCCTGCGCCTGGCCGAGCGTATCGAGATACGTGAAGGCCTGGAAGACGAACAGCAGGTAATCACCAAGGGCTTCCTGGGGCTGACGCCCGGCAAACAGGTACAGCCCGTCGAGCGCAACATCCCCTGAGCATGTCCGCACCGACATCAAGAAGCGGAGGTCTGGCGGCCTGGTCGATCCGTCATCCCGTGGGTGTCTCCATGATTGCGCTGGCTGTGATCGTGCTGGGTGTGTTCGCATTGACCCGCCTGGCCATCGACCTGCATCCCCACCTGATCTACCCGGAGGTCCGGGTGCGCATCCTGAGCCCCGGTGTCCCGGCGACGGTGATGGAGGACCAGTTCACCCGCCAGCTGGAGGAACAGCTGGCCATTACCGAGGACGCCATCAGCGTGCAGTCGCGCACCGGCGAGGGCTCGGTGTCCGTCGACCTGTCATTCGAGTACGGCAAGGACATCGATGTCGCGCTGCGCGATGCCAGTACCCGCCTCGACCGCGCCAAGCGCTTCCTGCCCGATACCGCGGACCCGCCCATCATCTACAAGCGCGACCCGTCCCAGATCGCGGTGCTGGAACTGGTGGTCAGCTCGCCGTTGCGTGACCCCGTCGAGCTGCGCAGCTGGGTGGATGACGTGTTCGGCAAGTGGTTCCTGACCCTGCCCGGGGTGGCCGCCGCGGAGGTCGGTGGCGGACTGATTCGCGAGATACAGATACTGCCCGATCAGCAGCGCCTCGCCGGCGTGGGCCTCGACATGGAAGACATCATCGATGCCCTGCAGCGCGGCAACCGCGAGGACCCGGCGGGGCGCCTGAAGATGTCGCGCCAGGAATTGTCGGGACGCATCAGCGGCCGCTTTACCCGCGTTGAACAGATCGCCGAACTGCCGCTCGCCCTCGCCGACGGTGGCATCATCCACCTGCAGGAGATCGCCGAGGTTATCGACACCCACGAGGACGAGCGCCTGCGGGTGCGCGTCAACGGGGTGCCCGGGATCAAGCTGTCGATTCAGAAGCAGCCGACGGCGAACACCGTGGCGGTGGTCGATGTAGTGCAGAAGCGCCTGGCCTGGCTGCGCGAACAGGACCTGGTGCCGGACGATATCGAGGTCCGCAACGTGGCCGACCAGTCGATCTACATCCGCCAGGCGCTGACGAATTCGGGCATGGCGGCGGGTAGCGGCGCGCTGCTGGCGATGCTGGTGGTGTTCGTGTTTCTCGGCAACCTGCGCCGCACCCTGATCATCGGCAGCGCCATTCCCATCGCCATTATGGTGACCTTCATCATCATGGGCATGGGCGGGCTAACCCTCAATATCATGACCCTGGGTGGCCTGGCGCTGGGCGTCGGCCTGATCGTCGACAACACCATTGTCATGCTGGAGAACATCTACCGTCACCAGTGCCAGGGCGAGGAGGCCCTGGAGGCCGGGCGTCATGCCGCCGAGGAGGTCAACAGCGCCATCGTCGCATCCACCAGCACCAACCTGGCGGCGGTGCTGCCGTTCCTGTTCATCGGCGGCCTGACGGGGCTGCTGTTCAGGGAGTTGATCTACACCATCTCGGCCGCCATCCTGTCCTCGCTGGTCATTGCCCTGACCCTGGTCCCGGCGCTGGCGGCCAAGGTGCGCAGCACCGAGAGCGGTCGGCTGCGGCTCAGGGTCGATGCCGTGGTGCGCTGGATGCAGGGCCGCTATGTCGTCCTGGTCGAACACCTGTTGCGCGTGCCCTACCTGGTGATCCTGGTATTTGTCGCCCTGCTGGTGCCGGCCAGCCAGGTGTTCCTCGGCAACCAGCAGATCTTCCTGCCCGACATGGATGACGGCCGCATCTCGGTCAGTATCACCACCGATCCCGGGGTGACGCTGGACGAAATGGATCGCACCGTGCAGGAGCTGGAACAGTTGTTCACTGCCCAGGCGGAAGTCGATCACGTCTTCACCCTGGTGGGCGGCTTTATCTTCGGTCGCACCGAACGCCAGATCCCCAATCGCAGCACCCTGAATGTGCAGCTGGTGCCGCTGGCGCAGCGTGACTTCAGCAGCGACGACTGGATCAAGCGCATGAACAAGGTGATCCTGGAAAAACAGCTGGCCGGCGTACAGGTGCGCATGCGCACCCGCGGCATTCGCGGCATCCGTACCAGCCGCGGCGACGATGACATCAGCATTCGCATCCAGGGTCCGGAACTCGAGCAGCTCGAGGCGCTGGCCGACGACATCGTGCTGCGCCTGAGACCGGTAGAGGGGCTGCGCAACCTGAAGCATTCGCTGGAAGAGGTGCACCACGAGATCAACATCGACATCGACCGCGAACGCGCCAGCATCCTGGGGCTCGACGTCGAGGACGTGGGCAACGCCATGCGCATCGCGCTGGAAGGCAGGCTGGTGACGGATTTCATCGAGGGTGACCGCAGTTACGACGTACGCCTGCGCCTGCCGCCAGTGGAGGCCGCCAACCCGCAGGACCTGGAGTCGGTGCTGTTGTTCCCGGCTGCACAGGGACGCAAGGCCATCTACCTGGGTGACGTCGCCCGGGTGAACCTGATCGAGTCCGCCGCCGAGATCATGCGCGACAACCAGCAGCGCATTATCGAGGTGAGCGCCACGGTAGCCACGAGCACTACCCTGGGTGCGATGCTGGAGGCCATCGACGAACGCCTGCAGGACCTGGTGATGCCGCCGGGGTATACCCGCTACGACGGCGGCGAGCGGGAGACGCTGCAGGAGGGACGGTCACTGACGGGAACATTGCTGTTGCTGGCCCTGTTCCTGGTGTTCGTGGTCATGGCTATCCAGTACGAATCGCTGCGCAATCCCTTTATCATCCTGCTGAGCGTGCCCTTTACCGTGGTGGGGGTGGCCATCGGCATTACCCTGGCCGGCCTGCCGGTCTCCATGCCGGTATGGCTCGGCATGATCATGCTGGCCGGTATCGTGGTGAACAATGCCATCGTGCTGGTCGAGTACATCGAGATCATGCGCGAACGCGGCAGCGCCGTTCGCGAGGCCATCCTGGAGGCAGCGCGTCTGCGGCTGCGACCGATCCTGATGACCACCCTGACCACGGTGGTCGGTATGTTGCCGCTGGCGATCGGTCTGGGCGAGGGTTCGGAGATGCTCAGTCCGCTGGCGATCACCATTGTCTCGGGGCTTACATTCTCGATGCTGGTGAGCCTGGTGCTGGTGCCGGTGATCTACGAACTGACGCACATCCGGGAATGGCGGCGAACGGCGTCGGTTGCATCCCCGTAGGAGCTCCTCGTTTATGCCCGGCGGATTATCGGGTGCAGGCGCGATATTGCCGGTGCGCAATAGGCCCTGCCGTGCACATGTAGGAGCGCCGGCCTTCGGCACGATTGTTTGGAGACAACATCGCGGCCAGGGGGCCGCTCCTGGAGAAGACGTAGGTCGGATTAGCATTAGCGTAATCCGACGTTGCGATTGTCGGGTTACGGCCTTATGGCCCGACCCGACCCACGATCTTACCTGCACCCATCTAGGCAAAGCTTCCGCTCCCTGCTCACGCTCCTTACCTGCGTCCCAAAGCTTCCGCTCCCTGCTCACGCTCCTTACCTGCGTCCCTGCAGGCAAAGCTTCCGCTCCCTGCTCACGCTCCTTACCTGCGTCCCTGCAGGCAAAGCGCAGCATGCCCATCATGGAGATCGTCGGGCACGGCGCTGGCGCGCCTTTGCCCAATCTACTCAGCTGAACGTATGATGTTGTCCATCATGACCAACCACAGGATGAACATTACCCATGCAGGCAACCGCTGAATTACAGGTCGTACCGATCGGTGCCGGCGTCTCCGTGCGCCGCGAGATAAAGCGGGTCGTCGAGATCCTCGAGGCCTGCCCGTTTATCGTCGAGACCCACGCCTCGGGCACCAACATCGAGGGGGAACTCGACGACATCCTGACCGCCGTGCAAAACGTGCACACCGCACTGCACGCCGGGGGCGCGGTGCGCCTGGTCAGTTACCTGAAGCTGGAGACGCGCACCGACAAGGCGCCGACCCTGGCGGGCAAACGGCTGTAATAGCTTGTTGGGCACGCGCAGACGCGCCTTTGTCCAACCTGCCCGGCTATCCCGGTAGGAGCGCCTCGCAGGCGCGATTCTTTTGAGTGTGTATCGCGCCTGCACCCGATTAAGCGCCAGGCATAAACGAGGCGCTCCTTCAGTTTCCATGCGTATGGTGTGTTATACGCACCATAGTTCAATAGTAATCGCATGCCTACCGGTGCACACAGCGCACCTTACGGGCTGTTTTCCAGAAGCGGCAAGAGGTACTCGTGCACCCGGGCCGCCATCCGGGCCTGGGCATCGTGATTCGGGTGGATCCCGTCGGCCTGCATCAGTTCGTGTTCGGTGCCGATACCCGCGACCAGCGACGGCAGCAATGCCACCCCGTTTTCCGCCGCCAGCTCCCGGTAGATGGCCTCAAACCGGCCGGTGTAGCGCGGGCCGTAATTGGGCGGTAGCTGGACGCCGATCAGCAGCACCCGTGCAGCGTGTTCGCGGGCAGTGCTTATCATCGCAGCCAGGTTGTCTTTCATCGCCTCCAGCGACAGCCCGCGCAGGCCGTCATTGCCGCCCAGCTGGAGGATGACGATCTCAGGCCGGTGGCGTGTGATAGTCTCTGGCAGCCGGGCACGCGCACCCGCGGTGGTGTCGCCACTGATGCTGGCATTGACGAGTGTGACCCCGGGGTTTTCAGCGGCGAGTCGCTGTTGCAGCAGGGCCACCCAGCCCTGGTCCACGGGCATACCGTAGGCCGCACTCAGGCTGTCACCGACAATCAGCAGCGTGTCTGCCGCCGCGAGGCGCAGCGGGCAGGCAAAGGTACACAACAGCAGTAACAGGAAGCGAAGTTTCATGACAAGTGAACAGCATAGCATCATGGTCGCGGCAAGCGGCCTGGGCAAGCGCGTAGACACCGCGGCGGGGCCGCTGGACATCCTCACGGATATCGATCTGCAGATCCAGGGCGGCGAGGCCGTGGCCATTGTCGGTGTCTCGGGTTCCGGGAAATCCACGTTGCTGGGTCTGCTCGCCGGTCTCGACCTGCCCAGCAGTGGCGATGTTCGGCTCGCGGGTCACCACATGAATGCCCTTGACGAGGACGGTCGCGCGCAGGTGCGCGGCCTGCTGGTGGGCTTCGTGTTCCAGTCGTTCCAGTTGCTGCCTGGCCTGACCGCGCTGGAGAACGTCATGCTGCCGCTGGAACTGGCGGCTGCAGACCGGCCGCGCGCGCAGGCCATGCAGCTGCTGGAGCGCGTCGGGCTGGCCGGGCGGCTGACCCATTACCCCAAGCAGCTCTCGGGCGGGGAGCAGCAGCGCGTCGCCATCGCACGCGCCTTTTCGATGCAGCCGGCCATCCTGTTTGCCGACGAACCCACCGGCAACCTCGACAGCAGCACCGGTGAAACGGTCATCGATCTGCTGTTCGAGCTCAACCGCGAGCACCACACCACGCTGGTGCTGGTGACCCACGACGAGGCGCTGGCAGCGCGCTGCGAACGCCACATCCGACTGGAGGCCGGGCGCATCATGGCCGCGAGCAACACACCGTGAACCACGCGACCCGCTGGCGCCTGGCCATGCGCCTGCTGGCGCGCGACTGGCGCGCCGGGGAACTGCGGATCCTCAGCGCCGCCATCATCATCGCGGTGGCGGCCAGTACCGCGATCGGCTTTTTCACTGACAGGCTGGGCCGCGGCATGGTCAACCAGTCGGCCGATTTTCTCGGTGCCGACCTGGTGCTGGAGAGCCCGCGCCCCGTCGCGGCCGAGTGGCTGGCAGAGGCCCGGGAGACGGGGCTGGGCACCAGTGAGGCCCTCAAGTTTTCCAGCGTGCTGGTCGCCGGTGACCAGCTGCAGCTGGGCGGGGTGCGGGCGGTCGAGGCCGGCTTCCCGCTGCGCGGCCGTCTGCGCACGGCGGCGGGGCCGTTTCTGACCGATGCCGAGGACACCGGCATCCCCGTCGTCGGCGAGGCCTGGGCCGCACCGCGTCTGCTGACCCGTCTCGGACTGAACAGCGGTGATAGCCTGACCGTGGGCGAACGCACACTGCTGATCCGCAAGGTGCTGACCTTCGAGCCGGGTCAGGCCGGCAGTCCCTTCGGGGTGGCCCCGCGGCTGCTGATGAACCTGGCCGACGTGCCCGCCACCGGGGTGGTACAGCCCGGCAGCCGCCTGACCTACCAGTACCTGTTCGCCGGGGCGGAACAGGATATCGCACGCTACCGCGGCTGGCTGAAACCGCGCCTCGGTCCGAGCCACCGGCTGATCGGGGTGCAGGAGGGCAGGCGCGCCGTTGGCAGCGCGCTGGAACGCGCCGAGCGCTTCCTCGGCCTGGCGATCATGGCGGCCATCGTGCTGGCGGGCGTCGCCATCGCCATGGCCGCGCGCCGCTACAGCGAACGCCATTTCGACATGAGCGCGATGCTGCGCTGCCTGGGGGCCACGCAACGCGACCTGCTGGCCCTGTATCTCGCGCAGCTGCTGGTGCTGGGGCTGCTGGCCAGTGCCGCGGGTTGCCTGCTGGGGTGGCTGGCACAGCAGGGCCTGCTGGCGCTGCTGGCGGAGCTGCTGCCCATGGCGCCATCGGCCACCAGCGCCTGGCCGGTGCTGGCGGGATTGCTTACCGGCCTGGTGGTGCTGGCCGGGTTTGCCCTGCCGCCGGTACTGCGCCTCAAGGATGTGTCGCCGCTGCGCGTGCTGCGGCGTGAGCTGTCACCGCTGACCGGTAATGCCTGGCTGGTCTACGGTGCGGCCATCACCGCGGTACTGTTGTTGATGTGGCGCTACACGGGCAATGCCAAGCTGACCCTGGCGGCGCTGGCCGGCGGAGCCGCGGCCAGCGCCGTGCTCGGCCTGCTCGGGTTTATCCTGCTGGCGCTGGGTCGGCGCCTGCACACGCGGGTGGGCGTGGCCTGGCGCTTCGGGCTCAACAACCTGTGGCGCCGCCGCCGGGCCAGTGTCAGCCAGATCCTCGCCTTCGGACTGGCGCTGATGGCGATGGCGGTGATCGCCCTGGTGCGCAGCGATCTGCTGAGTACCTGGCAGAGCCAGCTGCCGGTGGATGTGCCGAACCACTTCGCCATCAATATCATGCCGGAGGAGGTCGAGGCCGTGCGCGGGTTCATGGCCGCACACGCCGTCGAGACCACCCGGATCTATCCCATGGTGCGCGGCCGCCTGGTGACGATCAACGATGCGCCCGTGCGCCAGGCCGTCACCAAGGAGGCGCAGTCCGATAACGCCCTCAACCGCGAACTCAATTTTACCTGGACCACCGAACTGCAGGAGGACAACCGCATCCTCAGCGGGCGCTGGTGGCGGGCGGGGGACGCCGGCCGGCCGCTGGTGTCGGTGGAGTCGAAGCTGGCGGAGCGGCTCGGCATCGAGGTCGATGACTATCTCGGCTTCACGGTCGGTGACGAGGTGTTCACTGCGCGCGTGGCCAGCATTCGCAGCGTACAGTGGGATTCATTCCGGCCGAATTTTTACATGGTGTTTCCGCCTGGCGTGATCGAGCGTTTCGCGGCCACCTGGATGACCAGCTTCCACCTGCCGCCCGGCGACAAGCCGATGCTCATCGAGCTGGTACGCAACTACCCGTCCATCACCGTGCTGGAGATGGACCTGATCCTTGCGCAGGTGGAACGCATTTTCCGCCAGGTGACGCTGGCCGTCGAGTACGTGCTGCTGTTCGTGCTGCTGGCCGGCTTTGCGGTGCTGTTTGCCGCCCTGCAGGCCAGCCTCGACGAACGGCTCTACGAGGGTGCCTTGCTGCGCGCCCTCGGCGCCAGCCGCCGCCAGCTGCGCAGCGGTCACCTGGTCGAGTTCATCACCCTGGGTGCACTGGCCGGGCTGGTCGCCGCCATCGGCACGGAGTGCCTGGCCTGGGTGCTGTACAGCCAGGTGCTGCACTTCGACTACAGCTTCAAGTGGCCGGTGTGGATTGCCGCGCCGTTGACGGGTGCGGTGCTGATCGGGGCGGCGGGTTATCGCGGTACCCGCCCGGTGGTGGAACGCAGCCCGGTGCTGCTGCTGCGCGAGCGCTGACGCGGTGGTCTCAGCGTGAAGGACTGCCCGCACTGCGAATACCGCGGCCGGCCGCGCCTGCAACCCGCCTGGCTGCTGTGGCTGGCGCTGCTGGTCTGGCTGGTGCCACTGGGTTTCCTGACGGCGGGCTTCTGGCCCTTCCTGCTGCTGCCGTCGATTGCCATCAGCGCCTGGGCTTTAATGGCCGTGCGCCCGGTGTGTCCGCAATGCGGCCGGCGCTGGAAGGTCTCCGCACCACCCGGGGCGTAGAAGAAGACCGATACGTCGTTTTAACCAAGTTGCGTACCCGGCGATTAATCGCTGTGCCCGCGGTTGTGCGTATCAGGCCCTGCCCGGCAGATCACGGGCAGCTGTTTACATGGTACTGCCGTACCCGAATGAAACTTTTTACCTCCTCACGTACTCACACGTCTATGGCAGCCTGGCGCCGGAGGAAGGCACCGTCCTCGATATCAATCCCGGGCGGGTTCCAGAATCCACCCAAATCCCCCTGCGTGATACTTCTGTTACAGGTCCATGCCTAATATTGGAAAAGATACTGACCGGGTCAGTTAGCAAATCCACGTAATGGGGGTGTCTGCATATGCCTCACCGCATCCTTGTCATCGAAGACAACCATGATATCGCCCACCTGGTACAGCTGCATTTGCAGGACCTGTCCTATGAGGTGGATGTCGCCGCGAATGGCCATCGCGGGCTGGCGCGTGCCCGCAGTGGTGAGTACAAGCTGGTCATCCTGGACCTGATGTTGCCCGGGCTGGACGGGCTGGAGGTGTGCCGGCAGCTGCGGGCAGCCTCCAACCTCACGCCTGTCCTGATGTTGACCGCGAAATCCACGGAACTGGACCGGGTGCTGGGCCTGGAACTGGGTGCCGATGACTACCTCACCAAGCCGTTCTCCATCATGGAGCTGATGGCCCGGGTCAAGGCCATCATCCGACGTTCGGAACAGGCGCAGGCAGCCCGACCGGACGTGCAACCCGAACCCGTCGAGATCAACGGTCTGGTGATCGATCCGGCCCGCCGCCAGGTCAGCGTG
>CAMYJZ010000014.1 GCA_947258845.1 uncultured Ectothiorhodospiraceae bacterium | reverse complement strand
GACATCCTGATAGGCCTGGCGAATGGCGTGCGTCACCAGCTTGTCGCGCACCATGCGCCGGTTGACATAAAAGAACTGCAGGTCGGGCTGGCTGCGCGAGAAGGTCGGCTGCGCGATCCAGCCATGCAGCGACAGCCCGGCTCCGGCGTGCTCGACATGGACGGCCGCCTCCATGAACGCCTGCCCGCAGACCCTGGCGATACGCCGCTCCTGTTGTTCGCGGGTTTCGGCAGACGGCAGCTGCAGGACCGGGCGCTGGTTATGCTGCAGCCGAACCTCCACCGGAAAACAGCCCAGGGCGATGCGCCGCACCACCTGTTCGATGTGCTTGAACTCGGTATTGTCCGTGCGCATGAACTTGCGACGCGCGGGGGTGTTGTAGAACAGGTCGCGGACATCAATGGTGGTGCCGTCGGGGTGCGCCACCGGTGTGGCCCGGGGTTCATGTTCGGTCCCGTTGCTTTGTACGGACCAGCCGGCTTCCGACCCGCGCAGACACGAACTCAGCTTGAGGCGCGATACCGAGGCGATACTGGGCAGTGCCTCGCCGCGAAAGCCCAGGCTATCGATGCGCTCGAGGTCCTCCAGCGAGGCGATCTTGCTGGTGGCGTGACGTGACAGGGCCAGCGGGATTTCCTGGCGCGCTATCCCGCTGCCGTTATCGCGCACCCGGATGCGGCGCTTGCCACCCGCCTCGATGTCCACCTCGATGGTGTCGGCCCCGGCATCCAGGCTGTTTTCCAGCAGTTCCTTGACCACGGAGGCCGGCCGCTCGATGACCTCACCGGCGGCGATCTGGTTGATCAGTTGTGAAGGAAGCAACTGGATACCCATCGGGCGCCATGATAACCCAATCGCCGCTAACCGGCCCGGCAGTCATGACCGGGGCGTCTTACTCGGAAAACCTGAAACTGAAATAATCGCCCAGCGCCTCCTCGATCTGGGCCTGGGTGACCGGGCGCCCGAACAGCGGCCAGTCAAAATACTCGCAGACCATCGGCATAATCCCGGACTGGTGCTTCGATTTCAGCCGGAAGATCTTGTAGAAACGCCTGGTATGCGGGTAGTTCTCCCACTCCTGCTGGCTACCGTAGCCGGTGATCAGAAAGCTGTCGGGCTGGATGACCCGGGGACCCAGGTCCCTGACCTCGAAACGGCAGGCAACCTCGAATTCACTGGCCGCCCCGGCAGCCGTCCCGTGCTGCAGCATGACATGCGCCCGCTGTGCCGGGATGCTCAGCGGCCGATTCAGTACCAGCTCCGAGCCGGGCGGTATCCTGAACCAGACCGAGCCACGGTCATTGGTTGCCACGGACTGGCAGGCAGTCAGCAACAGACCCAGGGTCATTATCCACAGTGCTTTCAAGGCAATCATCCGTTCACAGGCATGTATTGCGGCGCTTGCAGCGCCACGCCACACCGGGGTTGACCGGGAGGCGGGGATTAAGTTCAGGCAGAGGGTGCCGGTTCAACTGCCGGCAGGCGGTATGCGCAGGGTGTCCCCGATGCGCAGGCGGTCGGATTTCAGTCCGTTATAGCCCTTGAGGCGGTTCAGGCTGACATCATAACGCTGGGCGATATGACCCAGGGTGTCGCCCGGTCTGATGACATGTTCGAAGGCCGCCAGATGGGTTCCGGGCGGTGCGTGGCTGGCGAAATAGCCCTTGATCCCCTGCAGCATGGCACGTGCCAGTGACTCCTGGTGGCGGCGGTCACGCAGCTTGCGTTCTTCCGAGGTGTTGGAGATAAATGCCGTCTCGACCAGCACCGAAGGGATATCCGGTGACTTCAGCACAACAAAACCGGCCTGCTGGACCGAGGACTTGTGGGTCTTGCCGAGGCGTTTGAGTTCACCCAGCATGTTGGCGGCCACCTCAACACTGGCCTCGATGGTTGCCGTCTGCGACAGGTCAAGCAACACCTCGGCCAGCAGGTCATCCTTGTCATCCAGCCTCACCCCGCCGGCCAGGTCCGCCGAATTCTCCTTTTCCGCCAGCCAGCGCGCCATCTCGGACGAGGCACCGCGCCGCGACAGGACATAAACGGAGGAACCCTTGACACGCCGGTCGCGGAAGCCGTCAGCATGAATGGATAGAAACAGATCGGCACCCTGCTTGCGGGCGATGTTGATGCGTTTACGCAGCCCGATGTAGTAATCACCCTCGCGGATCAGTACCGGTCGCATCCCCGGCTCTTTCTCGACCAGGGCCGCCAGCCGCCGGGCGATGGACAGCACGACGTCTTTCTCCCGGGTCCCGCCGTGGCCGATCGCACCCGGGTCGTCACCGCCATGACCCGCATCGATGGCAACCACCAGGTCACGCAAGCGGGGCTCCTCTTTGACCGACTTCTTGACGGGGGACTTCTGGCTGACATCGATTTCGTAAAGGTCAACGACCAGACGGTGTCCGTGCTGCCCACCTGGTTTCAGGGTGAAGCTGCGCGGCCTGGCCTGGCGTTCCAGGTCCAGCACGATTCGCAGTACGCCCTCGTCCTGCAAGGCGGTACGTATCTTTCTCACCATTCCGACGGCCTGGTCCTGCGACTTCAGCGAGGCACCGATACGGGCGGCCGGGACATCGATGACCAGGCGTTCGGGATCATGCAGGGAAAACAGCGTATGCTCGACCGGCCCGCTGATATCGAATACCACGCGAGTATGGTCCGGTGCCGCCCACAGGCGCACGCCATCCACCTCTACCGGCGCCGCCCAGACCGGTGCCTGGCCGATGAACCAGAGGCAACATGCTGTGATTAGCCTGTTCACGAGCTGGACCGCCCCCCACGGATACGCTACAGATGGGCGTATCTTAGCCACATTTCCCACATAATTTCAATAATTATGTTGAAACTCCATGAGATAGCATAAGAAGTTCTCAGAGAGCCCAAGGGATACACGATAAGTCCCTGTCATATTGTACGTTACATAACAAGAACATGGCTCATCCGACACCGCTACGGCGCCTGTCAGGCATGGCTGCCAGCCACTGGTGACCCCGTTCACTGGTCGCGCGCAGATCCAGCTGCCGGCCCGTGTCCCGGTAATCGATGCTGATGACCAGGTCGGCAGGCGGCAGTGCACCCTGACCCTGTTCCGGCCATTCAACCAGCAGCAGTTCGGTTCCGGTCATCAGGTCGCGGATACCGATCCATTCCAGTTCCTCCCCCGAGGCCAGTCGATAGAGGTCGAGGTGATAGACCGTCAACTCTCCCAGCGGATACGGTTCGATCAGCGTGTAGGTCGGACTCTTGACCTTGCCCTGGTAGCCAAGCCCGCGCAGCAGGCTGCGCACCAGTGTGGTCTTGCCGGCACCCAGGTCGCCCTGAAAATAGATGACACCGGGCCCGCCTGCCGCCAGCGCCAGGCGCAAGCCGAGGTCCTGCATGGCCGCCTCATCCGCTGCGAAGAGTTTCATCCGGACTCGCCTTCCGCCTCCATCACAACACGCAGCACATTGATGACATCGCTCGCCGTCATCCCGCGTTCGCCGGCGAGCGCGGCCCGGTCGCCGGCGATCCCGTGCACGCAGACCCCCGCCAGCGCGGCCTGCCGCAGGCCCAGACCCTGGGCCGCCAGCCCGGCGATGACCCCGCTGAGGACATCGCCCATGCCGGCCGTCGCCATGCCGGGATTGCCAACCGCACATACCGTGACCGTATCGTCCGCACCGGATACCAGTGTACCGGCCCCTTTCAACACCACCGTACCACCGTAGTCGCGGGCCAGGGCGGAAGCCGCGGCGAAGCGGTCGGTCTGGACATCCCGGGCGGATTGCTTCAGCAGGCGTCCCGCTTCGCCCGGGTGCGGCGTCAATACCCAGTTGTCACGGATTCCCGGCTCCCGGGCCAGCAGGTTCAGGGCATCGGCGTCCACGACCAGCGGCAGGTCGGTATCCAGCACTGCAGCAAACAGTTCCTGCGCCCAGCGCGACTGGCCAAGTCCGGGCCCGACAATCACAATACCGGCACGTTTCAACAGCTCCGCCAGCTCCCCCGCCCCGGCGACCCCGTGACTCATCAGCTCCGGGTTCGCTGCCGCGATCATCGCCGCATGCTCCGGCCGGGTGGCAATACTGACCAACCCGGTACCGACGCGCAGGGCCGCCATACCTGCCAGCTGTACCGCGCCCAGCATCCCGGATTCCCCGCCAACCACCAGCAGGTGGCCGTGGTCGCCCTTGTGCGCCGTGCGCGTCCGCGGCCGGGCAAGCCTGCCCAGGGGCGGATCTTTGAGCAGCTGCGCGGCCGGCAGGGTCTGCCGGTAGACAGACGCCGGCACGTGCAGGTCAGTGAAGGTAACCGTGCCGGCGTATTGCGGTCCGTCGCTGGTATACAGCCCCTGCTTGCGGCCAATGAAGGTCACGGTGTGGCACGCCCTGACGCTGACGCCCAGCACGGCCCCGCTATCGGCATGCAGGCCTGTGGGGATGTCGATGGCCAGTACCGGGGTCGGTGCCCGATTGATGGCCTCGACAATGGCCCGCCATTCTCCCTCCAGCGGCCGCTCCAGACCGGTCCCCAGCAGGGCATCGACGATCACATCGGCGCGCGCCAGGCACTTCTCGTCATAGCCATGTGCCTCGCCGCCAGCCGCCAGCCAGTCATTGCGCGCCCGCAGGGCATCACCCGACAGGCGGCCGGTATCGCCCAGCTGGATCACCCGGCTCTGGCAGCCGGACTCCTGCGCCAGGCGTGCCACCACGTAGCCGTCACCGCCGTTATTACCGATACCGCAGGCCACCACGATCGAACGCGCATCCGGCCAGTGCCGGTGCAGAAAGTCCCACACGGCTTCTCCGGCGCGGGTCATCAGCACATGACCCTGGATACCGGCCTCGTCGATGGCCGCCCGATCCAGCATGCGGACCTGCTGCGCGGTATACAGGGGGATGCTACTGTTCATGGGTTCATTGTTTATCATGCAGACAATATCCAGCAGTGGTTTTTTAATACCCGCGTCGATTCAACATACCGTGAATCGCGCGTAAAAATCCAGACTTCAAAACGCCCATGCACGAGGAATTCCGGACCGCAGACCCAGACCTTGATTACCGCGCCCTGGCGCGGCACATCAAGCGCTGGGGGCTGGAACTGGGATTCCAGCAGGTCGGCATTACCGATACCGACCTCGGCGAGGATGAAGCCCGCCTGCTGCACTGGCTCGAAACCGGCAGGCATGGCGCCATGGATTACATGCAGCGGCACGGCACCCGGCGCAGCCGGCCGGCAGAACTGGTCCCCGGCACCGTGCGGGTCATCTCGGTGCGCATGGACTACTGGCCCGCCGGGGCTGCAGCGGCAGACCAGCTGCTGGAGGACCCGGCGCGCGCCTACCTGTCGCGCTACGCCCTGGGGCGCGACTATCACAAGGTGATACGCAAGCGCCTGCAGAAGCTGGCCGACAGGATCGAGGTGCTGACCGGTCCTTTCGGCTACCGCGCCTTCACCGACAGCGCGCCGGTACTGGAAAAGGCGCTGGCGCAAAAGGCCGGGCTGGGCTGGATCGGCAAGCATACCAACCTGATCAATGAACAGGCCGGTTCCTGGTTCTTTCTCGGCGAACTCTATACCAACCTGCCGCTGCCGCCGGATACCCCCGGCGAGGCACACTGCGGCAGCTGCCAGGCCTGCATCGATACCTGTCCGACCGGCGCGATCCTCGGGCCGAACGAACTGGATGCCCGCCTGTGCATCTCCTACCTGACCATTGAACTGCGCGGGTCCATACCGGAAGCGCTGCGCCCGCTGCTCGGCAACCGGGTCTATGGCTGCGATGACTGCCAGCTGGTCTGCCCCTGGAACCGTTTTGCCGGTACCACGCAGGAGGAAGATTTTCACGTCCGCAACGGCCTCGACAGTGCCACGCTGCTGCAGCTGTTTGCCTGGGACCGTGATGACTTCGAGCGCAAGCTGCGCGGCAGCGCCATCTACCGTATCGGCTACGAGTGCTGGCTGAGAAATCTTGCCGTGGGCCTGGGCAATGCGGAGTCATCCCGGGAGATCATTGCGGCCCTGGAAAGGCGTGCCGGTCACCCGTCCGCCCTGGTGCGCGAACACGTTGCCTGGGCACTGCAACGCCAGACCGGCTAAAACTCAATTGGCCTTTTTCAGTTCCAGGGCGCGCTGGTAACAAAGGTTCTTCGCCAGCCCGGTAATCTTCGAGGCAAGTGCGGCCGCCTGTTTCAGGGGCAGTTCCTGCATGAGCAACTCCAGCACCTGCTGCGCCTGCGGGTCCATCGCGGCCCCGGCGGCGGCCTGCGCTTCTCCGTGCACCATGATGACAAACTCGCCCCTCTGCTGCTGAGCGTCCCCCTGCAACCAGGCGAGCAGCTCGGACAATTTGCCGGCCCTGATCGTCTCGAAGGTCTTGGTGAGCTCGCGCGCCACCACGGCGGCACGCCCCGCCCCCAGGACCTCGACCATGTCGGTCAGGCAGTCGGCAACCCGATGGGAGGACTCGTAAAACACCAGGGTGCGGTACTCTTCGCGGAGTGCCTCCAGGCGCTGGCGGCGGGCGTGTTCGCGCGCGGGCAGAAACCCCTCGAACACGAACCGGTCCGTCGGCAGGCCGGATGCGGACAGGGCGGCGATGCAGGCGGAAGGACCCGGGACGGGAACGACTTTCATGCCCGCCTGGCGCACCGCCCGTACCAGGTAAAAGCCCGGGTCACTGATCAGCGGTGTGCCGGCATCCGCGATCAGGGCAAGGTCAGTGCCCGAATGCAGCATTTTGAGCAGCGTACCGGTGACCTCGGGTTCATTGTGCTCGTGCAGTGCGGTCATCGGTGTATCAATACCGTAGTGCGCCAGCAGCTTGCGGCTGTGACGGGTATCCTCGGCGGCGATGCGCGCTACCCGCTTGAGGGTATCCAGTGCCCGGGCAGTGATATCCTGCAGATTACCGATAGGTGTCGCCACCACGTAGAGCACACCCTCATTCATCGCCATCAGCATCTCCAGTCGAGGTGAGCTGCGCATCCTAGCAAAATTATTGCAGGCAAGAGGATTAGCCGGCCGATCAGTGGACGACACCAGGGCTTTTCAGTAGAGTCTGCGGACTTCGTTCGTCAAAGCCATGGTCCGAGTCCGTTTACATGTATCTGCCCCGCCCCGCCACCCTGCTGATCCTGTTCACCAGCCTCTGTATCCTGCTGCTGTCCGGTTGCGGCGCCCCCGTGCGCCCCACCCCGGCCGATCCCGATGCACAGCTGCGACAGCGTGCACAGGTCCTTGAATCTCAAGGTAATTACCAGGGTGCCGCGGCACTTTACCTGGACGCCGCAAGAATTGCGGTCACACCCCGGAAGGAGGATCTGCAGCTGCATGCCATAGGTATCCTGATCCGGGGCGGCGATCAGCTGCGCGCCACCGAGCTGCTCGACGGCCTGGCGCCGGAGGGACTGAGCGGGCTTCGGGGCCAGCATTATGCTGTCAACCGCGCCCGGCTGGCACTCAATGAGGGTCATCCCGACCAGGTCCTGACACTGCTGCAAGCGGTTCCGGCCAGCGGACCTCATGCTGCGGATTACCGGCGCCTGCGCGCCGAGGCCTACCGGATGAACGGTGACTATTTCAACAGCGCCCGCGAGCATATCGCAGCCAACGGCCTGCTGACGGACCCGGAACAGCGCCTGGAAAACCAGTACGGCACCTGGGAGGCCGTGTCCGGACTTTCCGATGCCGAGTTGCAGAGCCTGCGCACGGCACCGCCACCGGACGCACTCAGCGGGTGGATGGAACTGGTGGAGTTGACGCGCCTCTACCTGCAACAGCCGGACGCCCTCTCCGATGTCATCCCGCACTGGCAAATGCGCTACCCGGGCCACCCGGCCAGCGGCCCGTTCATAGACGAGCTGCTCGGCAGCATGCGGCTTGCCGGACAGGCGCCTGCACAGATCGCATTGCTACTCCCGCTGAGTGGCCCGCTGGCCGGTGCCGGGACGGCCGTACGCGACGGTGTGCTGGCTGCCTGGTACGACACGTCCCAGGGCATCCCGCGTCCGCAGATACGCGTTTATGACGTGGGCACGGACCCGTTGGCAGTACTGGCGACCTATCAGCAGGCCGTTGCCGCAGGCGCCGGTTTTGTAATCGGCCCGCTGCGCAAGGAGGCAGTCCAGGTACTGCTGCAGCAGGTGCAGCTGCCGGTCCCGGTGCTGGCACTCAACCGGGCCGACCGGGAAGACCTGGAAAACCCGGCGCTGTACCAGTTCGGTCTGGCACCGGAAGACGAGGCGCGCGAGGTTGCCCGCCGGGCCTGGCATGAGGGCCATACCCGGGCCGTGGCCCTGGCACCCGAGAGCAGCTGGGGTAACCGGGTGTTCGCGGCATTCAACGAGGAATGGATGAACCAGGGCGGAGAACTGCTGGTACAGCAGTTCTACAATCCGGAGGAAGCCGACCATGGCCAGGCAATCAGCGCCGCACTCAATCTGGATGGCAGCACGAACCGGCACCAGCGCCTGGTACGGCAACTCGGCCGGCAAATCGAATACGAACCACGCCGCCGCCAGGATATTGACTTTATTTTCCTGCTGGCCACCCCCAGGCAGGCGCGCCTGCTTCGCCCGCAGCTGAGCTTCTACCGGGCCTCCAGGGTCCCCGTGTTCAGCACCTCCCATGTCTACACCGGACAACCGGACCCGGACCGTGACCATGACCTGAACGGGATCGTCTTCTGTGACATGCCCTGGACGCTGGAAGACAGCGGCAGCTGGCAGCACCTCAAGCAAATCATAACGGAACACTGGCAGGCCAACAGCGACCGCTACAGCCGGTTTTATGCGCTCGGCATCGATGCCTTCCGCATCACGCCCTACCTCAGGCAACTGGGCAGCGGGATGTTTGGCTCCTACCACGGTGTCACCGGCAATCTGACGCTGGATTCCCGGCAACAGATCCACCGCACCCTGCGCTGGGCCGGGTTCCGTCAAGGCCTGCCCCAGCCACTGGAATCCAGTGCAGAGACCCCGGCAGAGACCACTGTCCCCTGAACATGGGGCCGGCCCGTCGCGGCAGGGATGCCGAGTCGCTCGCCTGCCACTACCTGCAGGTGCAGGGCCTGAAGCTTATCGAGCGCAATTACCAGCGCCGTCCGGGTGAGATCGATCTGATCATGGCTGACAGTGACAGCCTGGTCTTCGTCGAGGTGCGCTACCGGCGCCAGGCCCGTTTCGGTTCGGGCGCCGAAAGCGTCGACCGGCGCAAGCAGGCGAAGATCACGGCCTGCGCACAGCTGTACCTGCAGGCACACCCGGAGATGGCCGCACGTCCCTGTCGCTTCGACGTGATCTCCATCAGCGGCGAGGCCGGGGATCCGGCCGTTGAATGGATACAGGATGCCTTCAGCACTTTGGTATAAACTAGCCGGGCATCGGTCCTGTACTTATCCCGGTGTGACGTCCGTACTGACAGCCTGACAGATCCCTCCAGAGGAGACTGAAACAGATGAAGTTCTACCAGCTATTGATTGTTGCCTTGATCACCGCGAACCTGTTTTACGGGTGCACGCCCGTTGTTGTCGGAGGCGCGGCCGCCGGAGGCGCAGCCGTCTATGACCGGCGCACGGTCGGTTCCTTCGTCGATGACGAGGGCGTTGAACTGAAGTCACGCATGGCGATCTTCAACGACAAGGAACTCAACAGCCAGATCCATATCAACATTACCAGCTTCAACGGGATTGTCCTGCTATCGGGCGAGGCCCCCACCGCCGAATTACGCGCTCGCGCCGAGACCATCACCCGGGGTATTGAAAAAGTGCGCCTGGTCCACAACGAGATGAGCATTGCCGCCCCCAGTTCACTGATGACACGCAGCAGTGACACGCTGATCACCGGCAAGGTGAAAACCAGCCTGTTCGGCATCAAGGGACTGGAAGGATTCAATCCGACACGAGTCAAGGTGGTGACCGAGAACGGTACCGTCTACCTGATGGGCATGCTCTACAAAAGTGAAGCGGCTGCCGTGACGGAAAAGGCGCGCCAGGTGAGCGGCGTACAACGCGTCGTGAAATTATTCGAGTACCTGGACTGACCCGAGATATCCCGGTAACGCAAATCCGACACCATGAACAGGCCCGAGGTACACGAACTCGGCTTCGGCAAGATCATCTGCCTGGATGAGGACATTGCCGAGGTCATTATCGACAGGGGCATCGAAATGGACCTGGCCATGGTGAATGAATACCACAACTTCCTGATCACGCACCTGAAGGCACCGTTCTCCCTGCTGATCAACAAGGTCAATCCCTACACCTACACCTTCGCGGCCCAGAGGAAGCTGGCCACCATTCCGCAGATCAGGACCATGGCGGTTGTCACTCACAACCCGATCGCCGAAAAAATGACCCTTAGCCTGGTGCGCATTCCCAGGGACAGGGAGTGGAATATCAAACTGTTCAGGGACAGGGATCTGGCACTGCAATGGCTGAGGGACGACAGGGACAAACCGCACCGCTACAGGAAGACTGCGAAACGCTAGAACGCATGTCCACCAGCTTACGGCCAAAGACGTGCCCGTTCACCGCACCGGCAGACAACCTTTAATCGTCGAAAACCTATGGGTGACAAACACGCTGCAATATTGCTTATCTCCTGTCCCGACCAGAGGGGCCTGGTGTCCTCCGTCACCGAGTTCATCTTCAGGCACGGGGGCAACATCATTGATCTCGAACAGCATGTCGACAGCGATGAAAGCCAGTTTTTCATGCGCACCGAATGGGACCTTGCGGAGTTTTCAATCGCGCGCGGCGAAATCGGCGAGCGGTTCAAGGCAGAGGTCGCCAGCCGCCTGGGTATGCAGTGGACGCTCCACTTCTCCGATGTTATACCGCGCATGGCGATCTACGTGTCCAGGTATTCGCATTGCCTGTATGACATCCTGGCACGTTACCAGGCCTGTGACTGGCAGGTCGAGATACCCCTCGTCATCAGCAACCACCCCGACCTGCGCACTGCTGCCGAAGGCCTGGGCATCGACTACCACATGTCCCCGGTAAGTCCGCAAACCCGGTCAGAACAGGAACAGCGCCAGCTGGCGCTGCTGCAAGATTACAACATCGATTTCATCGTGCTGGCGCGCTACATGCAGGTCCTGAGCGAGGACTTTATCCGGCACTATCCCGGCAAGATCATCAACATCCACCATTCTTTCCTACCGGCTTTTCCGGGAGCGAGGCCCTACCACTCCGCCCACAAGCGCGGCGTCAAGCTGATCGGCGCCACCAGCCATTACGCCACAGCCGATCTCGATGCCGGCCCCATTATCGAACAGGATGTCGTCCATGTCCGGCATACCGATTCCGTCACCGACCTGGTACGCAAAGGCCAGGACCTGGAAAAGATCGTGCTGTCACGCGCGATCTGGCGTCACCTGCAGCGCCAGGTGCTGGTGTTCCGCAACCGCACCATCGTGTTCGGTTAGCCAAGAAACTTCTCACCGCAAAGGCGCAAAGGTCGCAAGGAAGGAAAGACAATCCTCACCGCAGAGACGCGGAGAGCGCAGAGAAAAGGTAACAAACTTCTAACCGCAAAGACGCAAAGAAACTCCATGATAAAAATCTGGCTCGAACGTTCATCCGGGTGTGTTATTGATTTGTAATAGGCAGTATTCGATCTGACTGAAGGTATCAGACTCTATCGAGCTTCGCTGCCTGCCCGAATGATCGAATTACAGCAATAAGCAGCCATTCCCAGTAAGCCGCAAGCATCACTTACGCGGCCTGCTCATTGTCTTAGTTCGGCCAGAATACGACGTTAGCATCTTTCAAGAAATCCCGTTCATCCGGAGCTTTTGTATTAAACAGTCTGACTAGAAGCAATCATGCAGCAGAAATAACAACGGCCCCCTTAGGGGCCGTTGTTATCAATTATATGGGGTGCTAGGCTACATTCTTACGTCTTGCTATCCCGATTAAACCAAGCAGACCAGAAATAAATAACCATGTTGCGGCTGGAATTGGTATGAAAGTTTCATCCCCGATCCTGTTTGATAACAATGCATAGTCAAAACCATAAAAATCAACGGAATTATTTCTATCAACAACAATGGTTAATGAACCAAGCAAATTAATTGAATCTATAACGTCCTGTGATAGATCAAAAAAACGAACTGTTGTTGTTGGAAAACCGTCATTAAAAGACCAGTTCTGGGCTATGCCATTGTATGTAGTATTTACAGCACCAAAAGTTGTTGCTTGGAAATCAGCCATGTCGAACCACATGCTACCCTCGGTCCAACTATTCCCAAGACCTGTAAATGTGAATGTGGCTACAGTCCCTGGTTGTGGACCAAAACCTGGGTGTGTTGTGCTATAGGTATCGGTGTATTGTGCACCATCTGTGGCGGCTATTTCTGCAGAACTACGCCCATCATAGTTGGCATTAGAACCATCAAAAAAATGATTAGCATTATCTGGTATACCCGCACCATAGCCATCATTGTCACCTATCATCCACGTAACAGCAAAGGCTGGACCACTTGATAAAGCAAATGCACTGAAGAATAAAATAAGTAACGGACGCGGCAATAATTGTTTCATATCATCTCCTCCTTTTGTTTAGTAATTTGTTTTACGAGTTCACAATGCATCCAACTGATGTGAGCTTTTAATGAGCTTCCTCAGCTAGTTTATATGCTGACTCATCTAATTATTGTTACCAGTCAGCCCTTTCCCTTTGGATGCAAAATACGAGAGTATTATAAATGAGATGGGTTGATAGAACATTAACCCATTTGTACTAGCAAGACGATAAGAGCTCTTTGAAGGGCTTTTTTCGACTAGATTTTGATAGACTGACCAAGATCAATTTCCACCAAACACCATTGTGGGATCTGTATATCTACATTTTAACGGGTAGGGACGGGTGCCGATGCTCTTTATTGTGGAAAGTACGTACATTTATGTACGTTCGTCCAGGGTCGTTAGTTGCTGTTAAGCGCTTGTTTATATTAGCAGTTGGTGTAGGACCGGAATGGGTTGAAGATTGCCGACTAGAGCCTGGCCCGGGAACGACTGCTTTCATTACTGACCTTTAAGGAAATTTCCTGTACTTCCGCTTTGGGTCGTCTGCCGCCTTTAAGCAACTGTTTATATTAGCGGTTGGTGTAGGACCGGGATGGGTCGTCTCCCGCTGTTTAGAGATTTCTTATTTAGAATCAGTCTGTAGGCGTGCTTTCGGCGGCGGGTTCAACCGGTGAACGCAACACTTTATCCTTTCACCAAAAGATGGAGTGTATGCAATGGTTTACCGGACACGAATCAAGTACACAGCTGCACAGAAGGCAGAGATATGGGATCGCTGGCAACGGGGCGAGCCATTAACCGCCATTGGCCGATTGTTTGATCGGCCTTCCTCATCCATATTCAATATGCTGGCACCGACGGGTGGTATTCGTCCGCCCCCTCGGCGGCGATCCCGCCTGGCACTGACACTGGTTGAACGTGAAGAGATCTCCCGAGGCATTGCCCGTGATCTATCGTTACGGGCGATCGCTGCCCGGCTGGGGCGCACGCCCCCGACGAATAGCCGCGAAGTGCACCGCAACGGTGGCCGGAAGTGCTACCGGATTCCGGGGTGTATCTGGGAATGTCGAGGGGCATCCCGTTTATAAAAAAGGAATATGTAAAGGCCATAGGCATTTATTCGGGGCCGTCTCCTTTCGAGATTTCCCCTTCTCCAGGTATTGCTGATCCAGTGTTGACATCAAACGATGTCACGGATGTACCCGCGGGATACGTCTCGGACCCGTTCGTGATCAGGGAAGGATTAAGCTGGTATAAGTTTAGGGGGTGAGGAATCGTGAAACCCGGCAGGGAGATATCTGTCTTGCGACCAGCCCGAACGGACTCAACTGACATTACCAGCGAATCGTACTGGATGAGCCGTTTCACATTTCCTATCCCCACGTATTCAGATGGCAGGATGAATTCTATCTGGTTCCCGAGTCGCCGGCCGCCAACTCGGTACAGTTATACAAGGCCGTGGATTTTCCCCAGCACTGGATCCTCGACGGGATCTTGCTCGATGGAAATTATGTGGATCCAACCCTTTTTCACCATAACGGGATGTGGTGGATGTTTGCGAAGTCCAATCCCGTGGGAACGACAGGCTCGTTCTGTTTTACGCTCGGAATCTGGCCGGGTCATGGCTGGAACACCCGATGTGTCCCGTCGTTGACGGGAATGGCCATATTGCTCGACCAGGAGGTCGTATCATGGTGTTTGATGAGCGGATAATCAGGTTCGCCCAGGACGACGAACCCTATTACGGAAAACAATTATGGGCATTTGAGATCACAGAGCTTTCACCTGCCCGGAACCAGGAAGAACCTCTATGCAACGGGTCCGTCCTGGCGGCTGGTGAGGAGGGATGGAGCAACAAGGGCATATTTTACGCCAACTATCATCTGATTGCCCCGGATTCCTGGCAAGCCTATGTGGGCGGCCATGGAGAGTTACTGGTTTTCGGCAGTCAGTATTGATTCATCTGCTGCCTGCATCTCATGACCAGATCATCGCGTCAGCTTTCTAAGGTAAGCACGTGTCTTTCGAATCGCTGGCCGTAGCAGCATCAGCAATCGCACTTTCGGGCGCATCATCAGGGATGGTGCCATTGATATTTTGCTCCATCGCGTATCGCCGCACAGTTCCTTTGGAACCTGGCGATCGGAGGCTGTGCGGATTGCCTGGTCGAGCATGTCGCCCAGCGCTGAGTGGCCAAGACGCCGTGCCAGTTCAACCAGATCATCCCGATGTTTTTCGGCAAGGGATATGTCCCAGCGCTCGACCCCGTAATAGCTGACAGCAAGTTCACAGTATTTATCCCAGAAGTCTGCCACTTCGATCGTCATCAAGGCGTGATCGACTGCATCCATCCGGTCGACTTCATCGAGCAGCGCAGGGAAGGAAGTGCGCTTTACCCTCAGCTTGAGAAAACGCGACAACAACTCCTCTGTCCCGGCACCCAGACACTCAATCACCCGGGCGCGTCGGGATGGCCAGTTCCCGGGGCCGCGCCCATCACCCCAGTCGGCATTCACGTAAATGTTGTGTACTACAGAAATGACAACATAATCCGTCGTGTAACCCAAGCCGGTCATGATACTCGCCACACCGACCGGGTGTGTTATGAACGAGGCACAATCGGAACCGTATTTCCCAGCATAGTGCTGCATGGCCAGACGATAGGCATCACGTACAAGAATCAGTTCATTCAACGGGCGGCCCTGGTCGATCAGCTGGTTATAGAGCTGAACATTGGTGCGTGCCACGGGCCACCCTCTGATCACATCCGGATCGGTCTTCCAGGGCCTGAGCTCCATGCCAGAGCTGTCAGTACAGGTTTCTTCCGATTCTTCCATTGTTACAGTATATAGGATTCGTTTACGGAAATACGTGGATCATCAGATTCGCCTTGACAGGTTTTCCGGTGCACCGTCGGTGCCGGATCCGACCACCACAGCTCGCTAGCGTTTCACCAGGTAGTTCTTCAGTGACAGACCGGAATCGATTTTCAGCACACTGCCTGTTGTGTGGAAGGAGTAATGATCTGCCGACAGATACACGGCGGCGCGCCCGATATAGCAGGGCCGGATCGAACGCTGGTGCAGGGGTGCAATACGCTGCAGCAGGGGCTCCCCTTCTGCACTTTCCGTAATCCATCCGGGAGCGATGCCGTTCACCCTGATGCCGTGCGGAGCCAGATCCACAGCCAGCTCCTTGATGATCATGCCCAGCGCGCCCTTGGTGGCACTGTATGTTACGAAGCGCCTGATGATCCACTGGTGAATGGAAGTGATAAAGAGTATCGATCCCTGTCGTTTGTTATCGATCATGGAGCGGGCGATGCTTCGCGTTAAGTACATTGGCCCGAAAACATTCGTACCGAACGTGTCCTGCCATTCATCGATATCGAGATCCAAAACCGAGCGAGTCTCGGACGTCACTCCCACATTATTGACGAGCACATCGACCAGGATATTGTCTTTCTTCAGGTTCTCGCAGAGTCTGTCGATCCCGGCACGGCTGGAAACATCGCAATGATAGGATCCTACCCGGCCCGGGTAGCGGGCCTGTACCAGCTCCTGCACCAGGCTTTCCCGTGCCTCGTCGTCAATGTCCACGATAACGACATTGGCGCCCTGCCTCGCCGACTCGATAGCGACCTCCCTGCCGATATTGCTGGCACCCCCGGTCACCAGGACGGTGTTCCCGTCCAGAAGATTCCGGTCAGCCGACGAACCTGCATGCACAGGGGCGGGCCGGATGATTTCCCGTGGTTTTTTCAGCCTGGAGAGCACCCTGGCCAGGGTGTTTCGGTATCTCATCTATGCCGTTCGTTTCATTTCTTCAGACCGGCGAAGTACTTGCCTCATCATGTCATACGCAGATAGCCATGCGGATCTACGACATGACTCGGGAAGGATGCGGTATGAAACCGGCCTGGCCATCCGCTGTAACAGCTCCGGCGCCAGAGGCTGTGTGTGACATTCCGCAAATACCCGGTCGATCTCGCGCTGCAGGACCGTCGAACCGAGCTTGCACGCCAGGCAGGAAAGCAACTCACACCTTGCCGCGAGTTTGTCCCTGTGTTTTGCCGCATTGTGGCAATAGAGTATGCCGCCATTCAGATGGTCCTCGAGTTCATTGGCCACGTGCAGCAATACCACCTCCCGTCCGGCCAGAGTCATCTCGTCAATCCGTTCCTGCAGTTCATCTGTGTGGCACATAATCCGGGGATGTTCAGTGTACATCCTCACGTACGCCTCTGTCTCTGTCCCAACCACCTCAATCAGCCGCTTGCTTCTCGCGCGGGTGCTTATCCGCCCTGCGAAACCGAAATCCCCGTGGGTGTAAGCAGAATGCAGTAGCCCTGCAGCGGTGAGTGCCGGCTTGCCCTTTATTTCGTGGAGGATGCTGGCGGTACCTACCACATGACTCAGGAACGTCTTGCCGGACGGTCTGTACAAGCCGGCGAACAGACGCACCGCCAGTTCATAGGCACTGCGAACGAGCGCCAAGTCGCCGTGTAAACACTCACTGTGGCCCAGTTGATTGTACAACTGGATGTTGGTCTGTGCATACATGCCGCTTAGCCTCCCGCCACGGTGCGGCCAACGACGAGGCGCCGCGTCTTCCCGAGCATACGCCGGATGCGTCGGGAGGCAGCAAGCAATGCCGGCATGGTGCGCTTGCTCTGGCAGGATTCAGGAATACATAGGTAGGAAAAGCGATGACTGTTCTGGCTGCGCAACTCGGCAGGTATCGTGGATTCAAGCGTCGCCTGCACTGCCTCATGCAGTTGTTGCGAGAGGGCGGAATACCCCAGCTGCCGGGCCATGTCCACGAGTAGCGGGCCAAACTCCCGGTAGTATCGGCAGCGCTGTTCATGATCCCTGAAGTAGAGAATTTCCAGCCCCTGATGCTTCTCCAGCTGGTCGGCAAGGTACAGCAGCACAACCCGGCGATCGAGTTCCGGTATTTCGGAAAGCTGTTCATAGGTTTCACGCAAACCCGCCGCATTCCAGCGCCGTATCGCGAAGCGATAGACGTACTGCTCGGCACCGTCACCTATTGCATTCCTGATTTGCCTGCGTCTGGAATCGGTGACGCTATTTCGATAGTCGCCGAAATCGCCAGTACAGTACACATTATGCAGCAGCCCCGCCGCGACCAGTTCGGCGGGTGCCGCGTTGGCACTGAGAATGCTCGCGGTTCCGACCACGTGTGAGATGAAACACCTGCCGGACGGCTCGACACGTGCCGCAAACAACCGCGTTGCCAGGAAGTAGACATCTGCGATCAGGCGCAGTTCTGCGCTATGGTAACCATCGCGCTGGAGCTGATTGAATAACTGAACACTGGTTTGGGCATACATAGCGGTGCCGACACGGTTGATAAGCTGGGCGCTTCGGTAGCAGACAAACCTAACCATAGTGCATCGTCGGGAAAGCGGCAAACGGAAAAGCAGACACGGGCCTGACATATATAATCAGGTGGATCATGGAGTTATCCCGGTGTAGACTTGATATATGGTGTTACTGTCAAACCCGGGTCCGATCACACCATGACAGTGGTAAGTAACCTGAATACAAGGGATATTTACCTCTTTCCGACGTCCCACTGAAACACCGGGGCCGTTGGCAGCCGGCAGTCGGGCATTTGAACCTGCTTGTGTTGCCGATCAAAATATTAATAACAGGTACAAACTGGAGAACCCGCCATGAGCACCACAACAGCCGAAGACCACCAGCTTGCACTTTCCCCTCATGTCGTTGTCACACCGCTTGGTGAAGGCGCACTGCTACTTCATCTCGACAGCAAGTTCTTTCATTCAATCAACCGGCCAGGATGGGGCATACTGCAGTTGCTGGAAGCCGGCACCACCCGGCAGAACATCATGTCAAATTGCACCGACTGGGGTGCCGGCGAGCACGACCGGGCTGCAATCGAGAACTACCTAGACGAACTCATCAGCAATGATCTGGCAGGCAATTTTGATGGGAAGACGACCGGCCAGCAGGCGCAGTTCAGCGGCGACTGGGCAGCTCCCACGATCGAGCGGCACGATGAACCGCTGGAACGCATTGTCACAAGCGCCTTCGATCCGAGTGTCCCGCTAGCGGAGTAATACCCGCGTCAGCAGGATTGGTCAGTTGGGAAACGGAAGATTCAGTTGCGGGCCTGTGTCAGTGGCGCTTCATACCGAGACGGCACAGCTGCTCGAACGGGCCTCAGCCCCCCTGGGCATGTACAACGTTAGCTGGCCCGGACCTCTTCATACGGTGAATATATCCATTACCGCCAGGGATGGCGTATCACCACCGGCAAAGGGCCGTTTCATGACCTGCGCGCGCATGCAGGTAGACAGCACGGAAAGCGGCCTGTATGCCAGTAGCCAGTCGGGCTCCACCTGCCTTTCCCGGAACACCGGGCGCAACTGGTCGATAGCAATCCCGCATACCCATTCGGACACCCAGATCCGCGAGGACATGGTTGACTTCCTGAACCTTGCACTGACCGAAAGCTGGAGGGGAATCGGCTGGGTACCACTCCACGCGGCATCGATCACGAGTGATAAAATCTGCGCTCTGCTGTGTGCCACCGCTGGCGGCGGCAAGAGCACCCTGACCGCTTCCATGATACGACGCGGCTGGAAGACACTCGGTGACGACAAGTTGTTGCTGCGCAAGGATGAAGATGGGACTGTCGAGGTCGCTGCCTTGCTGCACAGTTTCAATCTTCACCCGCGCACCCGGGACTGGTTTCCGGAAGTCGGTGATCTCACCGGACTCCCCCCCTACTCCCCCTGGACAGAAAAGCGCAGGGTCAGGATTGAATCCATCTGGCCGGACTCGACAGCGACCAGCAGCCGGCCCACCCACCTGATCGAGGTGGCAAGACAACCGGATGTCCATGGAATCCGACTGACGCCCCTGCCACACGCAAAGGTCCTGCCACTGCTGATGCGACAGACCGTAATACCCGGCCACCCGGCATGGGCAAGCCAGATCCTGGCAACGCTCGCCGCTGCGGCTGCACGCATCCAGGGCTGGAGGATTGATGTGGGTGACGATGCCTACGAGAGCGGGAAGCATCTCGCCGGGCTCGAGGAGTTGCTGCAATGAAGCCGGCCACCTCTGCCAGCGTTATAATCCCGGTGCTCAATGGCGCCAATACCATCGCCAACACACTCTGGGCACTCGTCAGCCAGGCCGGGGGACCTGCGCAAACAGAGATTATCGTGGTCGACAACGGATCGACGGATAACACCCGCGAGGTAGTGAGTCAATTCGACGTCAGGCTCCTGGATGAAACAACGCGGGGCCCTTCCGCGGCACGCAACCGCGGACTGCATGCCGCAACAGGTGATGTGATTCTCTATACGGACGCGGATACCCTGCCGACCCGCAGGTGGCTCGCGGAACTCATGGCTGCATTCGATGACCCCGGGACCATTATCGCCGGTGGTCGTGTGCTGGGATATCCGCCCAAGACGACTGCCGAGCGTTTTATGGCCACCTACGGCATATGGGAACCGGAGAACAATATCTTCCGTCCCGTGTTTCCTTTCGTCCCGTCACTGAATCTCGCCGTGCGCCGTAATGCCGCACTGGCAATCGGCGGGTGGGACGAGGACATGTTAACGGGTGAAGATGTTGATTTCTCCTACCGGATTCTCGAACAGTTTGCCGGTAGGATCTCCTATCGGCCCCAGGCCATACTGTTTCATCAACATCGGCAGACCGCCGACGAGCTGCGGAAACAGGCGTGGACCTACGGCGAAGGCGGTGCCCAGATATACCGCAAGTATCCGGAGGCTGTGACCTGGGACTTCTCGAAGACCATGCACGTCTGCGGACTGCTCGCAACACGCGGCATGGCACCGTTGGTCTACGCGCTGGGAAGTCTGCTCGGACGGGCTTCTGCCAAACAAGTGGAACTGGCCCGCTACCATCGTCTCTGGAGCTGGTGGTGGTGGCGGGGTTTCCTGAGCATGTACCGCAATGGCGAAAGGCGCAAGTGGGCAGTGTAATGAAAGCTTCTGTCGTCGTACCGGTCTACAATGGTGAAGATACCCTCATGGCATGCCTGCATGGTCTCCAGACACAGGATATCGGGCAGCAGCAGTATGAAGTCATCGTCGTCAACGACGGATCATCCGACAACAGCGCGGCTATCGCAACGGACTTCAATGTCCGGCTGCTCGAGCAGGACAATCAGGGCGCCCCGGCAGCGAGAAACGTGGGGCTGGCGAATGCACGGGGTGACTGGGTTGCGTATACCGATTCCGACTGCGTTCCCTCGCGCTCATGGTTGTCCAGTCTCGTCAATGCAGTGGAAGCCGGTCGCGGTGACGGTACCGCCACCGGGGCTGCCGGCCGAACCCTTGGCTACAATTCCCGTCACCAGGCAGCACGCTTCGTGGACCTGATGGGGGGGCTGGATGCCGAACGGCACCTTTCCCACCCCCTCTTCCCCTTTGCGCCGACCGGCAATGTCATGTACCGGCGCACCATCCTGGAACAGGTCGGTGGCTTTGACCCGAGATACTATGCCTATGACGCCTGTGACCTTCATGCCCGGGTGCGCCGTCTGCAGGACGGGCCCTTCCCCTACGTCGGCCATGCCATCGTCTTGCACCAGCACCGGTCCTCCTGGAAGGCCTACTGGAAACAGCAACGCAACTACGGGCGTGGGCTCGCGCAGTTCATGTGGCAACATCGCGCGGATGTGGGCTGGCCGATGTCACGCGAGCTGGCCGCCTGGGGCAAAGTCGCCGCAAGCGGCTTGAGGGCCTGCTGGCCGGGAAACGATGATGATGCCATCAGGCGGCGCGGCACCTTCCTGAAGGAATTCGCCCAGAGGCTGGGCTTTGACGCCACGTACTGGAGTCCCGCGGAGCGGCGCCGATGGTAAGATCCGGGCTGGCTCCGATTTGGTCACCGACCGGTATATTTCAGCGGGCACGGCGGCTGCTGCGCCAGCCCGGTGATATTATTCTCACGCTGCGAATCGGCCTGTTCATATGGCGATTGCCACACCGGCTGCGGCGCCATCCCCTGCCCGGACTACTGGATTCGATACGCGCCGGGAGCCGCCCTGATGCCGACGATATCGCCACCGGCATGGAACGCATTATCCGGCTGCGCAGGCCGTGGCTAGTCCGGCACCGCTTCGGCTCGCACAACACCTGCTACACGCGCGCACTGTCCCTGTACCGCTTTCTCGATGCCGGTGACCACGATTTTCGCATTCACTTTGTTGTGGAACCTGCCAGATCGCCTGGCGAGCGGATTCGCGGACACGCGTGGGTCACGCTGGACGACCAGGTTCTCGAGGAACCCGGGCGACTGAGGGCCGAGGGTCTTACCCACGAAGTGTACAGCCATCCTGAAAAATCGCGCGAACCAGGCCAGAACGGGGAGACTGCCACACTAACCGGGACGCAAACGGATGCTGGTGTTCGGAGTCGGTAGCGGTCGATGCGGAACCACCTCCCTGCGCCTGTTTCTGGACCTGCAGCGCGGTGTCTCGATCACCCATGAATTGAATTTCGAGGGGATCAGACAGCCGATGCCGTGGCAGGTCGACCGTGCGCTGGCCCGGCAGCAACTGGACATGCTGCTGCAGAAGCCCGCCACCATCAGAGGGGATATCGGGTTTTACTGGCTCCCCTATACCGAGTGGATCCTTGAACAGTATCCCGATACCCGCTTCATCTGCCTCAAGCGGAACAAGGCCGATACCGTGTCCAGTTATCTTCGCCGCGCCGGGGACAGGAACCACTGGCTGCAGCATGATGGCACACAGTGGGAACTCGACGAGGTATGGGATAAGGCATTTCCGAAGTACGGCATCGAGGACAGGCAGGAGGCGGTAGCGGAATACTGGGAGGACTATTACGCGGTCGCCGGGCGACTGCAAAGGGATCATGCTCGCCGCTTTCGTATCTTCCCCGTCGAGGCCCTGAACTCACGCGAGGGCCAGGGCGCAATCCTCTCCTTTATCGGGATACCACCGGCAGAGATGATTTTCACACCTTCCTTCCGGCTGAATACCAGCGAGGATCAGTCACTGCCGACATGAACGGCGACGCAGACAGGGCCAGCACCCATACCGTATCAGGCGATACCGCCGGGATCCGTGACGAGTTCCGCCTGCTGTTGCTGTGTGCCCACACCCGGGTTGAACCGCCGCAACGCGAACTGATCCGGGTACTCACCCTGAAACCGCTGGACTGGGAGTTCATCCTCGGCAAGGCCTACTGGCATGCCCTCACGCCGTTGCTGTTCCGGAACCTGAGAGAGTGCTGCGCGGACCGGGTGCCACCAGCGGTGCTGCAACAGCTTGAGTCCCACTACCTGGCCAGCGCCAAACGCAATCTGTTTCTCACCGCGGAACTGATCAGGGTGCTTCGCATTCTCGAGTCCGCGGATATCAGCGCCGTTTCCTACAAGGGACCTGCCCTCGCCGCCCTCGCCTATGGCGATGTCGCACTGCGCAAGTTCTGCGACCTGGATCTGGTCATACGCCCGCGAGACATCCTTCGTGCCAAGTCACTCCTGATCAAGCACGGATACCAGTGGCACCGCCATCCGAGCCAGGTGACGGGGCCCGGTGAAATCAGGAAAAACCGCTTCTGGCACGAGTACAATTTCGTCCACCCCGACAGCAATTCCGTCATTGACCTGCACTGGGGCATCAGCAACCAGCGTTTTCCCTTCGACATCGACCTGGATGACTTGTGGGAAGATCTGGTACCGGCGCGCCTGCTCAGCCAGGATGTACGGGTATTCCCGGCCCCAGCCCTGTTGCTGTTTCTCTGTGTCCATGGCAGCAAGGATCTGTGGTGGAAGCGGATCGGCTGGATCTGCGATATTGCCGAACTGCTGCGCTCGAACCCTGACCTCGACTGGTCATACAGCTTCAGGCTGGCAAGGCAAACCGGCACACGACGTGCGTTACTGCTCGGGCTGGCTCTTGCCCGCGAGCTGCTGCAGGTACCACTGCCCGGGGAGATTTGCACCTGGATCCGTTCGGACAAGGCAGTGCAGGCGCTCGTCGCACGCGTATGCCACCGCCTGTTCGACGAACCGTCCATCCTTGACCGCATGCTGGAAAGACAGCGCTTCCGCATCCGCGTGCGCGAGCGACTGCGTGACAGAATCCCGGTTTACCGGCATCTGGCAGAAGCCGCGTTCGCCATGATTTTCGTGCCGAACAAGCAAGACCGCGAGATGATCAGGCTGCCTGGCTCCCTGTCGGCGCTGTACTACCTGGTGCGCCCCGTCCGCCTCGCCAGGACACTATGGTCACATACCTTCAACCGCAGCGATACGGCAGGCTGATCAGAGCCTCACCCGCGGACCTGCATACGGTTTCGACACGGTTGCCTGAGCACGGGGTATTCGTCAGGGCGTTGCCAGCGTCAGCGGGGTTACGAAGGGCCCATGTAAGGCTCTGATACCTTCCGTGCCACATCCCGGCGCACTGGCAGCCACTAGGTGGCCTGCAGGGCGACTCCACTGCCGGGTATTGAAACCCGGATGCGGTAAACCGATGTCGGGGCGGTAATGTAGAGGCTCCTGCTGTCCTTGTCTCCCCAGGCACAATTGGAAGGTTTTTCCGGCATCCGGATCGTACCCAGGTGCTCACCGTCCGGGTTGAATACCCACACCCCGCCGGCGCCTGTGCAGTAGACATTCCCCTCGGCATCAACACTCATCCCGTCCGGTGCGCCACGCCGGGGGACGCGCATGTCGTGAAACAGGCGACCGTTCTTGAGGCTGCCGTCATCGCCAACATCGAACACACGGATGTGACGGCGCGCAGAGGAATCGTCGATATACAGTCGCTTTCCGTCCGGCGAAAAGGCCAGGCCGTTCGGCCGGTCGAAATCATCGACGAGCAGGCGGATGTCGCCATGCACCGGGTCCACCCGGTAGACACCCTGAACCGGGCATTCCTGCTGTTCCGGTTTGACTCCGTAGGGGGGGTCCGTGAAGTAGATCGCGGCGTCCGGCCCAACGACAACGTCGTTCGGGCTGTTCAGCCGCAGTCCGTGATAGGCATCCGCCAGCACCCTCAGGGTGCCATCCATATCGGTTACCGTCACGCGGCGATTGCCATGCTCACAGGCAATCAGCCGGCCTGTCGCGTCCCGGGTCAGGCCGTTGGAATGGCCACTGGGTGACCTGAACACGGATACCTGGCCGTCTGCTGTCAGCCGGTAGATGCAGTCTGCCGGAATATCGCTGAACAGCAGACAGTCCTGTTCAGGAAGCCATATGGGGCCCTCGGTGAACCTGAACCCCCTTGCGAGGCGTTTTAGCCGGATCCGGGCCGGGAACAGGTCCATGAAATCCCGTGTTCTCGGTTGCAGCGGACCAAAAACAACCAGCCGAAGCCTGAACCCGATCCGCCGGATCCTGCCCAGCAACTTATTCACGACAGCCCATGTACGCATACCAGCGTGCTGTTGCACCCTCCATGCCTCTCACCGCGCGCCGCGAATCCGGCTTGCGCCTGTGCACAGTTCCTCGAACAGTTCGTCATATTCCGCCGCATCGACGGGAAACTGGACGGGTTTCTTCCTGACAGCAGAGAGGAGAATGCCATTGATCAGTTCGACCGCTGCACGTGCGCTGGTGCCACTGACCAGAGGCTCACCATCCGTCAGCACGGCGTCAACGAAGCTGCGCAACAGTATGGGAAGGCCAGTGGTCTTTTTCTGCTGTTTCAAAACCCCCAGTTTACGCCACAACCTGGCGGGTCTGAGCAGCTTCTCGTGTAGGCGCCGGTGACCCGAGTCACTGATGGTCCGCCATTCGATTCCTGGTTGCATGTGTGGCCCGGGCAACTTTACATTCAGCGTGGTTAGCCTGTCCTCATAAAGACCAACCCGTATCAAATCACGCTCATCACCGGTCAGGCTCCGGACGTCAGGCATGACCAGTATCCCCCTGTCGCCTGCAACATGCCGAATACTGAATGCCCTGGGTCTGTTTATAGACATCTGCAGCGTGGCCAGTGCCCCGTCTTCAAACACGATACTCGCGCTGAATGCGTCATCGAGTGCCATGTCGTGCAGCTGGGTCATGACCTCTGCGGATACAGCCGCGGGTCGCCCGAACATCCAGCAGATCAGGTCAAGGTCGTGACTTGCCTGATTCATGAGCAGGCCACCGCCGGCAGTATGCCAGTTCCTGCGCCAAGCGTCCCGTTCGTAATAGCTTTCCGGACGGAACTCTGCCCAGGTCCACAACACCTGCATGACACGGCCCAGTTCTCCCGAGTCAATAATGTATTTCATCGTTTGCGGCGATTGATGTAACCGGTACTGGTGCCCCACACAGATTTTTAATTTGCGGAAAGCTGCTTCTGCAAGCATGGCATCGACTTCCGACAGACGGTTGGCGAATGGCTTTTCGAGGTATATATGGACTCCGGCCTTGAGGCATGCAAGTCCGATCTCCGCATGCAGGTGATGCGGTGTAGCAATTGAAACCGCATCGACAGCATCAGCATCGAGCAAATCGCGATAGTCCAAAAAGCCGCTCACGTTAAGTTCCGATGCGACAGCACGCAGGGACTCCTCGTTCACGTCCACCAGCGCGGCAAGCTCAACTCGCTCATCCTCCATGACACGCCGGATATGGTATTTGCCTATCCCGTTGATACCGATAACGCCAAAGCGCAATTTACTCACACCGACCACCTTTTTATATGAGTCGGAATGGAAATAGTAACCCGCAGATGCACATCCTGAGTACTGCAGACGCGAAAACATCCGGCGGTGATCATCCGGCGACGGCAAAGTGGAACTCTCTTGATGTTTGACATGTCACTTGTCATCGCCGTTCTTCCTGGCTTGCGCAGCAAGCTTTGCAAGGTGCTGCCATTCCCGTGAATGACTATGGAGGGCTGAGGCTCATTACAACATTAACACACGTATTGTCATCACGCGCCGGTTATAACTTTGTAGTAGGCCGGCCAGCACATCTCTAATATTGAATCCGATAAGAAAGATCGCAGGTGTAATCACCCAACCTGTCAGTCGAGAAGCCGGTAATGCAGTGGCATTATCCGCTATTCTGTTAAAAATATAGCGGAAATTGCCACAGGAATCCGTAGTTCCAATTTAGGATTCATGCCTAATCCTGCCACTTTCTATTATAATTGCATGATATGTATTTCTAACCCATCGTGAGGCGGATTACCTGTTATGCTTGTTGCATATCTTGGTCATCACAAGCGTGCATCCCGGTGCTTTGTCAGTATTTGTCGCGATATCGCATCACTTAGCGGCCATTACTTTTCCGATATCACCTCCCCCGGTGTTTTCGGTAAAAACATGCAGGAGGTCGTCCAGAAAAGGCAGATCACGTTCCTATCCTGCAGCAATGCGAGACAGGGAAAGGTCAGTGTACTGTTAGATTTTAAAGGCATTTACCTCATTCGGGATCCAAGAGATATTATCGTTTCTGCCTACTTCTCGCACATGAACTCGCACGCCTCCCGGGGCTGGATGCAACTGAACGCTCATCGCGACAGGCTACGTCGATTTTCAAAGGAAGACGGACTGCATGCAGAAATTGATTTCAGTGCGCGCAACATCGATTCGATAGCCGAATGGGATTATCAACAGCCTAACGTGCACGGAATGAAGCTTGAAGCCGTTGTTGGCAAGCCTTTGCCGCAAATACTGAAGGCATACCGGTTTATTGGCCTGATGGATCATGAGCCGCCAGGTATATTTCCCGGCGTGATGCGCTATTATTTGGCTGGCAGGTGTAGTCTGAGGGCGCGCTCCTTGCTGCGGCTTCAAACGAAGCGACCACACAAGACTATGAACCAATCTGATCTGGAGTGGATACTGCGACGCAATGCCATCGAGAGAAAAACCCGGGCGCGCATGGTGGCATGAGGACGTCATGTCGCACTACAGAAAAGGTGTTTCCGGAGACTGGCGAAATCATATGAAGTCCTGGCACAAAGATCATTTCAGGGAGAGATTTGGTAACCTGTTAGTTAATCTTGATTACGTAATACATAATAACTGGTAGGCAATCCAGCAACATAAGGTCCCTGATAAGCATGTTTGGATCGAACACAGTTCATCGATTACGGATTGCTCTTCGAAATATTTCGATCCCACGTCATATTGCGGAGCATTCCGAAACGCTACAGCTTGAGGAGCAGGAAATCCGGAAAATAACGGGCTCCTGTGAGAGGGCGCTCCTCGGGAACATTCTCCCGTTCTGGTATCCTCAGGTTATTGACGTGCAAACGGGTGGCTATCGCCTCAATCACGATCATCAAGGCGTGTGGAGGGGACTGGCCAACAAGTGTCTGGTGACCCAAGCGCGAACATGCTGGTTCTTTTCAAGGCTATACCGGAGTAAATACGGAAGCGGTGAACATCTGGATGCTGCACATCACGGCTATGAATTTATCCGGGATAATATGTGGGATGAACAGTATGGGGGATTCTACTGGGAAGTAGATTCTTCGGGGCGCTGCGCAACCAAACCCGGCAAACATCTATATGCCCAGGCATTCGGACTCTACGCCCTCCTGGAATATGCCAGAGCGTCAGGTGACGCCTCGGCAATGTCGCTCGCGCAGCAACTTTTCAGCCTACTGGAGCATACCGCTCACGACGCCAAGTATAGAGGGTACCGTGAATGCTTTCGCCGTGACTGGAGTCAACTCCCTGATGGCACGATCAGTTATATGAACGTGGATCCCTCGCTCAAGCTGATGAACACGCATCTCCACCTGGCAGAGGCGATAACCCAGTACTGTTTCCTTACCGGGGACCCCTTGGCCAGGGTGCGTCTCAATGAGTTGATCTTCGTGCTAAGCAATTTCGTGGTGAACAAGGCTGCCACCATCTGCACCGATAAACATTCGCACGACTGGAAGCCGCTGCGAGAACCTCACAATGATCGCGTCTCCTATGGCCACCAGCTTGAAAACATCTGGATACTGATAGAAGCCTGCCGGGTAGCGGACTTGCCCGATGACCATTTACTGGATCTGTACCGCAAGCTTTTTGATTACGCACTCATCTATGGTTTTGATCAAAGGGCTGGAGGTTTCTACAATACCGGACCTTGTAAACAAATGGCGGACCAACGTGACAAAATTTGGTGGGTGCAGGCCGAATCCATGGTGAGCGCGCTATGGATGTACGAACTTACCAGAGAAAGGCGGTATTTCGACTGTTTTCTGCAAACCTTGGACTGGATAATGAAGTACCAAATTGACTGGAATGGCGGCGATTGGCACGCGCGAATATCGGAAGCCAGGAAGGCTTCAGGTGATAAGGCGGGAGCCTGGAAATCGCCATATCACAACGGGCGGGCGATGATCCAGTGCCTGGAGCTGCTATCTACCATCAATTCAACGGCGAGTGATTCCACAGGTCACCTCCCATAACTCCTCAAAGGCAGTGTGAAAAGCGTGTCTATATAGTGCCTGGATTCTACCAGCTGATCCGACAGCCCCGAATTATCTAGCTTTTTGAGATCATTTTATCTTTACTGGCCGTATGAAGCAGCTCCTCGACCACCGCTTTGATCTCGCTATGTTCGTTAACGTAACGACAGGACGGTATTGGGTGTGTCCACGTGTAATAAATCGATTCCAACTTGTTATAGGGGCCGGGTAAAAGTATATGCGGAATGTCTAGCAATAAACTCAGGATATACCCATAAAGTCTATTAGCAATAATGAGAGGGTATTTCTGATGTTGGTAAAGCCCGGAATAGATGATGTTCCATGACTTTGGCTTGGCTGGCAAACAGGAACCTGAGAGGAAATGGCACACTGAGTATCCATTGGCGCATGGGCTCATGAGGCAATACTTCATCTACCAGCAGGGCGGCGCTTTCCGCCATACGACGTGTTCCGCAACTGGGACAGAAACTGCGACGTTTACAATTGAAGGCGACCAAATGCTCTGCATGGCAGGCGTCGCAGCGCACCCGCAGGAAGCCGTGCTCAAGGCGGCCGCACTTGAGGTAATCCTCGAACTCCTGCTCAACATACCCCGACAAGACCGTGCCCTGCGCCGCCAGGTGAGCCTTGAGGGCGGGATAGCATTCCTGGACAAGCTGATAAAGGAGGGCCCGCTCCGGGCGATGGCGCGTGTACAGCGGTGCGACGACACATGAACTGGCTTCCCTGCCAGCCGGTAACGGCAACATGATCGTATCCTTGCGAGTTCCTCTGATGCTACAGACTTGCAGCCGCATGGGTTGTCCACCGGCTCACAACCTGCTGTCACCTGAACGACAACTTCCAGTACACAGTTGCCGTCCATGCTAAAACGCTGCACTTCCGGGTTGGGTCGTTCTACGTCGTTAAGCGGTTGTTTATATAAGCGGTTTGTGTAGGACCGGAATGGGTCGTCTCCCGTCTTTTCGAGAAATCTTATTTAGAATCAGTCTGTAGGCGTGCTTTCGGCCAGTTCCGGTCCTTCCCCGTGTTCCCGGGGAGGTCCGGGTTGCAGCAGATCCGGACGTTCCCATACATCTAGCGAGGCGAGCCTGCATCTTCAAATAATGCATCAACAATTGGACAATCCTCGATCTTATAGCGGCCACCTTTACAGCGAGCAGCCATTTCATTCAATGCCTTTTGCAAGCGTTTCAGGTCATCGATCTTGCCCTGCACTGCCCGAGCCTGCAGCATGGCCATGCCCTTGACTTCGCCGCAGGTGTGAC
>CAMYJZ010000013.1 GCA_947258845.1 uncultured Ectothiorhodospiraceae bacterium | reverse complement strand
CCTGTAAGCGTGATGGTCGTTGTCGCGGTGGCGTTTGTGCCCGTGATGTTTGCCACGCTGGCCATGGCCGTCATGGTGGCGGTGCCCGTGTTTCTTGTAGTGCCCGTAATGATTGCCCTGGTCGTGCCGGCGGTGATGCCCGTGATGACGCCGCGGGTAGAAGGGATAGTGGTGTCCGTAAAAACGATCGTGGCCATGGCTGTAACCCAGGCCGTAAGTGCCTGAGGGGCTGTAGTTTTCATAGAAAATCGAAAAATTGTCGTCACCGGCCCGGGCGGTCTGGCTGAGACCGAGCGACAGGCCCGTGGCAAACAGGACGGGAAGGATCGTGGTTCTGGCTTTCATGGTGCTGGCTCCGTTGATTGCTAACTCACCTCCTACTAACGCGGAGCCGCGCAAGGGGTTAACAGGGAGGCCGGGTCAGGGGCCGGACAGGAAATGTCCGATGAGTTCGCCCATCCGCACTGGCTGGTCGGCTACCAGGCCCTCCAGCCAGCATGCCTGTCCCGGGCCGTAGAGCAGGATGACGGTGGACCCCATATTGAAGCGGCCCATCTCCTCACCCTGGTGAAGCTCAGGGGGCGAACTTTCACCGCTGTTGTACTGGCGTGCCTGGATCCCGGGGCCGGGCGGCCGGACAACGCCGTCCCACACCGTTTCCATACAGGCCACGAAGATCGCGCCCACCATGACCAGGGCCATGGGTCCGGTCGGCGTGTCGAACAGGTTGGCCAGGCGCTCGTTGCGGGTGAACAGCCCGGGGATCGCCCGCGTGGTGTGCGGCGCTACGCTGAACAGGCGCCCGGGTATGTAGACGCTCTCCGTCAGCCGCCCCGTGCAGGGCATGTGGATACGGTGATAGTCCCGCGGCGACAGGTAGAGAGTGGCGAAACTGCCGCCCTGGAAGGCGCGGGCACGCGCCTCATCGCCGCCCAGCAGGGTGACCAGTGAATAATCCCGGCCCTTGGCCTGCAGCAGGCGGCCGTCCTGGATGCGCCCGATCTGGCTGATGCGTCCGTCGACCGGACTGACGATGGCCTGTGGCCGGTCCGCCAGCGGCCGGGCGGCGGGGTTCAGGGCACGGGTAAAGAAGCTGTTGAAGTCCGGGTACTGCCCGGGGTCGGGATTTTCCGCCTCGCTCATGTCCACACGGAACTGGCGGATGAACCAGGTAATCAGCAGGCCCTTCCACCATCCGGTCTGCCAGCGCGTCGCCGCCCGCACCATGCCAGAGAGCAGGTGATGCGGCAATGCGGCGATTGGCCAGGACTTCAGCCAGTCTGTCAGTGGCGTTTTGCGCATTGCTTGGCGGGGTGGCAGCGGCTAGTGATGATGGTGGTGGTGATCGGCGGTGTCATCGGCGGTCATTCGCACGACCGGGACATTGACCCGGATGCAGGCCGCATCGGACTGCTGTAGTTCGAGTGTCACGCTGTCACCCTCGCGCAGCGGGCGTTTCGGGTGGTACAGCATCAGATGCATGCCGCCGGGTTCGAGCGCCACCTGCCCGGCCGCGGCGATCTGCAGTGCTTCCACCGGGACCATCCGGGCGACACCTTCCTCGACCAGGGTGCGGTGCACCTCGATGCGCTTGAAGTCGGGACTCTCGATGGTGCCGATGGTGGCGGTATCGGTACCCCGGTTGCTGATCACCATGTAGGCTGCCAGCACGCCGGCGCCGGGTGGTGCTTCCCTGATCCAGGGTTCAGTGACCACGAGAGGGGAGTCCGCCGCGGCGATCAGTGAATAGAACAGGGTGAGCAGTGCAATGCCTTTCAGTTTCATGTCGGTATCAGTAGGCCTCTGCAATCCGGGTAAAGTCAGAGACGATGTTGGCGGCCTTGAGCGGCGGTGAAAACAGCGCGTGGAAGTGTCCATCCGGATCGATCAGCAGGATGCTGGCGGTGTGGTCGACCAGGTAGTTTTCAGCGTCGGCCCCGTCCTCAACCCGTGCCGCGATGACACCCAGTTGCCGGGTCAGCTGGCCGATGGCCTCGGTCGTGCCGGTAACCCCGATAAAGTCGGTGTTGAAGTAGGACACGAACTGGCCGAGTTTGTCCGGGGTGTCGCGTTCGGGATCGACACTGATGAAGATGTACCTGGTCTGCCCGGCCTGTTCCCGGAGTCGTGTGGCCACACTGTTGAGCACGGACAGGGTGGTCGGGCAGACATCGGGGCAGTGAGTGTAGCCGAAAAAGATGAATGACCAGTGCCCCCTGAGCTCGTTATTGGTGAAGGCTTTTCCTGTATGATCGAGCAGCTCGAAGGGCTGCAGTGCCCGGGCCGCGTTGAAGTGGGTGGCCTGCAGGTCCTGCAGCCCGGCCTGCCCCTTGAGCAAGTACCCGGAGGTCCAGTAGCCCGCGGCCACGGCCAGGACCGTGGTGACGGCGAACAGCAGGGCCAGGCGCAGTTTCGATGGTGTACGTTGTGTCGTCATAGGGGGCGCATTATTCCACAGACGCTGGCGCGCTTCATTAACACTTTACCGGGGACCTCCCCGGGCGGTTTGCCACCCGCCGCCACACTCGAAGAGACCATGGATACACTCAAAACAGTGCGGGATTTTATTCGCTGGGGTGCCCGTCGCTTCGATGCGGCCGGCCTGTTCTTCGGGCACGGTACCGATAATGCCCTGGACGAGTCCGCGGCGCTGGTGATGTATGCGCTGCACCTGGACCATGGGCTGCCGGATACCTGCCTCGACGGCGTGCTGACGGCTGCCGAGCGCGAGCAGGTCATCGAGCTGATCGAGGCACGCATCGAGACCCGCAAGCCGGCGGCCTACCTGACACATGAGGCCTGGTTTGCCGGTCTGTCTTTCTATGTCGACGAGCGCGTGATTGTGCCGCGCTCCCCGATCGCGGAACTGATTGAGGAACGGTTCGTTCCCTGGGTAGACCCGCAGCAGGTCGGCGCTGTTCTGGACCTGTGCACCGGCAGTGGCTGTATCGGCATTGCCTGTGCCCATGCCTTCCCGGGTGCCCGCGTGGATGCCGTCGATATCTCTCCCGATGCCCTGGCCGTGGCGCGACGGAATGTTGAGCGCCACGGGCTGGGGCAGCGTGTCCGGCTGGTCGAATCCGACCTGTTCGGCGGAGTAGGGGGCGGGTGCTATGATGTCATCGTGTCCAATCCGCCCTATGTCGGCAACGCGGAGATGCAGACGCTCCCGCGGGAGTTCCGGCATGAACCGGCCCTGGCGCTGGCCGCGGGTGCGGATGGCATGGACATCGTTGTGCGAATCCTGGTGGAGGCCGCTGCTTACCTGGCCGAATCCGGGATACTCATCGTCGAAGTGGGTTACAGCCAGGAGGCCCTGGTGGCGCGTTTTCCGGAGGTGCCGTTCCTGTGGCTGGATTTCGAGCACGGCGGGGAAGGCGTGTTCCTGCTGGAGCGTCACCAGTTGCTTGAATACCGCCAGGTCTTCGATTCCGGGGTTGCAGCGCCTGCCGGCGCGGGCGGCGCGTAGCAAGGGATGAACTGAATTTATGGGTGAAAGAGCACGCTCAGCCGAGGAATACGCGGGCCTGGTGGACCAGGTGATATTCGATCTCCAGGAACTGCGTGCCTCCACGGATTACGACATGGATGTGATCGATGCCAATCCGGCCTACCTGGGACTACTGCTGGAAGAGCTGCGCGAACTGCGCGCATCGATGGCCGACGGCAGCTACCTGTTCGGGCGCACAGACCTGGAATTCATGCGCATCGTGAAACAGCGCAACGAGCGGGAACTGCCGTTCATCCGGCTGCTCTACCAGATCAACGAAACCCACAAGCGCGGGCTGGATATCTAGCCACAGACCTGCGGAAGGCGACGGCCTGCAGGGGTCGGCGAAGACTAGCCCTTGCTGCGGTAGATCAGGCCGGGCCTGACCAGCAGCTCGTTCTTCTTCAGCTGCTCCAGGGGAAATTCCCCGTCGACGTTCTCCGCGATCCGGTCAAATACGTAGGTCCCGTTGTGAGACTCGATGGTCTGGTAGATGGGTTGCCCCAGGTAATTGCCAACCCGTGAACGAATGGTGGCCGAGTGTGCCATGGCGGTATCTCCTTGGATTCCGGTTTACCGATACACTGATATCTATCGGTTGGAAGCGCTTGTTCTTTAACAGGAACATGAACAATTAATACGGGACGCCCGGGGGTTAAGCCGTTACAATAGCCGCATGTCGGGAAACAGCTTCGGAAAACTCTTCACGGTCACCGGTTTCGGGGAAAGCCACGGTCCGGCCCTGGGCTGCATCGTGGACGGCTGTCCGCCCGGCATGGAATTGTCGGCAGCGGACCTCCAGCGAGACCTGGATCGCCGCAAACCGGGCAAGTCCAGGCACACCACCCAGCGGCGCGAGACCGACGAGGTGCAGATCCTGTCAGGTGTGTTCGAAGGCAAGACAACCGGCACCCCCATCGGCCTGTTGATCCAGAATATCGACCAGCGTTCCAAGGATTATTCCAAGATCATGGATCGCTTCCGCCCCGGGCATGCGGACTATACCTACCAGCAGAAATACGGCTTCCGTGATTATCGCGGCGGTGGACGTTCGTCGGCGCGCGAAACGGCCATGCGGGTGGCGGCCGGTGCCATTGCCAAGAAATACCTGGCCACGAAACTGGGAGTCCGTATCCGGGGCTACCTGGCCCAGCTGGGTCCCATCGAACTCGAGCTTCGGGACTGGGACAGCGTGGAGAACAACCCCTTCTTCTGCCCCGACCCTGCCCGGGTGCAGGAGCTCGAGGACTACATGGATGCCCTGCGCAAGGAGGGCAACTCCATCGGCGCACGCATCAACGTGGAGGCGACGGGTATTCCGCCGGGACTGGGTGAGCCGATCTTCGATCGCCTGGACGCGGACATCGCCCACGCCCTGATGAGCATCAATGCCGTGAAGGGGGTGGAGATCGGCGCCGGTTTTGCCTGTGTCGCCCAGAAGGGCACCGAGCACCGTGACGAGATCACCCCGCAGGGTTTTCTCAGCAACCATGCCGGCGGCGTGCTGGGTGGCATATCCAGCGGCCAGGACATCCTCGCCAGTATCGCCCTGAAACCGACCTCGAGTATCCGCCTGCCGGGACGCACGGTGAATACCGGCGGTGAGCCGCTCGAGGTGGTCACCACCGGGCGTCACGATCCCTGTGTCGGCATACGTGCCACGCCGATTGCCGAGGCCATGCTGGCCATCGTGCTCATGGACCACCTGTTGCGTCACCGCGCGCAGAACCTGGATGTACACTCGGATACACCGGTTATTCCTGCCAGCGTGGATGAATAGTCCGGCCAGACCCGGCCATCTCCTGTTGCCCCGGTAGCGCGCTGGACCCGGCATGAACTACTGGCGTCTGTCCGGTTTCTACCTGTTCTATTTCGCCTCCCTGGGCGCGCTGGTCCCCTACTGGAGCCTGTACCTAAAGTCCCTGGGTTTCGGCGTGGCCGAAATCGGTGAGCTGGTCGCGATCCTGATGGCCACCAAGATTGTGGCACCCAATGTCTGGGGCTGGATCGCCGACCATACCGGCCAGCGCATGCTGATCGTGCGGATCGCCTCGCTGCTGGCCGCTGTCGCCTTTGCCGGTGTCTTCCTTGGCAGCGGCTACTGGTGGCTGGTGGCGGTGATGATCGTGTTCAGTTTCTTCTGGAATGCGTCGTTGCCGCAGTTCGAAGCGACGACCATGAGCCACCTCGGCAGCGACACCTGGCGTTACAGCAGCATCCGCCTGTGGGGCTCTGTCGGTTTTATCATCACCGCTGCCGGTCTCGGCCCGCTACTCGATACCTACGGGACCGGCATGCTGCCGGCGGTCGTGCTGGGGCTGTTTATCGCCATCTGGTTCAGCAGTCTGGCGGTACCGGAATCGGCGGCCGGTCATTTGCCGCTAGACCAGGAACCGCTACGCAAGGTCCTCGGGCGGCCGCTGGTGATTGCGTTGCTTGCCGTGTGCTTTTTGATGCAGGCCAGCCACGGGCCGTACTACGCCTTCTTCACCCTCTACCTGGAAGACTTCGGCTATTCGCGTTCGCTGATCGGACAGTTGTGGGGGCTGGGCGTGATTGCCGAAATCGGCGTGTTCATGGTGATGCCGCGCCTGTTGCCGCGCTTCGGTGCGCGCCGCCTGTTGCTGGCCGCTGTCGGTCTCACCGTGCTGCGCTGGCTGCTGACTGCACGCGGCAAGTTTCGGGCTCTACCATGCCGTGGCGATCTACATGATCCATGTCCTGTTTACCGGTGCCCACCAGGGGCGCGGCCAGGCTCTCTACAGTAGCCTGAGCTTCGGGGCGGGCGGGGCGGCCGGCAGCGTGGTGAGCGGTTATCTGTGGACCGGCATCAATCCCGAGGCCATGTTCCTGCTGGCCGCCGTGATCAGCCTGTGCGCCCTGGCCGTCGTCTACCGGGGTATCAAGGGCGTCATCTGAGTTGCGCCGATCCGTGCCTGTATTCGGCCCGGCCATCCTATATAATCCTTCGCCTGTGTAATGACTGCTTTTGGAACTGCACCGATGTCCGGCAAGACCCTCTATGACAAACTCTGGGACTCCCACCTCGTGAGACAGGACGATGGCGGGACGGCCCTGCTGTACATCGACCGGCATCTGGTGCACGAGGTGACCTCGCCACAGGCCTTTGAAGGACTGCGCCTGGCCGGTCGCCGGCCCTGGCGCAGCCAGTCCATCCTGGCCGTGCCGGATCACAACGTCCCGACAACCGATCGCGCGGCCGGTATCAGCGACCCGGTCTCGCGCGTTCAGGTCGAGACCCTGGACCTGAATTGCAGCGAATTCGATATCACTGAATTCACTATGACCGACCTGCGCCAGGGCATCGTGCATGTCATCGGCCCGGAGCAGGGTGCCACGCTGCCCGGCATGACGGTGGTGTGCGGCGATTCCCACACATCGACCCACGGCGCCTTCGGTGCCCTGGCCTTCGGTATCGGCACCTCCGAGGTCGAGCATGTGCTGGCAACCCAGTGCCTGATCCAGAAGAAGTCCGGGAATATGCAGATCCGGGTCGATGGCCGGCTGGCCCCCGGGGTATCCGCCAAGGACGTGGTGCTGGCCATCATCGGCAGGATCGGTACCGCCGGTGGCACCGGATTTGCCCTGGAATTTGGCGGTCAGGTGATCCGCGACCTGTCCATGGAAGGGCGTATGACGGTCTGCAACATGGCCATCGAGGCCGGTGCCCGCGCCGGCATGATTGCCGTGGACGACACCACCATCGCATACCTCGAGGGTCGACCCTATGCCCCGGGCGGTGAACACTGGGATCAGGCGGTGTCCGCCTGGGCCGAACTCCACAGTGACGCGGATGCCGGGTTTGACCGGGTAATCACCCTGGACGCTGGCAGTCTGGCGCCCCAGGTGAGTTGGGGTACCTCGCCGGAGATGGTGACCGCCATCGATGCTGTGGTCCCGGACCCGGACGCCGAGTCCGACCCCGTTAAGCGCGAGGGCATGCGCAATGCCCTGGCGTATATGGATCTGCAGCCGGGCATGGCCATCACGGACATTCGTCCGGACCACGTGTTCATCGGCAGCTGCACCAATGCCCGCATCGAGGACCTGCGCGCCGCCGCCGCTGTCATCCGCGGTCGCCGGGTGGCCGCGGGCATCAAGCAGGCCCTGGTGGTGCCCGGCTCCGGTCTGGTCAAACAGCAGGCCGAGGCAGAGGGACTGGACCGTGTCTTTACCGAGGCCGGTTTCGAATGGCGTGAACCCGGTTGTTCCATGTGCCTGGCCATGAATGCCGACCGGCTCGAGGCCGGCGACCGCTGTGCCTCCACCTCGAACAGGAATTTCGAGGGCCGGCAGGGGCAGGGTGGTCGCACCCATCTGGTCAGTCCGGCGATGGCCGCCGCCGCGGCGGTGGCCGGTCACTTCACGGACGTCCGCCAGGCGGGTGACACTTGAACAGAACGGTTAAACAGCATGGATAAATTCACTGTCATCTCGGGAATCGTAACGCCGCTGGACCGGCCGAACGTCGACACCGATGCCATCATTCCCAAGCAGTTCCTGAAGTCGATACACCGCACCGGTTTCGGCCCGAACCTGTTCGACGACTGGCGTTACCTGGACCACGGCGAGCCCGGCAAGGACAATTCCCGGCGTCCCCTCAATCCCGACTTCGTGCTGAACCAGTCGCCTTACCAGGATGCGGTCATCCTGCTGGGGCGCGAGAACTTCGGTTGCGGTTCCTCGCGTGAGCACGCCGTGTGGGCGCTGCTCGATTACGGTTTTCGGGTGGTCATCGCCCCCGGTTTTGCGGATATCTTTTTCAATAACTGTTTCAAGAACGGGGTGCTGCCGATCGTCCTCGACAGCGTGGTCGTGGATCGACTGTTTGAGGCGGTCGCCGGCTCACCGGGGTATACGCTGCGCGTTGACCTGCCCGCGCAACAGATCACGACTCCGGAACAGGAGATCATCGGCTTCGAGGTCGATCCGTTTCGCAAGGACTGCCTGATCCAGGGGCTGGATGACATCGCATTGACCCTGCAACATGCCGACGACATCCGCCGCTATGAGGAAGCACGTTGGCTCGAAGTCCCGTGGTTATTTGATAAATAACATTAGAAATATTGCATAATTAACTAATATCATGAATAAAATAGCTATACTGGCGGGTGACGGAATCGGTCCCGAGATCGTCGCCGAGGCGCAAAAGGTCCTGCACTGCCTGCAGCAGGCATTCGGACTGTCCGCCGAATTCGAGCATGCACCCGTCGGCGGCGCCGGCTTTGATGCGGCCGGACACCCCTTGCCCGGGCCGACCCTGGCGCTGGCGCGTCAGGCCGACGCCATCCTGCTGGGATCGGTCGGTGGTCCGCAGTGGGAACAGCTGGAGCGCGACCTGCGCCCGGAACAGGGCCTGCTGGGACTGCGTGCCGAACTGGAACTGTTTTCCAATCTGCGTCCGGCCATTCTCTATCCGCAACTGGCCGATGCCTCGACACTGAAACCCGGGATCGTCAGCGGGCTGGACATCATGATCGTGCGTGAGTTGACCGGTGGCATCTACTTCGGCAAACCGCGCGGGATCCGGACCCGGGACGACGGCCAGCGCGAGGGTTTCAACACCCTGGTCTACAGTGAATCGGAGATCGAGCGTATCGGGCGCTCGGCGTTCGAGATCGCACGCAAGCGTTCACGCCGGCTGTGCTCCGTGGACAAGGCCAATGTGCTCGAATGCAGCGAGCTGTGGCGCGAGGTCATCAGCGCGCTGGGCCGGGACGAATACCCTGACGTTGAACTGAGCCACATGTACGTGGACAACGCGGCCATGCAACTGGTGCGTGAACCCAAGCAGTTCGATGTCATGGTCACGACCAACATGTTCGGTGATATCCTCTCCGATGCCGCGGCCATGCTGACGGGTTCCATAGGCATGCTGCCGTCGGCCTCGCTGGACAGCCGCGGCAAGGGGATGTACGAACCGATCCACGGCTCGGCACCGGATATCGCGGGTCAGGGTATTGCCAATCCGCTGGCCACCATCCTCTCGGTCGCCATGATGCTGCGTTACAGCCTGGATCTGCCGGAACTGGCGACGCGGGTTGAGCAGGCGGTGGGCAAGGTGCTCGACAGCGGCTTGCGGACCCCGGATATCGCCTCGCCCGGGATGCAGACCGTCGGTAGCGCGGCAATGGGCGATGCCGTCATAAGCGCCTTGCAAGCCACCTGATCGTTATTTTTGATAAATCCGCCTGGTGATCCCAGGCAATGCAGCAGGTAATTGAGAACGATGACACGTAAATTCGATGTAGCCGTTGTCGGCGCAACCGGCGCTGTGGGTGAGACCATGCTGAGTATCCTGGCCGAACGCAATTTCCCGGTAAACAAGGTCTATCCCCTTGCCAGCCAGCGTTCTGCAGGCAAGCGGGTCGCCTACGGCGGGAAATATCTGACCGTCGAGGACCTGGGCAGCTTTGACTTCTCGCGTGTCCAGATCGGGCTGTTTTCCGCAGGCGCCTCGGTATCGGAACAGTATGCACCGCTGGCCGCAAAGGCCGGCTGTGTCGTGATCGACAACACCTCGCAGTTCCGTTACCAGGACGATATCCCGCTGGTGGTGCCGGAAGTGAACCCGGATCACATCAAGGGCTATACCCGGCATGGCATCATTGCCAATCCGAACTGCTCGACTATCCAGATGCTGGTTGCCCTGAAGCCGCTGCATGATGCAGCCGGTATCGAACGCATCAATGTCTGCACCTACCAGGCGGTATCGGGAACGGGCAAGGAGGCCATCGAGGAACTCGCAGGTCAGACGGCCGGCTTGCTGAACGGCCAGACGATCAAGGCCGAGGTCTATCCCAGGCAGATCGCCTTCAATGTCCTGCCGCACATCGATGTGTTCCAGGACAACGGCTACACCAAGGAAGAGATGAAGATGGTCTGGGAAACCCGGAAGATCATGGGCGATGAGACGATTCAGGTGAATCCCACCGCGGTGCGGGTGCCGGTCTTCTACGGTCACTCCGAGGCGCTCCATATCGAGACCCGGGACAAGCTGACCGCCGCGCAGGCGCGTGACTTGCTCGAGCAGGCACCCGGCGTGGTGGTGCTGGATGAACACTGCGATGGCGGCTACCCGACCGCCGTAACCGAGGGGGCGAATCACGACCCGGTCTATGTCGGCCGGATCCGGGAGGATATCTCGCACCCGCGGGGCCTGGACCTGTGGGTGGTGGCGGATAACGTGCGCAAGGGTGCCGCCCTGAACAGTGTCCAGATCGCCGAAATTCTGGTGAAAGATTATTTGTAGAATATCAGTTATAGTCTGCGGGATTGGAGCGCCTTCACCGCCGATTTGTCAGTGCTGATGGACACGGGTGTACTTAATCAAAGGAAGAGCCAAACAGGGGGGACGAATATGTTCTGGAGATCGGCGCTAGCGGTTGCCTTGCTGTGTTTTGTTGCATCCTCGAAGGTATTTGCCCTTGGGCTTGGTGAAATCGAGATCACATCGGTATTGAATAATCCGCTCAAGGCCGTGGTCACGCTGACCTCTGCAACCGATGCCGAGCTCGAGGAACTCAAGGTCAATATTGCATCCAGCGAGGCCTTTGCCCGGGTCGGTGTTACCAGGTCACGGATCCTGAATGACTTCAGTTTCAATGTCGGACGTAGTCCGTCCGGCAAGCCGGTCATCCGCATATCCACCACGGAACCCGTGCGTGAGGCCTTTCTCGAATTCCTGCTTGAAGTTGTCTGGAGCAAGGGGCGGCTGGTCAGGCAGTACACGGTGCTGGTCGACCCGCCGTATACCATGCCGGTCACCCCGGTCGCACCCCGCCCACCGGTGATACCGGCACCGCCTGCGGTCAGGGTGCAGCCGGCAGCGCCCTCGCCGGAAGTACAACGCCAGGTGACTCCGGCACCGGCACCGCCACCGCCACCACGCCAGGTGACTCCGGCACCGGCACCGCCACCACCACCGGTTGCGACGGCACCGGAACCGGCAGCGACAACAGACCAGTACGGTCCGGTCAGGCGCAGCGAGACCCTGTGGGATATCGCGAAACAGCTGCGACCGGGCAGTGATATCAGCATGCAGCAGATGATGCTGGCCCTGCAGCGCGCAAATCCCGAGGCGTTTACCGGCAACAACATCAACAATCTCAGGGCCGGTGCCGTACTCCGGGTGCCAGACCGGGACGAAATGCTTTCCATGAGCCGCTCTGATTCCTTGCGCGAGGCCCGGCGCCAGTATGATGAATGGCGTGCCGCCCGCAGCGCCAGGACCGCAGCGGTCCAGGAGGCGCAGGCGGAAGCCTCACCGTCGACAACGCCCGGGGCGGCCCCCGGGCAGGTTGCCGAGACCCGCCTGCAGCTGGTGGCCCCCGAGGCTGATGCCATCGTGGGGGCGGCGGATACCGGCGAAGCGGAGACGCAGGCGGCGCAGGAAGACGCGCCGGCAGGTGGTGATGTTCAGCAGCAGCTGGCGCTGGCGACCGAGGAGGCCGAGGCCGGACGTGCCCAGAGCGAGGAGTTGCAATCCCGCGTCAGCAAACTGGAAGAACAGGTCGAGGCGATGAAACGACTGCTCGAGCTGAAAGACACCCAGCTGGCCAGCATGCAGAACCGCCTGGCTCAGGAAGAAGAACTGCCGGTAGCTTCGGCAGCCGAACCCGAGGCCGAACCGCTGGCAGCCGCCGCTGAGTTGCCCGTAGCGGCGGAGCAGGAATCCCCCGTCACGCCGGACGCTGAATCAACACCCGCCGAGGAACCGGCCCCGGTTGCCGAAAAGGTTGAGGATGCCAGTGACACGGGAATGCCAGGCCGACTGGTGGACCGGCTGCTGGACAACCCCGTGCTATCGGGCCTGGGCGTACTGGTTGCCATGGTGCTGGGCGGAGTTCTCTGGGCGAGCACCCGGCAGCGCAAGAACGACGACGTATTCGGCGGCGAACCGACCATGGAAAGCCAGCTGACGGATTTAACCACGGAGCACAGGCAGGAACCGGTCATACCCGTCGTTGAGCCCAAGGAACAGGAGGGTGATGAAGAGGTCGCGAATCTGCCTGAAGAAACCGGTACGCTCGTAACACCGGATGCTGAGAAGAGCGGAGCACCGCTGACGGAAGCGGACGTCTATATCGCCTATGGCCGTTTCGAGCAGGCAGAAGAGGTGGTCAAGGGCGCCCTGCAGGACCAGCCCGGGGATCCGGAACTCACGGTTAAACTGCTGGAGATCTACCGGGTGTCCGGTAACACGGAGGCATTCAACAGTCTCGCTGCAGGCTTCCGTGAATCCGTTGGCGATGACAGCCCGCTCTGGAAAAAGGTGGCTGTAATGGGTTATGAACTGTCCCCTGACGAGGAACTCTACCGCGATGCCGGGGACACTGCTGTCGACCTGGTTGATACGGAGGATCTGTCAGCGGAGGTCGCCCTGGCCGGCGATCTGGAGAGTATGGAAGCCAGCGTCGAATCCGGCGAGGTGACCGATAACACCATCGAGTTCACCCTGGATGACAGCGGCGAGTCGGATCTCGAGGATGCCAGCGAGGGTCAGCTGGATAAATCCGATGAGGTCGGTACCAAGCTCGATCTTGCCCGTGCCTACATCGATATGAGTGACCCGGAGAGCGCACGCAGCATCCTGGAAGAGGTGCTTGAGGAGGGCAACGACCAGCAAAAGGCCGAAGCAGAAGAACTGTTTGCCCGACTTGCCGAGTTCTGACCCGGCCGCCGGCTTCGCCCACGGGTCTGCCCGGGATGAATATATACCCCCTGCATCCGCTTGTCCGCATCGCGGGCCTGCTGGTCTTCATTGCCGGCATGGCGCTGGCACAACCCCTGGTGCTGCTTGGCGGGACATTCGGCCTGTTGCTGGCCTATGCCATGGCGGGATTTCCGGCACCGGGTGGATTGCTGAGCATGGTCATACGCCTGCGCTGGCTGCTGGTCGCCATCCTGCTGGTGTACGGGTGGTGGACACCGGGTGAACTGCTGTGGCCTGCACTGGGTGCAGTTTCGCCGACATTGCAGGGACTCGGTTATGGACTGGCCCGTATTTTCGCGCTGGTCTGCATTGTGAGCGCGGTGCATTTCCTGCTTCAGGTGACGGAGCGCGGACAGCTGGTCTCCGCACTCATGCAGCTTGGCGCCCCCTTTCTGGGCCCGCTGGCACGCGAGCGTTTTGCCGTCCGGGTGCTGCTTACCCTGGAGGCCGTGGTACCCGTACAGGCCATCGTGAGCGATGTGCTCCAGCAAAAAAACCAGCAGCAGCGGGGCCTGTCGCGACTGGTCTTTCATGCCAATGCCGTCTATTCCAGTGTGCTGGCACAGGCAGACAAGTCGGCCAGCGCCGTGATCGACGTTGCCGAGCCTGACGCACCTCCCGCGGTCCAGTGGCTTTTCCCGCTCCTGCTGGCCGTCCTGATCGGCTTCCTGGCCGGCCGCTGACAAGCAGCGCCTGATCCGGGCAATCTCGGTGAGCAAGCGACCCCTGCATCTACAGTCAACATGCGGATAGCCCTGGGTGTTGAATTCGATGGTACGGATTTCTGTGGCTGGCAGCAGCAGCGCACCGGCCGGACCGTGCAGGGGAGTCTGGAAGAGGCGCTGACACGGGTTGCCGACCATGAATTGAGGACGGTGTGCGCCGGACGTACCGATACCGGCGTCCATGCGACCGGCCAAGTCGTGCATTTCGACAGTCTCGCGCAGCGTGATGCCAGGGCGTGGATACGCGGCACCAATGCCAACCTGCCGGCGGATATACGGGTCCAGTGGGCAAGGATGGTCGATGAGAATTTTCATGCCCGGTTCTCCGCCCGCAGGCGTCATTACCGCTATGTAATTCTCAACGCGCCCTGTCCCTCGGCCCTGCTAAGAAGCAGGAGCTGCTGGGAATATTCTGCACTTGATGCCACCCGCATGGCCGAGGGCGCGCGCCATCTCCTGGGCGAGCATGACTTCAGCTCATTTCGCGCCGCTGCCTGCCAGGCAAAACACCCGGTGCGGACACTCTATCAACTTGAGGTGCTTCGCCAGGGCAATTTTCTCTACATCGACGTGGTGGCGAATGCCTTCCTGCATCACATGGTGCGCTGTATAGCCGGGGTGCTGATCCGTGTGGGACGCGGCGAGGCTGCGCCCGGGTGGGTCGCCGAGGTGCTGGCGGCCCGGGATCGAACCCTCAGTGGAGTGACGGCACCGGCACCGGGACTGTACCTGGTTGCGGTCCGCTATCCCGAACGCTTCGACCTGCCGGCGGGTGGCTGGCTGCCATGCTACGTTCGCTAGTCACCCCCTCACTTCCACGGGTTTCTGTTACGCTTGCACACAGGCAGCACCCGTGACGATGTTTTAAAATGGCCCGATGATGCGTACCCGCGTTAAAATCTGCGGTATCACCCGTGTACAGGATGCCCGCAGCGCCGTTGACAGCGGCGCTGACGCCATCGGTCTGGTGTTCTACCCGGACAGCCCGCGCTATGTGACGCCTGAACAGGCACGGCGGATTGCCGCCGAAGTCGCACCCTTTGTCAGTGTCGTCGGCCTGTTTGTCAATGCAGCACCCGCCAGTATCCGGGAGGTGCTCGATCAGGTGCCGCTGGGTTTGCTACAGTTTCATGGTCAGGAATCGAACAGCGAATGCGCGGCTGTTGGCCTGCCGTTCATCAAGTCAGTGGCAATGAAACCCGGGGTCGACCTGCACGGGCAGGTGGCGGCCTACCCGGATGCCGCCGGTTTGCTGCTCGATGCCTGGCAACCGCAGGCACATGGCGGAGGCGGTGAGCCCTTTGACTGGGATCGGGTCCCGGAGCGCCTGCCGCTGCCGCTTATTCTGGCCGGGGGTCTGGCGCCGGAAAATGTGGCGACTGCCATTCGCCGGGTCCGGCCCTATGCCGTCGATGTCAGCAGTGGCGTGGAAAGCAGCAAGGGCATTAAATCGGCTGACAGGATATCGGCCTTCATGAAAGGAGTAACCCGTTGTGGAACAGAGACCGGCTGCTGAAGCCGCCAAACTGAACGATACCCTGCCCGATGAACGCGGGCATTTCGGGCCCTATGGCGGGCAGTTCGTTGCAGAGACCCTGATGCGCCCCCTCGATGAGCTGAATGCCGCCTTTAGCCAATACATCAAGGACCCGGAGTTCCTGGCGGAATTCGATTCGGATTTGCGTCACTATGTCGGGCGTCCCTCGCCACTGTATTACGCCGAGCGTCTCAGCGACGCAATCGGAGGTGCGCGTATCTACCTGAAGCGCGAAGACCTCAATCATACCGGCGCACACAAGATCAATAACACGGTCGGCCAGGCCCTGCTGGCAAGGCGCATGGGCAAGCGGCGTGTCATCGCCGAGACCGGTGCCGGCCAGCACGGCGTTGCCTCGGCCACCGTGGCGGCACGCTTCGGCATGGAATGCGTGGTCTACATGGGTGCCGAGGATATCCGGCGCCAGGCCATCAATGTCTACCGGATGCGCCTGCTGGGTGCCGAGGTGGTGCCGGTGGAGTCCGGCTCCAGGACGCTCAAGGACGCGCTCAACGAGGCCCTGCGCGACTGGGTGACCAACGTGGACAATACCTTCTACATTATCGGCACGGTCGCCGGACCGCACCCCTATCCGGTGATGGTGCGTGAGTTCCAGGCGGTCATCGGCCGGGAGGCACGTGCCCAGGTACTGGAGCAGACCGGCCGCCTGCCGGATGCGCTGGTGGCCTGCGTCGGCGGTGGTTCAAATGCCATCGGCCTGTTTTATCCGTTTCTCGATGACCAGGATGTGACGATCTACGGCATCGAGGCCGGCGGTGACGGACTGGATACGGGGCGCCATGCCGCGCCCTTGTGCGCCGGCAAGTCCGGGGTGCTGCATGGCAACCGCACCTATCTCATGGAGGACAGTGATGGTCAGATCATCGAGACCCATTCGATCTCGGCCGGTCTCGATTACCCGGGCGTGGGCCCGGAGCATGCCTGGCTGAAAGACAGCGGCCGTGCCCGCTATGACACGGTTACCGATACCGAGGCCCTGGCGGCGTTTCACCAGCTGACCCGCACCGAGGGCATCATGCCGGCACTGGAATCCAGTCATGCACTGGCCTATACCGCCCGGTTGGCGGCCGGCATGGACAGGGACAGCATCATCGTGGTGAACCTCTCGGGTCGGGGTGACAAGGACATCCACACCGTGGCCGACCTCGAGGGCATCAGGGTATGAGCCGTATACAGCTGCGTTTCAGGGAACTCGGCGAGCAACGGCGCAAGGCACTGATACCGTATGTGACGGCCGGTGATCCGCAACCGGATGTGACCGTGCCCCTGCTGCATGCACTGGTTGCGGCCGGGGCCGACCTGGTCGAGATCGGCGTCCCGTTTTCCGATCCCATGGCGGACGGGCCGGTGATCCAGGCCGCCTGTGAGCGTGCCCTGGTCCATCATGTCAGCCTTCACGACGTGCTCGACATGGTGCGCGAATTCCGCAATAGCGACAAGGACACCCCGGTTATTCTGATGGGTTACCTCAATCCCATCGAGGTGTGGGGCTACGAAGACTTCGCCGAGGTTGCGGCCGCGGCGGGCGTGGACGGCGTGCTGACCGTGGATATGCCACCGGAAGAGGCCGACGACCTGGTCCGTGCCCTGCAGGCCCACTCACTGGACACGATATTCCTGCTGTCGCCCACCAGCAGCGAGGAACGCATGCACCTGGTCAGCCAGTCCGCGAGCGGCTTTATCTACTATGTGTCATTCAAGGGCGTGACGGGTGCCAACCGGCTGGACGTGGGGGCGGTCGCGGACAAGCTGGATGTGATTCGCGGCTTCACCGACCTGCCGCTGGGTGTGGGTTTCGGGATCCGTGATCCTGAATCCGCTGCCGAGGTTGCCCGGGTCGCCGATGCCGTTGTGGTCGGCAGTGCGCTAGTCGGCAAGGTGGCCGGGCTGGTCGACAGCCCCGAATTGATTCCCGCGGAACTTGCGGCCACGGTGGCGGCGATGCGCACCGCCATCGACGCGCAGGCAGTGACATGACGGCGGATGCCGGTAACGAAATCTAGGGTACAATCGACACTATGAGCTGGTTCAGAAAATTGGTGCCCTCCAAGATCCGCACAGTGGGCGGCAGCAAGCGCAACGTGCCCGAGGGTCTGTGGATCAAGTGCGACAAGTGCAGTGCCGTGCTGTACCGGTCCGAGCTCGACAGGAACTTCGACGTCTGTCCGAAATGCAGTCACCACATACGCATCGGCGCGCGGCGTCGGCTGGAACTGTTCCTGGACGCGGACTCGCAGCAGGAGATCGGTGCCGGCCTTGAACCGGTCGACATGCTCAAGTTCAAGGACAGCAAGAAGTACCGTGACCGGCTGAACACTGCGCAGAAGGCAACCGGTGAAAAAGATGCCCTGGTGGTCATGCGCGGAACGCTTGCAGGCGTGCCCCTGGTGGCGGCCGCTTTCGATTTCAGTTTCATGGGCGGTTCCATGGGCTCCGTCGTCGGCGAGCGCTTTGTGCGCGGCATCAATGCCTGTCTCGAGGAAAAAGTACCGCTGATCTGCTTTTCCGCAAGTGGCGGGGCGCGCATGCAGGAGGCCCTGTTCTCGCTTATGCAAATGGCAAAAACCAGTGCAGCGCTGACGCGACTCTCGGCTGCCGGCCAGCCCTACATCTCGGTGCTCACCGACCCGACCATGGGCGGGGTCTCGGCGAGTTTTGCGATGCTGGGTGATATCAATATCGCCGAACCCCGGGCCCTGATCGGATTTGCCGGGCCACGGGTAATCGAGCAGACCGTTCGCGAAACCCTCCCCGAAGGCTTCCAGCGCAGTGAATTCCTGCTCGATCACGGTGCCATCGACATGATCGTGGACCGTCGGGAAATGCGTGAAAAGGTCGCCAGTCTGCTGGCGATGCTGACCGGCCGACCCGCACCGGTGGCCTGAGACAGCCGACTGTTCCCGGCATCCCGTCGTTGCGCGCAGGGACACGCGGGTCGGTTACCACTCCCGCCAGCACTCGCCGCTGATTTATGAAACCGCGATTCACCACCCTGTCGGATTGGCTGCACTGGCAGGAAGGTCTGCACCCGAAGAAAATCGATCTGGGTCTGGAGCGTGTCGCCAGGGTGGCGGCGCGCATGGGTGTCCTGGATGCCGGGCATACTGTAGTCAGCGTCGCAGGCACCAACGGCAAAGGTTCCAGTGTGGCGATGCTCGAGGCCATCTACCTTGCGGGTGGCTACCGCGTCGGCTGCTATACCTCTCCACACCTGCAACGCTACAACGAACGGGTGCATGTAAACGCCGGCGAGGTGGCTGACGAGGCACTGTGTATGGCCTTTCAGGCGGTCGATGCAGGGCGGGAAGGGGAGTCCCTGTCGTACTTCGAGTTCGGCACCCTGGCGGCTCTGCATATTTTCAGGCAGGCGGCACTCGATATTGTCCTGCTGGAAGTCGGGCTGGGCGGCCGCCTGGATGCCGTCAACGTGGTTGATCCCGATGTAGCGCTGGTCACTGCTATCGGGATTGATCACGTACGCTGGCTGGGTAACGACCGCGAGGCAGTCGGCCGGGAAAAGGCCGGGATCTTTCGTGCTGGCCGGCCGGCTGTCTGCAGTGATCCGTTCCCGCCATCCAGCCTCGAGCGGGTGGCCGATGAAACCGGGGCCCTGTGGTACTGCCTCAACCAGCAATTCAGCTGCGAGTCCCGCACGGATAGCTGGCAATGGCATGGTCCCGGGCGCAGTTATCAGGATCTGCCATTGCCGTCATTGCCCGGGCAACACCAGATCGAGAACGCCTGCGGCGTGATGATGGTGCTGGAACTGCTGCAGCAGCGCTTCCCGGTCAATCAGGCCGCCATCAACACGGGGCTGCAAACCATCACCCTGGCGGCGCGATTCCAGGTTATTCCGGGGGCGGTGGAAACGATTCTGGATGTCGCCCACAATCCCCACGGCGCCAGGCGCCTCGCCGAGGCCCTCGATGCACGGCCCTGCCTGGGACAGACGCACTGTGTCATTGGCATGCTTGATGACAAGGATGCGCGGGGCGTAGCGAATGCCCTGTCAGGCGCAATCGATCACTGGTATCCCGCAGGTCTGGATATCGATCGCGGTCTGAGTTCAGAGGCGCTCGGCAGTCAACTGCGCGAACTGCTCGATGCCGACAGGTTGCATCCCTGCAGCACGGTCGCCGAGGCCATGCGGGCGGCCCGTGACAAGGCCCGTGAAGGGGACAGGATAATCGTCTGCGGCTCTTTTCATACCGTGGCGGAAGCCGGCGGAGGTAGGGTATAGTCGGGCGGGTATAAACCCGCACGGTTTGGCGGCGATTACCGCGAGAACACCATGGATCAGAAACTCAAGCAAAGGCTGGTAGGCGCTGTCGTTCTAATCTCCCTGGCCGTTATCTTCATCCCCATCATTCTGGAGGGACCGGATGATGAATGGTCGCCTGCCAGCCAGGGTATGCCGGAGCCGCCGAAAATAGATTATCGCGCGCACATCGAGTTACCGTCCCCTGATGCCGGACCGTCACCACAGCAGGTGCCTGCCGTTGTCGAACCGGTCGCAGAGGAGGCCGCTGCACCGGAACCGGCTGCCGGCGAAAGTGCAGCGAAACCGGTCGCCGCTGCGCCGGAGCCGAAGCCATCCGCACCCGCACCGGTGCCGGCAACGGCCATCCCGGCAGGCGCCTGGCTTATCCAGGTGGGGAGTTTCAGCCTGCAGCCCAATGCCCGGGGTCTGCGGGACCGCCTGCGACAGGCGGGTTTCCAGGTCTTTCTCCAGGATATACAGACCGCAAGCGGTGAGATCACCTACCGGGTACTGGTCGGTCCCCTGGATGATCGTGCAACGGCAGAAAAGCTGCAGCAGCGCCTGCTGCGGGAGCAGCAGCTCAAGGGTCTGGTAATCCAGGAGGGCGGTTAGATCTTCCCCGATGAACATGGCAGGGGTAATCGCTTATCTGTTAAGATCAAGCCTTGTTTGAATTCATTTTAAAGTCAATGGGCTAAGTCGTTGATGCCCGCTTATTTCGAGGATGTACAGCGATGGCCTGGATCGATATCGTAATCATTGCACTGGTTATCCTTTCAGCGGTTCTGAGTCTCTTCCGCGGGTTTGTGAAGGAGGCGCTGGCACTTGCATCCTGGCTGGTGGCCTTCTGGGTCGCCATGGTCTTTCACGAGGACCTGGCCGCTGTGCTGTCACAATGGCTGGGAGAACCCTCGGTCCAGAAGATCGCGGCCTTCAGTATCCTCTTTATCAGTGTGTTGCTGCTGGGTGCACTGGTGAATTATCTGGCGGGAAAGCTTGTCGACAAGACCGGCCTGACGGGAACCGACCGCATGCTGGGCGTGGTATTCGGGGTGGCGCGCGGAGGGGTCATTGTCGCCGTGCTGGTGCTGCTGGCCGGACTGACGGACTTGCCCCAGGACAGCTGGTGGCAGGAATCCCGGCTGCTCAGTTATTTTCAGGATTTCGCCATCTGGATTCATGACCTCGTTCCTGAAGGAATGCTGGGCGAGATAACCTACACTTAGTCTACCGGCAGTCACGGCTGCTTCAGAGGGTCATCTATGTGCGGCATCATCGGCATCGTCGCCCGTAATCAGGTTAACCAGGCGATTTACGACGGCCTGACAGTCCTGCAGCATCGCGGCCAGGATGCGGCGGGCATCATGACCTGCGAAGGTGGTCGCCTGTACCTGCGCAAGGATAACGGCCTGGTAAGGGATGTCTTTCATACCCGTCACATGCTGCGGCTGCACGGCAACATGGGCATTGGCCATGTACGCTATCCGACCGCCGGCTGTGAGAGTTCGGCCGAGGCACAGCCGTTCTACGTCAATTCCCCCTACGGTATCGGCCTGGCCCACAACGGCAACCTGACCAACGCCAACAAGCTGAAGCAGGAACTGTTCGAGGAAGACCTGCGCCAGATCAACACCGACTCCGATTCCGAGGTGTTGCTCAATGTCCTGGCCCATGAGCTGCAACAGCAGGGCAAGCTGCGCCTCGATGTGGATGATGTATTTGATGCAGTGGCAGGTGTACACAAGCGCTGCCAGGGGGCCTACGCGGCGGTCGCGATGATCACGGGCTTCGGCATACTCGCATTTCGTGATCCCCACGGGATCCGGCCACTGGTCTACGGCAAGCGGGAGACTCCCCAGGGAACCGAGTACATGGCTGCATCCGAGAGCGTGGCCCTGGATGTAGTGGGCTTCGAACTGATCGATGACCTCGCGCCCGGCGAGGCCGTGTTCATGACCCTGTCCGGGGAGATACATACCCGTCAGTGCGCCGAGCATCCCGTCTATTCACCCTGCATCTTTGAATTCGTATACCTGGCCCGGCCGGATTCCATGATCGACAGCGTATCGGTCTACAAGGCAAGGCTGCGCATGGGCGAGAGGCTGGCCATGAAAATCCAGCAGGTGCGCCCCGACCATGACATCGACGTGGTCATACCGATCCCGGATACCAGCCGCACCTCAGCGTTACAGCTGGCCAACAAGCTCGGGGTCATCTACCGCGAGGGTTTCATCAAGAACCGCTATATCGGCAGGACCTTCATCATGCCGGGCCAGCAGCAGCGCAAGAAATCGGTTCGCCAGAAGCTCAATGCGATTGACCTGGAGTTCAGGGGCAAGAATGTATTGCTGGTCGACGACTCCATCGTTCGCGGGACGACTTCATCGCAGATTATCCAGATGGCGCGCGAGGCAGGTGCCAAGAAGGTCTATTTCGCCTCGGCGGCACCGGCAGTCCGCTACCCCAACGTCTACGGGATTGATATGCCCACGGGCAGTGAACTGATTGCGCATGGACGCAGTGAGGAAGAAGTGTGCGCGGCCATAGGCGCAGACTGGCTTGTCTATCAGGACCTGGATGACCTGATCGATGCCGTCAGGAAGGGCAGCTCAAAGATCGAGCATTTCGATGCATCGGTATTCACCGGGGAATATGTCACCGGTGACATCGGCATCGATTACCTGCAGGATCTCCAGCTGATCCGCAATGATAGTGCCAAGAAAGAACGTCGTAACAGCGAAAATGAAGGTCTGGATCTGCACAATACGGCCTGAACACTGAAGCTGTTGACAGGCCCTGATACTGCAACTAGTCTGTTCATCGACAGCGCCGATTTGATTTCAGCTTGCGGGCGCTTACCAAATACAGCTAAAGCGACGGCACCTGCTTTCGCATTGTTGCAAGCGGGTTTTTTTATGCCCCCCGGGACGGGCAGGGGAGAGCCGGTAGCCGGGACCAGTCTGGAGACAAGACATGCCTATCGATGAAGACGAACTTGCCTTTGAGACCCGGGCGATTCGCGCGGGCCAGCAGCGCACTGCTGAAGGCGAACATTCCGAGCCGATATTCCCGACCTCCAGTTACGTATTCGGCAGTGCCGCCGAGGCCGCGGCGCGGTTCTCGGGTGATCAGCCCGGCAACATCTATTCGCGTTTTACCAACCCCACGGTACGCACCTTCGAGCAGCGCCTGGCCTCGCTGGAGGGCGGGGAACGCTGCGTCGCCACCGCCTCCGGCATGGCTGCCATACTGGCGACCTGCTCGGGCCTGCTCAAGGCAGGTGATCACATTGTGTCGTCGCGCAGCATATTCGGAACGACCACTGTGCTGTTTTCCACCTACCTGGCGAAGTTCGGAATCGAGACCAGCTTTGTGACGCTCACCGATCAGGAGGCATGGAGCAATGCCGTGCGTGACACAACCCGGCTGCTGTTTGTCGAGACACCCTCCAACCCGCTGACGGAACTGGCCGATATTGCCCAACTCGCGGACCTGGCCCATGCCAGTGGCTGCCTGCTGGTGGTGGACAATTGCTTCTGCACACCGGCATTGCAGCAACCACTGAAGGCGGGCGCGGATATCGTCATCCACTCGGCCACCAAGTACCTGGACGGCCAGGGACGCTGCATCGGCGGTGCGGTAGTCGGTGATGAGGAACACGTCGGCAAGGATATCTACGGTTTCCTGCGCACGGCAGGACCGACCATGAGCCCGTTCAATGCCTGGGTGTTTCTCAAGGGGCTGGAGACACTGAGTGTGCGCATGCAGGCGCATTGCGAGCGTGCGCTGGCACTGGCGCAGTGGCTGGAGGCGCAGGCCGGGGTCGAGCGGGTTTACTATCCCGGTCTCGAGTCCCACCCGCAGCACGAGCTGGCCAGGCGCCAGCAGCAGGGTTTCGGCGGTATCGTCTCCTTCGATGTCAGGGGCGGCAGGGCCGCTGCCTGGAGGCTGATCGATGCGACTGCAGTCTTCTCGATTACCGCGAATCTGGGCGACACCAAGAGCACCATCACACACCCCGCGACAACCACCCATGGGCGCCTGACGCCGGAGCAGCGCAGCGAGGCCGGTATCGGCGATGGCCTGATCCGCCTCGCGGTGGGTCTGGAGTCCATCGACGACCTGCAGGCGGACCTGGCACGGGGTCTCGGGGCACTGTAAGGCCCATGACGAGCCCTGGCGGAAAGGCCGTGTGCGGGACACGCCGGGCGGGTGAGAGCCTGGCGGTCAGCCTGTTTGCAAGTGCCCGGGCGTGCATCGACGCCTGCGACCCGGATGCCAAGCTGGCCCTGACCCGGGACACGGCGCAGGCCTGGCGCGCGGAGCTGCTGCGGCCGGTCGATTCGATTGCCCCGGAAACGATTGCCGCGCCAGGCCGACCTGAGCGTCCCGAACTGGTGCATCCGTCCCGGGTGGTCGCGCGCAAGTTGACGAGCGAGGCGGGCAGGGCTGCCCTGCTGCATGCGCTGGCCCATATCGAGTTCAATGCCATCAACCTCGCATGGGACGCGGTTTACCGTTTTCGCGGCCTGCCGCCGGCCTACTACAGTGACTGGGTCCGGGTTGCCGACGAGGAGGCGCGGCATTTCGGACTGTTGAGAGAAAGACTGCGCTCGCTGGGGCATGAATACGGTGATTACCCGGCGCATGATGGCCTCTGGGAGATGGCCTGCCGTACCGACCACGATGTCCTGGTACGCATGGCGCTGGTGCCGCGGGTACTGGAGGCGCGCGGGCTGGATGTCACACCGGGGATGATCGCACGCCTGCAGGGTGCAGGAGACCTGGACAGTGCCGGGGTGCTGGAGATCATTTTCCGGGACGAGATCGGTCATGTCGAGATCGGCTCGCGCTGGTACCGCTACCTGTGCCGGCAACGTGCACTTGACCCACTGGAGACATTCCGCAAACTGCTGGATGAATACATGCATGGCCGGGTAAAAAACCCGCTGAATGACGCGGCAAGACGCCAGGCCGGCTTTGACCATGATGAACTTGAACTGCTGCACGGGATTACCCGGGAGGAGAGAAGATGAGCGGATACAGGCTGTTCACCCTGTTGGTGCTGGCTGCTGTCAGCGCCGCCTGTTCAACCGCCGAGAATGGCGGGGGTGACACCAGTACCAGCGACACGGTCCCCGCTGCCAGTGCCACGGTAACCGTCCTGCACTACCAGGAACAGGAGGCCGGGACAGACAGTTACCCGGTGCGGGTACTGGTCAACCCGGAATACCTGCGCATCGATGACGGCTACGCGGAGAGTGATTTCACCCTGCTGGACCGGGAGGCGCGCACCGTCTCCAGCGTCAGCCACGAGGACGGTAACATCCTGGTGATACAGCACACGCCAGCAGATGAACAGCTGCCTGCAGACATTCACCTGGATCTGGAGCAGGCAATCGACACCGACGCCCCCCGGGTTGCAGGCAGGCAGCCGGTGCATATGCGTTTTATCGCGAACACGGCCGTATGCCATGAAGCCGTGATTGTACCCGGTCTGCTGGCAGACGCGGTCGAGGCCCTGATCGAATATGAAGAGATACTCGGATCCCGGCAACAGGAAAACCTGTCAATCACCCCGGAGTCACTGCAGACGGCGTGTTTCCTTACCCGCTATGTGTATGCCCCCGCGCGCCATTTGCGCCAGGGCTTCCCGATCCGGGAGTGGGACGCTGACGGCTATCGCCGTACTCTTGTTGATTACTCGGAGGCCGAGCGGGTGGCAGGTGAGCTGTTCCGCCTGCCGGAGGCTTATCAGCGCTACTCGCTGGGTGAGGTAACCGGGGGCTAGCCGAGCGACTGCAACTGACAGCCCTCCGGGGTGCATTCGAGGACGCTGCCCTGTTCATACCAGTCGCCGAGCACCAGGCGCTGGGCCGGTTTGCCGTTGACTGTCAGCCCATGGACCGCAGGGCGATGGGTGTGGCCGTGGATCAGCCGCTGCACGGCATGCCGTTCCATGGTGTCGACCACGGTCTGCTGGTTGACATCCATGATCGACTCCGGCTTTCCCCGGGTCTTCTCGATGCTGGTCTCCCGCAACTGTCTGGCGATCTGACGGCGTTCTGCCAGCGGTTTGGCCAGGAAGGCCTGCTGCCATTGGGGCTCCCTTACCACGTCGCGGAAGGCCAGGTAATCCGTATCATCGGTGCACAACAGGTCACCGTGCATCAGCAGCGTGACCTGGCCGTAGAGGTCGATAACAGAGGGATCGGCGAGCAGGGTGCAGCCGGATGCCGCGGCGAAGTCCCTGCCCAGGAGAAAGTCCCGGTTCCCGTGCATGACATAAATGGGTGTGCCTGAGCCTGCACAGTCCCTGAGTCCCGCGCATACGGCGCTCGCCAGTGCACCGTCCTCGTCATCCCCGATCCAGGCCTCGAACAGGTCGCCGAGGATATACAGGCACTCGGCAGAGCGGCCGCGCTGCTCCAGAAAGTCAAGAAACAGCCGGGTGATCGCCGGGCGCTGCGGGTCCAGGTGCAGGTCGGAGATGAACAGGGTGCATGGCATGCGACCGGCGTTGTCTAGCCTTCCACGATCCTGACTGAATTGATGATCACGGCCTCGACCGGTACGTCCTGGTGCCCGGCCTTGTTTTCCGTCTGGACGCCTTCGATGGCATGAACCACGTCTATACCGTCAACGACCTTGCCGAATACGCAATAACCCCAGCCCTGGGTAGTGGGGGCCGAGTGATCCAGGAAGCCGTTGTCCTTGACGTTGATGAAGAACTGGGCCGTGGCGGAGTGCGGGTCGCTGGTGCGCGCCATGGCGATCGAACCGGTGACGTTCTTGAGCCCGTTGTTGGCCTCGTTCTTGACCGGTGCCTTGGTCGCCTTCTGCTTCATGTCGGCATCGAAGCCGCCGCCCTGGATCATGAAACCGGGAATGACGCGATGAAAGACGGTGCCATCGTAGAAACCCGCCTTCGCATACTCGACAAAGTTTCCGACAGTCTCCGGGGCCTTGTCCCCGTCGAGTTCCAGTGTCACGAGTCCCTTGCTCGTGTCCATGTGTACAGTAATCATGCCGGCTCCTTGTGTGTGGTTTTCTGAAGAAGAACCGGTCGCCGGTATCAGTCCAAGCATCGCGGTCAGGAAAATTCCTAGCAATTGTTTCATTTACTACTCCGGTTAATATCTGCCGGCTGCCAATGATATAAGCTTCTGCCCGAGTTACAAGTCCGCAGGGGTGTTTCCCGGCGTGCTTTCCGTTACCATGACCGCGCCTACGGCGCACCCGAGCCGCTGCGGACCGGAACAATGCAAGCCATCACCATCTATAACAGCCTGACCGGCAACAAGGAAACCTTTGTCCCCATCGAGGAGGGCAAGGTGCGGATGTATGTCTGCGGGATGACGATCTATGACTTCTGCCACCTGGGCCATGCCCGGGTCATGGTGGTCTTCGACATCGTGACCCGCTATCTGCGCCACCTCGGTTACGAGGTGACCTATGTGCGCAACATCACCGATATCGATGACAAGATCATCGCGCGTGCCAACGAAAACCAGGAGGATATACAGGACCTGACCGCGCGCTTCACCGCCCTCATGCACGAGGATGCCGCCGCACTGGGCATCCTGGCGCCCGACCAGGAACCGCGCGCGACCACCTCGATGGACCAGATCATCGCAATGATCGCCACCCTGATAGAAAAGGACTATGCCTACCAGGGCGCCAATGGCGACGTCTACTATGTCGTCAGCCGTTTCGAACACTACGGCCAGCTGTCCGGGAAGCGAATCGAGGACCTGCGTGCCGGCGAGCGTGTCGCCATCGACGAGTCGAAGCGGGACCCGCTGGATTTCGTACTCTGGAAGGCCGCCAAGCCCGGGGAGCCCAGCTGGCATTCGCCCTGGGGTGATGGCCGGCCCGGCTGGCATATCGAGTGTTCGGCCATGTCCACCCAGTGCCTGGGGGCGCACTTCGACATCCACGGCGGCGGCATGGACCTGAAATTTCCCCATCACGAAAACGAAATTGCCCAGTCCGAGGCCGCGACCGGTGAGCACTTCGTCAACTACTGGATGCATAACGGCTTCGTCAAGGTGGACGAGGAAAAGATGTCCAAATCACTGGGCAATTTCTTCACCGTCAGGGAGATCCTGCAGCGCTACCGGGCCGAGGAGGTGCGCTACTTCATTCTGGCCAGCCATTACCGCAGCCCGCTGAACTATTCCCAGGAGAATCTGGACAACAGCAAGGCCGCCCTGACGCGGCTGTACACGGCGCTCAGGGGGCTGTCAGTCGTGGCACCTGACCCGAACGAGTGCAGCTACACGGACGCCTTTCATGCGGCAATGAGTGATGATTTCAATACCCCCGAGGCGATCGCGGTGCTCTTCGACATCGCCAGGGAGATAAACCGGCATCGCGACACCGCCGACAAGGAGGCGCAACGGCTGGGCGGTCTGCTGCGCCAGCTCGGTGGGGTGCTCGGCCTGCTGCAGAGCGAGCCGGAGGTGTTTCTGCGCGAGGTGGCCGGTAGTGCCGGTGCTGCGGATGCCGGCCTGTCGGATGCGGCAATCGATGAACTGATCGCAAGGCGCCTGCAGGCGAGGGCCGACAAGGACTGGGCCGAGGCCGACAGGATCCGTGACGAACTCGATGCGCTCGGCATCCTGCTGGAAGACGGCGCTACGGGGACCAGCTGGCGCCGCAAATAAGCTACCCGTGCAGCTGTTCTGCTGCAAACAGGGTGTTTTCCAGCAAGGTCGCGACCGTCATCGGGCCGACCCCTCCCGGCACCGGGGTGATCCAGGCAGCACGTTCATAGGCCGCGTCAAAGCCGATATCACCGGTCAACGTCCCGTCTTTCAGCCGGTTGATACCGACATCGATGACAGTGGCGCCGGGTTTGATCCACTCGCCCGGCACCAGCCCGGGCTTGCCCACAGCCACGACCAGGATGTCCGCCGTGCCCACGTGCGCCTCGAGGTCGCGGGTAAAGCGGTGGCAGATGGTTACCGTGCATCCCGCCAGCAGCAACTCCAGTGACATGGGTCGACCGACGATATTCGAGGCACCGACAATCACGGCCTCCCGGCCGTAGAACGGTTCGTCGGTGTACTCCAGCAGGGTAATGACACCGCGCGGCGTACAGGAACGGAGCAGGGGGCGGCGCAGGGCCAGGCGCCCGATGTTGTAGGGGTGAAAACCGTCCACGTCCTTGTCCGGCAAAATGGCCTCGGTCACCTTGTCGGCATCGATCTGCCCGGGCAGCGGAAACTGTACCAGGATACCGTCGATTTCCCTGTCATTGTTCAGGTCCTCGATCAGGGCAAGCAGTTCCCGTTCGCTGGTGTCCGCGGGCAGATCATATGAGCGAGACAGCATGGCGGCCTCGTCACAGGCGAGCCGCTTGTTGCGCACATAGATCTCGGAGGCCGGATCCTGCCCGACCAGGATGACTGCGAGACCGGGGGGGCGCAGATTGCTGCTGAGGCGGTCCTCGATCCTCTTTTTAACGGACTGCCTGACTTCGGCGGCGATGGCCTTGCCATCAATCAGTTTTGCGCTCATGGGGTGGATAGCGTGCCCGGTGGTTTGCCAGCGCGGGATTCTCGCATGCTGCCATGATCCGGCACAACTTGGCGGTGTTTCAGGGCGTGTCCACAGGCAGGCGGCAGCGGGCCTGCGGCCCCCTGCCATTTGACCATCAACAGGGGTAGCACGTATTATCGCGAGGCTCAGTGTGGACCGTAGAGGTTCGAAATCACCTCGTGACAGCACGGAGACAGCGGGGTATAGCGCAGTCTGGTAGCGCGCCAGCTTTGGGAGCTGGATGTCGGGGGTTCGAATCCCTCTACCCCGACCAAGAAATGATTTTTCAGTACGTCGAGAAGCTGGAAAAATGCGCCCGTAGCTCAGCTGGATAGAGCATCGGCCTTTAAGCGCACATCATGGCAAATGTGCATAGTAGGAGCCTTTATGAGGAAACAGAACTCATAAAGTGGATCGCACTGTATCGGGGAAACCTTAACAGTTAGTGCTGATGGCAATCCCGAGGAAACCGTTGGTTGACCCGTGCAATGGCTGGTGTCTAGCATGTAGGCGATGTGCCGCACCGGAGAGCGGGGTGACCTGGGTGTTTTGAAGGCTTGGCTCGATATGTTCGAGCAAGGATTTGTAATAATGAATCCTGTGACTGAACATGCACCCAAGGTTCGGTTGCGCCGAGGGTAGAAACACCCAAGAATAATCTGTCAGTGTTCATGAGAATGGCTGCTGGTTACGACGGGATCCGTAGAGACTATACGTGCGGCACCTGAGACGGTGAAGAGATAGTCCAGACCACAAACCCGGAAGGGGCGTCGAAAGACGTAGTTGGTAAGCTAAGCCGAGGGTCGCAGGTTCGAGTCCTGCCGGGCGCGCCATTTTGTTGAATCAGGATTCGTTGCAGGTTTGCTTGTTTTTTTATGGTGGGCGTAGCTCAGTTGGTAGAGCCCTGGATTGTGATTCCAGTCGTCGTGGGTTCGAGTCCCATCGTCCACCCCATTTTCCAGTATTTTTCCCCGACGCCCCGGACCCGGGGCCGGCTTGAACCGCTACCGCCTCTGTGGTCCAATACCGCCCTCCCGGGCCGTTAGCTCAATTGGCAGAGCAGTGGACTCTTAATCCATTGGTTGTAGGTTCGATTCCTACACGGCCCACCAACTCGAGCATGCCCGCGTCCTGCGCGGGCATTTTTTCTCCCGGTGGCGCGGCTGCCCCGGCATTCCAGGGGTGCGCTGGCTGACGATAAGCCGATATAATTGCATGATTAGCTGGATGATCAGTCGCCGTTCCCGGCGCTGGCAGCACGGTCAAGGCGAAAGTGGCGGAATTGGTAGACGCGCTGGCTTTAGGTGCCAGTGGGGGAACCCGTGAGAGTTCGAGTCTCTCCTTTCGCACCAGTTTCCCGGATAACGGGGAGGCTGTCATTAATTACAAGGGACGACTGTCGAGCCGGGCAGGATGAGCGGCACTATTAACGAGGTGAATACATGCAAGTTTCGGTAGAAAACACGGGGGGGCTGGAACGTCGCATGACGGTCCAGGTCCCGGCCGAGCGTATCGACCAGGAGGTCGGTTCGCGACTTCAGTCGATGTCCAGATCCGTGCGCCTCGACGGCTTCCGTCCGGGCAAGGTGCCGCTCAAGGTAGTGGAACAAAAATACGGCAGGCAGGTGCGCCTGGAGGTAATGGACCAGGTCATCCATTCCACCCTGCAGGAGGCGCTCAGCCAGGAGAGCCTGCGTCCGGCAGGCGAGCCGAAGATCGAGCCGAATGAATCCCAGCCGGGCGAGGCCCTGGAATACACGGCGACCTTCGAAGTGTTTCCGGAACTGGCCGGTGAGGTAGATGACAACTTCACGGTGATGCGTCCCGTGGTGGAGGTCAGCGACGCGGAAGTCGATGCAATGCTCGACAAGCTGCGCAAGCAACGCGCCACCTGGAATGAAGTCAATCGTGATGCCCGGGTAGACGACCAGGTCATCATCGACTTCGAGGGGACCGTCGGTGGCGAGTCTTTCAGCGGCAACAAGGGTGAAAAGATGCCCCTGGTGCTGGGTTCGAACAGCATGATACCGGGTTTCGAGGAGCAGCTGGTCGGTGTCAGTGCCGGTGATGAAAAGACGCTGCGGGTGAGCTTTCCCGGGGACTATCCGTCTGCAGAGGTCGCCGGCAAGGATGCGGAGTTCGGTATCAAGGTGCATGGCGTAGCGGAGATGGTACTGCCGGAGCTGGACGATGATTTTGCCCGGGCCTTCGGTGTAGCTGACAGAGGCATGGCGGGGCTGCGCGAGGAAGTCACCAGCAACATGCAACGCGAACTCAAGCAGCTGCTCAAGGGAAATCTCAAGGACCAGGTATTTTCGGGCCTGCTGGAGAAAAATCCGGTCGAGGTGCCGCGCAGCCTTATCGAGAACGAGATTGTGCAACTCAGGTCCCAGCAGGAATACCAGGGGCTGGACACGGAGGCGCTGCAGAAAACCGCCGAACGCCGGGTCAAGCTGGGCGTCCTGATCAGCGAGATCGTCAAGCATAACCAGATCCAGGTCGACCCGGACCGGGTGCGCGAGGCGGTTGGAACGATTGCGGCTTCATACGAAAAACCCGAGGAGGTTATCCAGTGGTACTATGGAAACCAGGAGATGCTGGCCGGCATCCAGTCCGCGGTGCTCGAGGAGCAGGTCGTTGATTGGATGATTGAAAACGGCGGCCTCAAGCTGGAAGAGAAGCAGACCTCGTTTGACGAACTGGTTGATGCAGCCAAACAATCTAAAGGATAGGTATCGATGACCGATAGCAACTTCATGAACAGTGCAGTAGATACCAAGGCCCTGAATCTGGTTCCGATCGTTATCGAGCAAACGGCACGCGGCGAACGTTCCTATGACATCTATTCACGCCTGTTAAAGGAGCGCGTTGTGTTCGTTGTCGGGCCGGTCGAGGATTACATGGCCAATGTCGTGGTCGCACAGTTGCTGTTCCTCGAATCAGAGAATCCTGACAAGGACATTCACCTGTACATCAACTCGCCCGGCGGATCGGTCACAGCCGGACTGGCGATCTATGACACCATGCAGTTCGTCAAGCCCGATGTCAGCACCATGTGTATCGGACAGGCAGCCAGTATGGGTGCACTGTTGCTGGCAGGCGGCTGCAAGGGCAAGCGCGTATGCCTGCCGCACTCGCGTATGATGATCCACCAGCCACTGGGCGGCTTCCAGGGGCAGGCGACGGATATCGATATCCATGCCCGGGAAATTCTGCTGATCCGGGAAAAGCTCAACCGGATCCTGTCACAGCACACCGGGCAGTCGCTGGAACGCATAGGTGAGGACACAGAGCGTGACAATTTCATGGGAGCCGATCAGGCGAAGGAGTATGGCCTGATCGACGAGATCCTGGCACAGCGGGGAACGGGAATTGATGCCTAGGACCGGGGCCCTTTCCCGGCATGGGCGGATTAACCCTTGATAAAAAAATGATTTGTGTGGTTGAAGGAGTTGATTCGCAATCGCAAATAGTGTTAAAAAACCATAAGGCAGGTCCTTGTTGAGACGCATGGGGATTCCAGTATGAGTAACGACAGAGACGGTAAGGGTGATGATGGCAAGCTGCTCTACTGTTCCTTCTGCGGCAAAAGCCAGCATGAAGTGCGCAAACTGATTGCCGGACCCTCCGTCTTCGTCTGCGATGAATGCGTCGAGCTGTGTAACGACATCATTCGTGAGGAAATGCAGGAGAAATCCTCGGCCGGTGGAGACAAGCTGCCCAAGCCGCAGGAAATCAACGAGGTCCTGAATGAATACGTGATCGGTCAGGAACGCGCCAAGAAGGTCCTCTCGGTCGCCGTCTACAACCACTACAAGCGCCTCGATACCTCCGGCAAGAAGGATGAGGTTGAACTCTCCAAGAGCAATATCCTGCTGATCGGCCCGACCGGATCGGGCAAGACCCTGCTGGCGGAAACCCTGGCACGTCTGCTGAATGTCCCGTTCACTATCGCCGATGCCACCACGCTGACAGAGGCCGGTTATGTCGGTGAGGATGTCGAGAACATTATCCAGAAACTCCTGCAAAAGTGTGACTACGATGTCGACAAGGCCCAGACGGGTATCGTCTACATCGACGAGATTGACAAGATCTCGCGCAAGTCGGACAACCCTTCGATTACCCGGGATGTCTCCGGTGAAGGCGTACAGCAGGCATTACTGAAGCTGATCGAGGGTACGGTCGCGTCGGTGCCGCCGCAGGGCGGGCGCAAACACCCGCAGCAGGAATTCCTGCAGGTGGATACCTCGAACATCCTGTTCATCGTGGGCGGTGCCTTTGCCGGTCTCGAAAAGATCATTCGCGGTCGCTCCGAAACGGGTGGCATCGGCTTTGCCGCCGAGGTCAAGAGCAAGGACGAGGAAATAAAGCTCGGTGAGATACTCTACGATGTGGAACCCGAGGACCTCATCAAGTACGGCCTGATCCCTGAATTTGTCGGCCGTTTGCCGGTGGTGGCAACCCTGGAGGAACTCGACGAAGACGCACTGGTCCAGATCCTGACCGAGCCCAAGAATGCCCTGACCAAGCAATACGAGAAGCTGTTTGAAATGGAGGGCTGTGAAATTGAGTTCCGTGAAGAAGCCCTGCGAGCCGTGGCGCGCAAGGCCATGGATCGCAAGACCGGCGCACGCGGTCTGCGTACCATCCTCGAGCAGATCCTGCTCGACACCATGTATGATCTTCCCTCGATGGAAAACGTCCTGAAGGTAGTCATTGACGAGGGTGTTATCCTGGGAAATTCCACACCGTACATGATTTTTGACGCTTCCGAGCCGCTGGCAGCCTCAGAATAGTTTACATCTTTCCATTTATAATCAAACAGTTGTAATATTATTTGCCTGGTTGGCATGGCTGGCATACTCCTTGCCTCTTTTTTAATGCCTGTCAAAAAAATATGGTTGAAGTGGCGCAGATGCGACCCCATATTGGTGTCTGACGGATATGACACTGGGTAATGAACGTTCCGACAGGCAGGGCACCGGGGTCGTATGACGATATTCCGACGGTTTGCCGCCGACGACCCGGTAACACAACATCACTAAGGAATGGATGGATACCGATATGACAGATCAAACCACGAGCGCCATACCCGTCTTGCCATTACGGGATGTTGTCGTCTACCCGCACATGGTCATTCCGCTGTTTGTGGGACGTGAGAAATCAATAAATGCTCTGGATACGGCCATGCAGGAGGACAAGAAGATCCTTCTGGTGGCACAAAAGAATGCCGAAATAGATGATCCCTCTGCAGATGACATCCATGAAATTGGTACGCTGTCCACCATCCTGCAGTTGCTGAAGCTGCCGGATGGGACAGTCAAGGTGCTGGTGGAAGGTGCCGAACGGGCGCGTATCACGTCCCTGGAGACCACGGATGCCTTTTTCACTGCCCACGTCGAGTTGCTGGAGCCGGACGATCGGGATGAAGAAAAGGAACTCGAGGTGATGACCCGTTCCCTGTTGGCCATTTTCGAACAGTATGTGAAACTCAACAAGAAAGTACCCCCCGAGATTCTCACCTCATTGTCGGGCATAGACGAACCCGGGCGACTGGCGGATACCATCGCCGCGCATATGTCGCTCAAGATTGAAGAGAAGCAGAAAATCCTCGAAATCGAGAACAGCCACGAGCGTCTTGAGCGTCTTATCGGGCTGATCGAGGGCGAAATCGACATTATGCAGATCGAAAAGCGGATCCGCGGCCGCGTCAAGCAGCAGATGGAGAAGAGCCAGCGAGAGTACTATCTGAACGAGCAAATGAAGGCCATCCAGAAGGAACTGGGCGAGATGGAAGATGCGCCCAATGAACTGGAGGAACTGCAACAGAAGATCGAAAAAGCCGGCATGAGCAAAGAGGCCAAGGAAAAGGCGAACTCTGAACTCAACAAACTGAAAATGATGTCGCCGATGTCGGCCGAGGCAACCGTAGTCAGGAACTACATTGACTGGCTGGTCGGGGTGCCGTGGAAAAAGCGCTCCAAGATCCGCCACGACCTGTCGGCGGCCGAGGGTGTCCTTGAAGAGGACCACTACGGGCTGGAAAAGGTCAAGGAGCGGATTCTCGAGTACCTGGCGGTGCAGCAGCGGGTCAAGAAGCTCAAGGGACCGATCCTGTGCCTGGTCGGGCCGCCCGGTGTCGGCAAGACCTCGCTGGGACGCTCCATTGCCCGTGCTACCAACCGCAAGTTCACACGCATGTCACTGGGTGGTGTGCGAGACGAGGCTGAGATCCGTGGTCACCGCCGTACCTATATCGGTTCATTGCCGGGCAAGATTGTCCAGAACCTCTCCAAGGTAGCGGTGCGCAACCCACTGTTCCTGCTGGACGAGCTCGACAAGATGTCGATGGACTTCCGCGGTGATCCATCCTCGGCATTACTCGAGGTGCTCGATCCCGAGCAGAACAACTCCTTCAATGATCACTACCTGGAGGTCGATTTCGACCTGTCCGACGTGATGTTCGTTGCCACGGCAAACACCATGAATATCCCGGGCCCGTTGCTCGACCGCATGGAGGTCATCCGGATTCCGGGTTATACCGAGGACGAGAAGATCAATATTGCCATGCGCTATCTGCTGATCAAGCAGATAAAGAATAACGGCCTCAGGGAGGACGAGATCTCGGTCAGCGAAAATGCTATCCGCGATATTGTCCGCTACTACACGCGCGAGGCCGGGGTACGCAACCTGGAGCGTGAAATCTCCAAGATCTGCCGCAAGGTGGTCAAGGAACTGGTACTCAAGGAACGTGGCAAGAAGATCTCCGTTACGCCGAGGAATATCGACAAGTACCTTGGGGTCAGGCGGTTCCGTTATGGATTGGCCGAGGAGCATGACCAGGTCGGACAGGTCACCGGACTTGCCTGGACGGAAGTCGGGGGCGAGTTGCTGACCATCGAGTCGACCATTGTCCCGGGCAAGGGCAAGATGATACACACCGGACAGCTTGGTGAAGTCATGCAGGAGTCAATACAGGCGGCGACCACCGTGGTGCGCAGTCGTTCCGCGATGCTGGGTATCGATCCCGAGTTCTACCAGAAGTATGATATCCACATCCACGTGCCTGAGGGTGCCACGCCTAAGGACGGCCCCAGTGCGGGTGTCGGGATGTGCACGGCGCTGGTATCTGCCCTGACCGATATCCCGGTGCGGGCCGATGTGGCTATGACCGGGGAGATCACCCTGCGCGGCGAGGTGTTGCCGATCGGCGGTCTCAAGGAGAAATTGCTGGCAGCCCACCGCGGAGGAATCTCCGTCGTCCTGATCCCGGAAGAAAACCGCAAGGATCTCACTGATATTCCCAAGAATGTCAAGGACAAGCTGGACATCCAACCGGTACGGTGGATCGATGAGGTCCTGCAGGTTGCCTTGCAGCATCAGCCGGTTCCGCTGGCAGAGGAGGGCAAGGGACCGGCAACGAAAGCCAAGACCAAAGCCAAGGACAAGGGCGAAGTCAAGCAGAAACCCATTACGGCACATTGACTTTCACCAGTTTGGTAAATAAATCAGCCGGGGCAGCTGCTACAGTTGCCCCGGTGGGTTTTTATGCACGGGATTTCTATGCTTTAATACCCACTGCCTGACGGCAGGGGGGACGGATAACAGAATTTACGGGTACTGATTTCCAGTCATACCATTTCGTTTCATCATAAAACCAATTTTGGGGATACCATATGAATAAATCTGAATTGATTGATGCCGTAGCGAGTGAGACCGGTCTGTCCAAGGCAGACGCAACCAGGGCCACCGACGCGGTTCTTGATACCATCACCGGTGCCTTGAGCAAGGGTGATCAGGTGACGCTCGTCGGATTCGGGACCTTCTCGGTCAGGGACCGCGCTGCCCGCGCCGGGCGCAATCCCCAGACGGGTGAAACAATTCAGATCAAGGCGTCGAAATCACCGGGATTCAAGGCTGGAAAAGCCCTCAAGGATGCCGTAAAGCACCCACCATGGATATGGAGTGGTAGTTCAGCTGGTTAGAATACCGGCCTGTCACGCCGGGGGTCGCGGGTTCGAGTCCCGTCCACTCCGCCAATAGGTAAACTGAAAGGGCGCCCCTCATGGTGCCCTTTCTTTTTATTATGTGGCCTGTATAGGCCCTGACATTATCCCGAGAGATTGAACTATGTTACTGGCGATACGTGAACGCTTGATGGGCATTTTCGGCTGGGTCCTGCTGGGCCTGCTGGCCATTGCCTTCAGCTTTTTCGGACTGAACTGGTATTTCCAGGACGATGCACGCACCTACGCGGTGACGGTCAATGATGTCGATGTTGCGCTGGGCGAGCACCAGCGAACCTACCAGCTGTTGCGCTCGCGCATGCAGAGCCTGATGGGTGAGGCCTACGACCCGGCGCGTATCGATGAAGCTGCGCTGAAAAAGAACGCGCTCGAGCAGCTGATTCGCGAACAGCTGCTGCTGCAGGAAGCCGAGGCCGAGGGATTCCTGGTCAGCAAGCAACTGGTCGCGGCCCAGATTGATTCAGTCGATGCCTTCAAGGATGAAGGAGTTTTCTCGAAACAGAAATACGAAACGGCCCTGCGCCTGCAGGGCATGAGCCCGGGAGAGTTCGAGTGGCGTTTGTCACGCGAGCTTACCACCAAGCAGATAACGAACGGCATTGTGCAAACAGCGCAGGCCACCCCCGCCATGCTGGACGCGGTCTACCGCTTGCAAGGTCAGCAACGACGCTTCCGCTATCTCAAATTGCCGCTGGCACGTTACCAGGACCAGGTACAGCCGAGCGACGAGGAAGTGCAACAGTACTACGAGGCACACAGCAGCGAATTCATGACCCCCGAGCGTATCAGGGTGCAGTACCTGGAACTGAAGTCGGATGAACTCGAGGTCATCGGCGACGTGGAAGAAGCGGAACTGCAGGCGCTCTACCAGGAGCAGTCCGAACGCTACGTGACCGAGGAGGAGCGCCGGGCACGTCATATCCTGGTACAGGTCGCAGGGGATGCCGATGATGAGACCATCGAAGCGGCGCGTGCCAGGGCAGCAACGGCGCTGGAACGCCTGGCGAGCGGTGAATCTTTCGAGGCACTGGCCGGAGAATTGTCCGATGACCCGGGTTCGGCGGCCAATGGCGGTGACCTGGGATTTTTTGCCAGGGGCATGATGGTGCCCGAATTCGAATCGGTGGCCTTCGGCCTCGAGATGGGCGAGCGCAGCGAAATCGTGCGCTCGGCCTTTGGATTCCACATAATCGAGGTGACCGACATCAAGCCGGAAGTCGTCAAGCCATTCGCCGAGGTTCGTGATGAACTGGTCGATGAATTGCTTGCCGGGCAGCGCAGTGACCGTTTCTATGACCTGTCCGAGCAGTTGTCCAACCTTGCATTCGAACAGCCCGATACCCTGGAAGGGGCGGCGCAGGCACTGGATCTGGAGATCAGGACCAGCGAGTGGCTGACCCGCGAGGGTGGCACGGGTATCGGCGAGCATGCCGACGTCGTTGCCGCGGCATTTACGGAAGATGTACTGAACAACGGCAACAACAGTGAGCCGGTCGAGGTGGCTGATGATCACCTGCTCGTCCTGCGTGTCCTGGATCACGAGCGCGCAGCGGCCTTACCGCTTGACGGCATCAGGGGCGAAGTCAGGGCAAAGGTCCATGATGAAAAGGCACGCACCCTGGCCCGGACACACGGTGAGGACCTGCTGGCGAGCCTCAAGTCCGGTACCCCGCTGGACGAGATTGCGGCGACCGAGTCACTGGAATCGCAGGAATCCGGACTTATCGACCGGCGTGCAGTCCAACCCGGGCGGAGGCTGGTCCAGGAAGCCTTCCTGATGGCACCGCCCGACGGCGGACAGGCATCGGTCACAGGCCTTGCACTGGGTTCGGGTGATTACGTGCTGCTCGCGCTGGAGGAGGTCAGGGACGGTGATCTGTCGGCCCTGACGGATGCCGAACGCGAACAGGCCAGCCGCGAACTCAGCCGCATCCAGGGGGTCGCGGAGATGGCCGCACTGCTGGATGACCTGCGCAGCAAGGCAAAGATCGTGATTCACGACCAGTCGAACTAGCTCTACCGGTCCGATTCCTTCATCAACAGGGATGAACTGACCTGAAACTCCACTGGCAAATCCTGATTGCCCTGGTACTGGCTGTCCTGGCAGGTCAGCTCACCGGCATGGACACCAGCCTGTACGGGCTGCGTTTCTACGACATCTACGATTTCCTGGGCACCCTGTTTCTCAATGCCCTGAAGATGCTGATCGTCCCCCTGATTGTTTCCTCCATCATTACCGGCATTGCCGGGGTCGGCGCCAGCGGCGCCATGGGCCGCCTGGGCGGCAAGACCTTGCTGTACTACATGACCACCAGCCTGTTCGCGATCCTGGTTGGCCTGTTCCTGGTCAACCTGGTCTCGCCGGGGATCGTGGACGGGGAGCCGGCCCGCGAGGTCATCGCACTCTCCGATGACGGTGCCGACATAGCGGCCCGGGTAGAGGGGCGGGGTGTGGGTGACGTGGTCGAGATCTTCCTGCGCATGGTGCCCACCAATATCGTTGCCGCCGCGGCCGAGGGACAGATGCTGGGGCTGATCTTTTTCAGCCTGCTGTTCGGTTTTTTCATGACCCGCATTGACGGCAGCCTGGCCAAACCGATGCAGGACTTCTGGCAGGGGGTGTTCGCCGTCATGATGCAGATAACCGAGTGGGTGATGCTGTTTGCCCCGATCGGGGTGTTTGCGCTGGTGGCCAAGGTGGTGGCCTCCACCGGATTTGCAGCCTTTGCCCCCCTGCTGGCCTTTTTCCTGACGGTGCTGGCCGCACTGGGTGTGCATTTCCTGGTGGTATTGCCGCTGCTGCTCTGGTTCGTCGGCCGGGTCAATCCGCTGCGCCACTACCAGGCCATGGCCCCGGCCCTGTTGACCGCGTTCTCGACCGCCTCGTCCTCGGCCACGCTGCCGGTCAGCATGGACTGCGTGGAACGGCGCGCCGGCGTCTCCAACCGCACCAGCAGTTTCGTGTTGCCGCTGGGTGCAACCGTGAACATGGATGGCACCGCGCTGTACGAGTGTGTTGCCGCGATGTTCATTGCCCAGGCCTACGGGCTGGATCTCGGATTTGCGGAACAGTTCACCGTGGTGCTGGTGGCCCTGCTGACCTCGATCGGCGTGGCGGGGATTCCGGCGGCCAGCCTGGTGGCCATCACCATCATTCTGACCGCCATCGGGCTGCCGGTGGAGGCAGTGGGCCTGATCCTGGCGGTCGACCGGGTGCTGGACATGTGCCGCACCAGTGTGAATATCTTCAGCGATTCCTGCGGCGCGGTACTGATCGGTCGCCTGGAAGGCGAGCAGGGGATACTGCAAAAAGCCTGACGGCGAATCTTGGTTATGCTTGAATTACCGCAGAGACGCAGAGACGCGAGGAATAATTCAGCCGCAGCTGGACTGAGCCCCCCGAACCCTGTATCAAACCACAATCCTTACTGGAAGGGCAGTAGTAGTTGCATATCTGCAACTCTCCGAATGCGCTACTCACCATAGACCGGTGATACCTTAGACAGCAGCTTTTCCCGAGAAACGTCGTTCGTGTGTCCCTTGCACCTTTGCGGTGTTACTTTATCCTGAACGTCTCTGCGCCTTCAGCGTCTCTGCGGTGAATATCCCGAAGCCCCGTTGGCTACCCCATGGGTCCCATGCCGACGGTATTGAAGCCGGCATCCACGTAGGTGATTTCGCCGGTTATCCCGGCGGCCAGGTCCGAGCACAAAAAGGCGGCGGCATTGCCGACGTCATCGATGGTGACATTGCGGCGCAGCGGTGCGGTCCTGGCAAACTGGTCCAGCATCTTGCGGAAGTTGCTGATGCCTGAGGCGGCCAGGGTGCGTATCGGGCCGGCCGAAATGCCGTTGACCCGGATCCCGTGGGGCCCCAGGCTTTCCGCCATGTAACGGATATTCGCCTCCAGGCTGGCCTTGGCGACCCCCATGACGTTGTAGTTGGGTACTGTCTGCACGGCACCCAGGTAGCTCAATGCCAGCAGCGCACCCTGGCGGCCCTCCATCATGGACCGGCCGGCCTTGGCCAGTGCGGTGAAGCTGTAGGAGCTGATGTCATGAGCAATGCTGAATCCTTCCCGGGTCACGCAGTCGAGGTAATCGCCGTCCAGTTGTCCGCCCGGGGCGAACGCCACCGAGTGCACAATGATGTCCAGGCCGTCCCAGCGCTTGCCCAGTTCCTGGAACACGGTCTCGATCTGCTCGTCGCTACTGACATCGCAGGGCAGGGTGATGTCCGAATCGCATTCAGCCGCCATCTTCACGACCCGGCTGCCCAGTTTCTCGTTCTGATAGGTAAAGGCCAGCTCGGCGCCTTCCCGGTGCATGGCCCGGGCGATACCCCAGGCGATGGATCGGTTGCTGGCCAGGCCAACAATCAGTGCGCGCTTGCCACTCATGAATCCCATAGCGGTTCCCTGTATCTCTTGTCGGTAGCAGTGATTTCCAGCGCCTGCCGGTGATGCCGGCGGCCCCGGATATGAAGTCGCTAAGGTACCGGAAAACGCTGATTACGGGAAGTATTCAAAGGCCGACACCGGGGTATGAAAGCCGGCACGACGCCCGATATAATGGCCCGTCATGCCGTATCACATCCCCAAGATGATTCAGAGCGGAGACCCCGGCTGCCCCGGCCGCTACAGGGGACGGGTGTGTCGCTGACAGGAAAACCTCACAGCCTGCGCGCGCAGCTGAATCGAGTGCCGCAGGCGTTCCTGCTGGCGGCGCTGCTGGCCGTTAGCGCCTGCAGCGACGAACCCTGGAACCGGCCATACCCGACCGCCGAGGCACGCGAGAATATCCTCTATACCTCATTCCAGGAGCGCCCCAACCACCTTGACCCGGTGCAGTCCTACAGCTCCAACGAGGTGGCCTTTACCGCGCAGATCTACGAGCCGCCGTTGCAGTATCATTACCTGAAGCGCCCTTATGAACTGATCCCGCTGGCGGCCACCGGGGTACCGGAACCTTACTTTCTCGATGCAGAGGGCAGGCGGATTGACGCAGGTGCCGCTGCACAAGACATTGTCTACAGCATCTACGACATCCATATCCAGCCGGGTATCCGCTATCAACCGCACCCGGCATTCGCGCGCAACGCGCAGGGCAACTACCGTTATTACCCGCTCGATGAACAGGCGCTGGAGGATATCTATACCCTGGGTGATTTCACCGAGACCGGCAGCCGGGAACTGGTGGCTGCGGATTACGTCTACCAGATCAAGCGCCTGGCCCACCCGCGCCTGCATTCACCGATACTGGGGCTGATGAGTGACTACATTGTCGGCCTCGCCGACTACGTCGATACCCTGAAGCAGGCGGCGTCCGCCATGCCGGACCAGGGCTTCCTGGACCTGCGCGACTACCCGCTGGAAGGCGTGACGGTCATCGACCGCTATACTTACCAAATCCGCATCCATGGCAAGTACCCGCAATTGCTGTACTGGCTGGCCATGCCGTTCTTCTCCCCGGTGCCCTGGGAGGCGGATCGCTTCCACAGCCAGCCGGGGATGAAGGAGCGTAATATCACCCTGGACTGGTACCCGGTCGGCACCGGTCCTTACATGCTCACGGTGAACAATCCCAATCGCCAGATGGTGATGGTGCGCAATCCCAACTTCCACGGCGAGACCTACCCGGCAGAGGGTGAGCCGGGCGATGCCGCATCCGGACTGCTGGCCGACGCCGGCAAGCCGCTGCCGTTTATCGACAAGGTGATCTACAGTCTCGAGAAGGAGGATATCCCCTACTGGAACAAGTTCCTGCAGGGTTATTACGACACCTCCGGGATCAGCTCCGACAGTTTCGACCAGGCCATCAGCGTGGGCGCCTCGGGCGAGGTGGCCCTCACTGATGCCATGCTTGGAAAGGGGATCGAACTCAGGACCGCGGTCTCCACCTCGATCTATTACACAGGTTTCAATATGCTCGACCCCGTGGTCGGCGGGCTCGGTGAAAAGGCCCGCAAGCTGCGCCAGGCCATCGCCATTGCCGTCGACTTCGAGGAATACATTTCCATCTTCCTCAATGGCCGCGGTATCCCGGCGCAGGGCGTCATCCCGCCGGGTATCTTCGGATTCGTGGAGGGTGATGCCGGCATCAATAGCTACGTTTACGACACAAGCCCGCGGGGACCGGTACGCAAACCCATCGAGGAGGCCCGGCGCCTGCTGGCCGAGGCCGGTTACCCGGAGGGCCGGGACATCGAGACCGGCAAGCCGCTGGTACTGTACTTCGACACCACGGCCACCGGCCCGGATGACAAGGCGCGTCTCGACTGGTTGCACAAGCAGTTTGCGAAACTTGACATCCAGCTGGTGGTGCGCGGCACGGACTACAACCGTTTCCAGGAAAAGATGCTCAAGGGCACGGCGCAGATCTTCCAGTGGGGCTGGAATGCCGACTACCCCGATCCCGAGAACTTCATGTTCCTGCTCTACGGTCCGCAGGGCAAGGTAGAGCATAACGGGGAGAACGCTGCCAACTACCGCAACGCGGAGTTCGACCAGCTGTTCGTGCAGATGAAGAATATGGACAACGGCCCGCAGCGCCAGGCGATCATCGACCGCATGATGAGGATCGCGCGCCATGACGCACCCTGGTTGTGGGGTTTCCACCCCAAGCAGTTCAGTCTCGCCCACGCCTGGTACAGGAACGCGAAGCCCAACCTGATGGCCAATAATGCGCTCAAGTACCGGCGTATCGATCCCGGGCAACGGGCCGGGCTGCAGGCCGCCTGGAACCGGCCGGTGCGCTGGCCGATTGCCCTGTTGCTGGGCCTGGTGTTGCTGGTGGTGCTGCCGGCCTTCTTCAGCTACCGTAACCGGCAGCGCCGGCCGGCCTACGTGGCGGAGCACTGATGTTTGCCTATATCGTCAGACGTGTGGCCTACGCCATCCCCATCCTGATCGGGGTGAACCTGCTCACCTTCTACCTGTTTTTCGTAGTCAATTCACCGGACGACATGGCGCGCCTGCACCTGGGCGTCAAGCGGGTCACGCCCGAGGCCATCGACAAGTGGAAGGTCGAGCGCGGCTATGACAAGCCGCTGCTCTACAACGAGGCCGTCAGCGGCAGCGCGAAACTGACCCACACCATCTTTTTCGAAAAGTCGGTGAAGCTGTTTGCCTTCGATTTCGGCCACTCGGATGACGGCCGCGATATCAGTCACGACATCCAGCAGCGTATGAAACCCAGCCTGGCCATCGCCATACCGACCTTGCTGGTCGGTCTGCTGATCAATATCACCTTTGCCATGCTCATGGCCTTCTTTCGGGGGACCTATGTGGATGTCTCCGGGGTCATCCTGTGTGTGGTTCTGATGTCCATCTCGGCGATGTTCTACATCATCGGCGGGCAGTTCCTGCTGGGCAAGCTGCTGCGCCTGATGCCTATCTCGGGCTATGACACCGGCCTGGATGCCTTCAAGTTCCTGGTGCTGCCCGTGGTGATCGGCGCCGTCAGCGGCATCGGTGCCGGCTCGCGCATGTACCGTTCGTTCTTCCTGGAGGAGGCGAACAAGGACTTCGTGCGCACAGCGCGCGCCAAGGGGCTGAAGGAGTCCCTGGTGCTGTTCCGCCATGTGCTGAAGAATGCCATGATCCCCATCGTCACCGGTGTGGTGGTGGTGCTGCCGATGCTGTTCCTGGGCAGCCTGCTGCTGGAATCGTTTTTTGCCATCCCGGGGCTGGGCAGCTACACCATCGATGCCATCAATCGCCAGGACTTCGCCATCGTGCGCGCCATGGTGTTTCTCGGCTCGGTTCTCTATATCCTCGGGCTGATACTGGTGGATATGGCCTACACCGTGGTTGATCCGCGGGTACGGCTGTCATGATCATGCCCGTCATCCTGTGGACCGATGCCCTGGTGTTCCTGCTGGTGGCGGTGGTGTTGTCCTTTGTCCTGTATGCCCGCAGCAAACCGCATCTGCGTACCCCCTGGCGTCACGTCCTGGGCAGTCGCCTGGCGTCCGCCTCCATCGTGATCCTGCTGGTCTACGTGGTGATCGGCCTGCTGGACTCGCTGCACTACCGCGCGGCACTGGAAGACAACGGTGCCGGTGAGGAGGTGCACTACGGCGTCGAAGTCCTGAGCGTGCTCGACTACCTGCTGGAGCCGCTGCATACCCGCACGGAAAAGACCTATTCCTCGCCCTTCGCCACGCACCTGTATACCCGGGAGACCATCCAGCATCCCGACGGCAGCCAGACCCGCGAGTACCCGCGCCTGATCTGGGGCGGGCGTCACCTGGCCGATCCCGAGACCGATTTCGCGCGCGATATCCGGGTGCGCGTTGCCACGGCCGGTCTGCAGGCGCTGCTCCTGACCGGCCTGCTTCTGGTACTGCTGGGTGTTTGGCTGGCACGCCGCTCGCGTCACAGTCTGGGCCACGCCATCCGCAGTATCCTGGCAGGGCGCACCCGGATCCCGCTGCGGGTCATCCTGCTGACCCTGGGTGTGCTGGCGCTGCTGTTCTGCCTGGCACTCAACCTGTCCACGGCCTACCATGTCTTCGGCACCGACAAGGTCGGTCAGGATGTGTTCTACCAGACCCTGAAAAGCATTCGTACCGGACTGGTGATCGGCACGCTGACGACGCTGGTAATGCTGCCGTTTGCCATCCTCATGGGGATACTCGCCGGCTATGCGCGTGGCTGGATCGACGACCTGATTCAGTACATCTACACCACCCTGAATTCCATCCCCGGTGTGCTGCTGATCGCCGCGGCCATCCTGATGCTGCAGGTGTACGTGAGCAACCACCCGGAAAAGTTTGAAACAGCCTTGGAAAGAGCAGATATCCGATTGTTATTTCTATGTATTATTCTGGGAATTACCAGCTGGACGGGGCTGTGTCGCTTGCTGCGCGGTGAGTCGCTCAAGCTGCGCGAGTCGGAATACATCAAGGCAGCGGTGTCCCTGGGGGTCTCCCATGCCAGTGTCATCGGCAAGCACATCCTCCCCAATGTCATGCACATCGTGCTGATCACGGTGGTGCTCGATTTCAGCGGCCTGGTGCTGGCGGAAGCGGTACTGTCCTATGTGGGCGTCGGCGTCGATCCGACCATGAACAGCTGGGGCAACATGATCAACAGTGCACGCCTGGAGATGGCGCGGGAACCGGTGGTGTGGTGGTCGCTGCTGTCGGCATTCCTGTTCATGTTCACCCTGGTGCTGGCCGCGAACCTGTTTTCCGACGCCGTCCGCGATGCCTTCGACCCGCGCCTGCGCCAGCGTTGATTTACGTAAACACACACTATTACCGCAGAGACGCGGAGAACGCAGAGAACGCAGAGAAAAATGATTGTTAACAACCCGTTTGCCATTTGCATTACAGCAGCCATTTGTCGCAGTGTGTGTTGAACGATATTTGTATTACTCCGCGTTCTCCGCGTCTCTGCGGTAATGTATTTTTTGGTAAGTTGAATAACTAAAATGTCACAACCCTTGATCAAACTGCAGGATCTGTCGGTACGCATCGGTTACGGTGAGCGGGCCATTCGGCCTGTCGACGGGGTCAGCTTCGAGATCAACCGGGGCGAGACCTTTGCGTTGCTGGGTGAATCCGGTTGCGGCAAGTCGATGACCGCGCTCTCCATCCTGCGTCTGCTACCGCAGCCGGCCGGTCGTATCACCGGCGGGCACGTGTATCTCGACGGCGAAGACCTGACGGCGCTGCCGGAGATCGAGATGCGACGCGTACGCGGCCGCAGGGTGGCCATGATCTTCCAGGAGCCCATGACCTCTCTCAACCCGGTGCTGAGTATCGGCGACCAGATCGGGGAGACCCTGCGCCAGCATCACCAGCTGAAGGGGCGGGCCGCACGCGCAAGGGTGCTCGAGCTGCTCGATGCCGTCGGCATACCCGACGTGCAGCGGCGCTACGGCGAATACCCGCACCAGCTTTCCGGGGGCATGAAGCAGCGCGTCATGATCGCCATCGCACTCGCCGGTGAGCCCGATCTGCTGATCGCCGACGAGCCCACCACGGCCCTCGATGTCACCATCCAGGCCCAGGTCCTCGAACTGCTGCAGAAGATCCAGCAGGAGACACACATGGCCATTATGCTGATCACCCACGACCTCGGCATCGTGGCCGGCATGGTGGACAGGGTCGCGGTAATGTACGCCGGCCAGCTGGTGGAGGAGGCCAGCCGCAACCGCTTCTTCGCCGATGCCCGGCACCCCTACAGTCAGCGCCTGTTCGAATCCCTGCCGGATGTCGGCAAGCGCGAGCATGCCCTGCGCACCATTCCGGGATTCGTACCGGCCCTGGACCATGAATTCAAGGGCTGCCGCTTCGCGGAGCGCTGTGACCAGGCCTGGGACTATTGCCATACCCACACACCATCATGGAATATCGAGACCGATCACCAGCATGTACGCTGTCACCTGGCGGACGTAAACGTGATTGCACCGCCCAGGACGACCATCACCGAAACGGCAAAACGGCATGCAGCCGCCGGCCATCACAACGGTGAGACCCTGCTCGATGTCAGCGGCCTGGAGGTCCACTTCCCGATCCACAAGGGGGTGTTCAAGCGCGTCGTGGGTCATGTGTATGCCGTTGACGGCATCTCGCTGAGCATCCCCCGGGGCCGGACCCAGGCGCTGGTGGGCGAGTCCGGCTGCGGCAAGACCACCGCCGGCATGGGTATACTCCAGCTGCTGCGACCCACGGCCGGCAGCGTGCGTTTTGACGGGACCGAGCTCACCGGGCTCAAGGGCGAGCGCCTGCGACGCCGGCGCAGCGATTTCCAGTTCATCTTCCAGGACCCGTATTCCTCCATGAACCCGCGCATGCGGGTGGGTGACATCGTCGAGGAGGGCATGATCGCCCAGCGCATTGGCAAGAACCGGCAGGCGCGTCGCCAGCGCGTCGAGGAACTGTTCGCGCACGTCGGCCTGTCACCGGAGCACGTGCAGCGCTACCCGCACGAATTCTCCGGCGGCCAGCGCCAGCGCATCTGTATTGCCCGGGCCCTGGCGGTGGATCCCCGCCTGGTGGTCTGCGACGAACCCACCAGCGCACTGGACGTATCGGTGCAGGCCCAGATACTGAACCTGCTCAAGCAGCTGCAGAACGAACTGGGCCTGTCCTACCTGTTCATCACCCACAACCTCTCGGTGGTGGCCTACCTGGCCGACCGGGTGGCGGTGATGTACCTGGGGCGGATCGTCGAGGAGGGCCCGGTGGCCGAGGTGCTGGAACGCCCCCTGCATCCCTACACCCGGGCCCTGATTTCGGCCATACCCCAGGTCGAACCGGACAGCCAGCGCGAAATCATTCGCCTGGAGGGGGACATGCCATCCCCGGCGAACCCGCCGTCGGGCTGCCATTTTCACCCGCGCTGTCCCAGCGCCATACCCGAATGCCGCGAGCGCTACCCGGAGGAAACCGCCCGCGGCGAGCACCGCGTGTGCTGTTTCCTGTACCGCTGAATATCGCCCTGTGAGGCCCTGAAATCGGCCCCGGGGAGTAGGGTGCCCCGGCAACCCGTGGTAGACTCCGCGCTTTGCTTTTTTCGTCCACTCCAGAAATCAAGTACACGAGGCATATCATGAGCATCCAGTCCTTCCATCCTCCCGTCCGCACCCTGATGGGTCCCGGTCCCTCCGACGTCAATCCGCGCATCCTGGAGGCCATGTCACGCCCGACCATCGGTCACCTCGATCCGGTGTTCGTGGGCATGATGGACGAGATGAAGGAACTGCTGCGCTATGCCTTCCAGACCAGCCATGAGCTCACCATGCCGGTCTCGGCCCCGGGTTCGGCGGGCATGGAGACCTGCTTCGTCAACCTGGTCGAGCCCGGTGACAAGGTAGTGGTCTGCCAGAACGGCGTGTTCGGCGGTCGCATGAAGGAGAATGTGGTACGCGCCGGCGGCACCGCGATCATGGTCGAGGACGAGTGGGGCGTGGCGGTCGATCCCAACAAGGCAGACGAGGCCCTCAAGGCCAATCCGGATGCCAGGATCCTTGCCTTCGTGCATGCCGAGACCTCGACCGGCGCGATCTCCGATGCCAAGACGCTGGCCGGGATTGCCCGCAATCACGACTGCCTGACCATCGTCGATACCGTGACCTCGCTGGCCGGTTCACCACTGATGGTGGATGACTGGGGACTGGACGCGGTCTACTCGGGCACCCAGAAGTGCCTGTCCTGCGTGCCGGGCCTGTCACCCGTGACGTTCAGCCAGCGGGCCATCGAAGCTGCGACAAGTCGCAAGCACACGGTGCAGAGCTGGTTCATGGACCTCAACCTGGTACTCGGCTACTGGGGTGGCGGCGGCAAGCGCGCCTATCATCATACGGCCCCGATCAATACCCTGTATGCCCTGCACGAGGCACTGGTCATCCTGCAGGAAGAGGGCATCGAGAATGCCTGGGCACGCCACCGGGGGAACCACGAGGCCCTGAAGGCGGGCATCGAGGCCATGGGGCTGGCATTTGTCGTGCCCGAGGGCGAGCGCCTGCCACAGCTCAACGCCGTTTCCATCCCCGCCGGGGTCGACGAGGCCGCTGTCCGCTCGGCACTGCTGAGCGAGTACAACCTGGAGATCGGTGCCGGACTGGGTGCCATGGCCGGCAAGATCTGGCGCATCGGCCTGATGGGCTTTGCCAGTAACCCCACCAATGTGCTGTTCTGCCTGGGCGCGCTGGACGCGGTCCTGAGCGGCATGAAGGCACCGATCCAGTCAGGGGTCGCGGTCGACGCCGCCCGGACTGTCTACGCCGGCTGAGCCACTCCAGGTAGCGAACACCGGGCATGG
>CAMYJZ010000012.1 GCA_947258845.1 uncultured Ectothiorhodospiraceae bacterium | reverse complement strand
GCTACAACACCGAAACGAAAATGACCATTATTCAGATCACTGGAATAATCGGGGTTTGTTGTTAGCAAGAATTAGTCTTGACTTTGCGTCCTTTGCGTCCTCTGCGTCTCCGCGGTGAATTATTTTCAGGGGTAGCCCGGATGTCGGCCTGTGGCCTTCAGGCGCGTGATGACATTTTGATTAAGCAGAAGTCCCGTGGTTTTCAATGGCAAACCTGCGGTAAAATAAGCAATCCTGGCGTGAGCACAAGGAGGACAGGATGACGCAAATCGAGATTTACCTGACCGGGCACTGTCCCTATTGCGTGATGGCCAAGCGCCTGCTCGAGAGCAAGGGACTGGGTTACGAGGTAATCGATGTGTCCGGCGACGTGGAACGGCGTCGGGAGATGCTGGAGCGCTCCGGTGGCCGGCACACGGTGCCGCAGATATTTATCAACGGTGAATCGATCGGCGGCTATACCGAGCTGTCGCGTCTCAACGCGGCCGGGCAGCTGGATTGAGCAACAGCACCTGCCGGCCATGAACTGAACCGGTCGCAGCCCGGACGCAAGGCCGTTGCATCCGGGCTCCCGGCAGGCTTATTCGGCAGGCTGACGATCCCAGAATTTCATCCGGTCCCAGAAACGGCCACGTCTCTGCTCCCCGGACTCTGCGCCTTCCGTATCCCCGGTTGATTTGTCCCTGGCCTCATCACGGTCATTATCGTCGCGCTCCCTGTCACGATCCCGGTCGTCGTCATCGCGGTCGCGGTACCGGTCCCTGTCACGATCCCGGTCGTCGTCATCACGGTCGCGATACCGGTCCTTAACCTTGTCCTTGCCCTTTTGCTTTTTCCCCTGGTACTCGCCCATGTCACCGTAACCGGCCTCGTCGCGCTTGAAGCGGGCCTTGTCATTGGCGCGTTCCCAGGCCTGGTCGGCCGGTCCCTTTTCACCGCCCTTGGCGGCGGATGACGGCAGCGGTGTCAGCAGCACGGCCAGGCTGATGAACATCATAGCTATTATTCTCATTGCTTACTCCTTGCATTTCAGTGCAGTAATGATCGCCGCAGCGAAATGACGCGGTGATAGCCGGAATTCTAGCGCGGGATCCAGTGGAATGCAGCCTGCGCGCCCGCCTGACACACTCTTTTACGAAAGACAGTGCGGGTGGCCTCCAGGTCAGTTTATGGCTTCAAGGCCCACGGGCGGCCTTGGCCGCCCTGGCCGCCCTGGCCGCCCAGGCACAGTCGTTAGCGCCTGAACATCGAGCGCATCATGGTGAAGCAGAACAGCCCCATGACAATGACCACCCCGGACAGGATCAGCCCCAGGACGCGCACGGTCCCGACATCGAGGAAGTAGCCAATCAGGAGCATTACGATGCCGAATACAAGTGGCATGAAGGGGCACCAGCGACAGCCCCTGGTGCAGTGTTTCATCATTTCCGGTAACCCGGTCTTGTTCTCCATCAAATCCATGTGCCATCTGTAATCCTGTATACCAGGACTGCGCCCAGCGTGGTCAGCAGCAGACCGCCGATTCGTATCCACAGGGCGAAGCTGGCCTCGGACCAGGACGCGAACACCGTCATCACCTGGGGGAGGAGCAGATAGACCATGCTCTTGAGGACCATGATCCAGCCGACCACGGTGATCACCAGTGGCCAGTCGGCCACCCAGATATTGTGCAGGGTGACCACGGTCAGGCCGAGGACCAGGATCATCAGGACCATGGGGAAGTAATGGTGCGGATAGCGCAGTGCATCCCTGGCGAGTTCCGCCCAGTGTCCTGCCTGTGCCACATAAGAGAGACCCAGCAGCAGCAACAGCCAGGCGATGACAGTAGCAACGACTTCCTGCATATGAGTTACCAGTTGTTGCCCGGTGGCCAGTGATGGCCAATCGGGGCGGGTGCCTTCTTTCAGTATAGTTAAGGATCAGCGCCCACTGTCGCGGTCGAATTTAAGCAGCAGCATGACCAGGATGACGGTCCAGCGGTGCCGGACCGTCCACAGCCCGATGTGTGCACCCAGCGCTGTCATTTGCCCTCCAGATACCAGCGATCGTGAAATGTCGCCACCCAGCGCGGTTTATAGGCCACCAGCAGGGTCATGGTCATCCCGTTTAGGAAGGCCTCGCCGAACATCAGCATGGGGATGTAGAGCAGGTAGTCATTGCCGGTCGTGGCGACGGAGAGCGCGTGGATCTGCTGTGCGGCCAGGCCGCACAGCAGCATGGCCAGTGCCCCTGCCAGGAAACTGTTGATGAAGATGTAGATGAAAAAATTGGCAGGCAGCCAGCGCCGGCTGGCCGCCAGCAGCAGGCGTGTGGCCAGCACGGGCAGGGCCCCCATGACCAGGACATTGACCCCGAAGGCCTCCCAGCCGGCCGGGCCCTGCCAGGTCGTGACCGCGAGCACCAGGCCGGCGGCCAGCAGGGCGAACTGCCACTCGAACATCAGGCACAGGGCGGTCATACCCAGCAGGTGATAATTCAGTCCCGGCTCGATCCCGGCACGCAGTGTCCACAACACCGCGACCAGCGCCACGGCGGCGAAGTAGACATGGGAGGCCTCGTTGTCGCGGATCTTCGTCCAGGGGGCACTAATGAGTGCCGCCGCGAGCAGGGCCGTATACAGCAGGGCGGCCCCCCATATATAGCCGGCGGGCAACAGTCCGGACGGGATATCCATAATGCCTCACTATAGGGGATGGCCAGGCCAGGTGCCCCGGGAAGCGAACTTTTTTAACGCTGGCACTCGGGGCAGTAGAAGGTCGCGCGCTGGCCCTGGCGGATTTCACGGATCAGGGTGCGGCAGCTGATGCAGGGTTCGCCGCCCTTGCCGTAGACATTCAGTTCCAGGCGGAAGTAACCCGGCTTGCCGTCGCTGTTGACGAAATCGCGCAGGCTGGTGCCGCCCATTGCAATGGCGTCGTTCAGCACCTCGCGAACCACCTCGGCCAGCAGTTGGTATTTCTTCCTGCTGATGCGCCCGGCCGCGCGTTTGGGGTGGATGCCCGCCATATATAGCGCCTCGCTGGCGTAGATGTTCCCGATGCCGACAACGGTGTGGCCGTTCATGATGAAGTTCTTGATAGCGACCTTGCGCCCGCGCGACCGGGCGTGGAGATAGGCGCCGGTGAAGTCCGGGCCGAGCGGTTCCGGCCCCAGGTCTCTCAGCAGCTTGTGCTGCTTCGGGGGGCGCCGGGTCCATAGCAGGGTGCCGAAGCGGCGCGGGTCGGTGAGGCGCAGGATGCGGTTATTGTCAAAGACAATATCCACGTGATCGTGTTTCCCGACGGGCTGTTTACTGTCAACGATGCGCAGGCTGCCGGACATGCCGAGATGAAGGATGGCGGTGCCGTTTTCGGTCTCCAGCAGCAGGTACTTGCCGCGACGTCCCACAGCCGTGATTTTCACGCCTGCCAGCTCCTGCGACAGTCGCCTGGGGACAGGCCAGCGCAGGCGCGGGTCACGCACCGTTACTTTTGTAACCGTGCGGTTAGTGATATGCGGTGCAATCCCGCGGCGGGTGGTCTCTACTTCGGGGAGTTCGGGCATGACAGAATGATAAGCGGAGTGTAGGCCGTGCGCACCCGGTCAATGACCGGGTTGGGGGTGTTGGTTGCCGGGTGAGTTGGGCAAAGCTCCCGCTCCCCGCTCTCGCCCCTTACCTGCATTCCAGTAGGAGCGCCTCGCAGGCGCGATTCGATTGGTTGATATATCGCGCCTGCGAGGCGCTACAGTTTCCTTGTCAATTATCTGGTAGCCCTTCAGGTACAGGTGCAGGTTCCGGCAGGGTGAACAGACTGTCTTCCATACCGCTGGACAGGTGGTACTGGATGCCCCAGTCCGGGCGTGCCAGGATGAGATCGGGGGCATGGGAAACTAGCTGCAGGTTCAATGGCTCATCGTTGTCGCGGGTGTGCAGGGTGACGAATTCGGTGGACTCCGAACCGCTGTCAGCCTGCACGTACAGGGCCGTGGCCGCCTGCCAGGTGTCGATCAGGGTCTCTAGGGCATCGGCACTGACGGCCGGTTGCGCGGGTTGGAATTGCCAGCGTCCTTCATCGTTGTAGGCCAAGGTCATGCCGGGCAGTTCCAGCCGGGTGATGGGGCCGCGCGTGGCTAGCAGCCTGCCACTGACGAAACCGGCCCAATCGCCGTTGACCAGGTGCTGGTACTGGTCGTCGATCAAGTGGACCATATCGGCGATCCGGACATAGCGTTTCCGTTCCAGTGCGTCGGTGGCGCCGAACTGGATACTCAGGTCATCGATGCGCAGGGTGACGCGGGGCGGATCCAGGCCCAGCGCGGCCAGGTCCAGGGTATCGGCCGGGTAGCTGTGCACCGACGTGGCCTTGAGCAGTCGCAGCAGGGCGCGCACCTGGAAATCCGCCGCCGGCAGCCGGCGTTCGGCCATGTCCAGGTACCAGTCATCCCCGTCCCTGGTGAAGGAAAGCGGGGCGCGGAGTTCGCGCTCGATGTGAAGGGTGGTCACCGTCGCCGGATCCGGTTGTGCGGTGATCGGCTGCGCGTCGGGTTCGGACTCGAGGCCGGGCCTGAAGTAGGCCACCAGCAGCAGGGCCACGACCAGTGCGACCAGTCCCAGGTTGAGGAGGCTGCGCGGACCCATTAGCGGCCGCGCCGCCGCCACCAGATCAGCAGGCCGCTGGACAGCAGCAGCAGCGGCAGTCCGATCAGGAAGCCGATGGCGATGCTGGCCTGGGCCGCCTTGCCGAGTTCCAGCGTGGTATCCGGTGCGGCCTTCACCCGGATGTCGATGAAGGCATCGTCATGGCTCAGCCAGTGCACCATGTTCAGTCCCAGGTCCAGGTTGCCGGCATTGCCGAGGTAGGTGTTGGAGAGAAAGTCGCCGTCACCGGTGACGATAATGCGTTGCGATGGGGGCGCCGCACCGCCCCCTGCGTCTGTCTCCACGGCGTCGCTGCGGGTGATGGCGGCACCGATATCCAGCGGGCCGGCGCGTTCGTCCGTGTCCGCATCGAACTGGATCTCGCCGGCCAGTTCGCCGATTTCGGTCCAGGAACGGTTCAGCGTGGACAGCAGGGGAGTGGCCTGCCACTGCTCGCGCTCATGCAGTTCGAGGGCGCTGGCCTCCGGGAACACGCTGACCGAATTCATTTCGCGGGTGACCTCGTGTTTGGGGTAGGTGGTGACCACCACGAAGGCGGGGTTCTCGATACCGAACATCCGGGTGGTGGCGTCCACGATGACCCCGGGCAGGAATTCGACCCCGAGCCGTTCGGCCAGCGGTTCCAGCCCGGCCAGGCGACCGGGTTCCGCCATCCATAGCAGGTTGCCGCCCTGGTCCAGGTAGTCGCCCAGCAGGCTGATCTCGCCCGGCAGCAGGCCGACGCGCGGCCCGGCGATCACCAGCAGGTGGGTGTTCTCCGGGATGCCGCTCTCTGCCAGGTTGACCGTCTGGACCTGGATGCCCTGGCGCTCCAGTTCCTTGCCGAAGGCGCCGAGGTCGAAGTTGGCCTCGCCGTGCGGGTCACGCTCCCCGTGACCGGAGAGGAACACAATCCAGCGCTGGTCCTGGCGCGAGATGCGCAGCAGGCTGTTGGTCAGCTGCTGTTCACCCAGGTTCTGGACGTTTTCGCTACGGCCCTGGTAGCTGACCACCAGTTCCCCGTCCGTGCTGATGCCCTGGGCGCGCACGCGCTCGGGGGCGGTGTCCGGGTTGACGAATTCCAGGGTGATGTCGGGTTTGAAGCGCTGGTAACTGCCCACCAGGTCCTGGATCTGGCGGCGCAGCAAGTCGTCCTCGCGCGCGAAGGCGGTGATACTGATGGCGTGCTCCATGTCGCCCAGCAGTTGACGGGTGTCTTCCGAAACGGTGTTGCGGCTACCGGCAGTCCAGTCCGCCTGGTAGACGTACTGGGTACTCAGCCAGGCCAGCAGGCCGATGAGGCCGGTGAACAGCAGGGTAAACAGCCAGGATTGCAGGCGCAGCAGCAGGCGGGAACGGCGGGTGATTTCCATGGGCGACTCAGTGCGACAGGCGGTCGGCATCCAGGCGACGGATGCTGAGACCGAGGAACAGGAAGATGATCAACAGGTAGTAGATTACGTCGGTACTGTGGAACAGGCCCTTGAGCAGGGTCTGGTAGTGGCGCAGCATCGACAGGTAAGCGAACAGACCGCTGGTCTGGCCGTCACTGCTGCCGGCCCAGTCGATGATCCACAGCAGTAACAACAAACCGAAGGTACTGATGGCAGCGATGGTGGGTTGTTCCGTCAGGGCCGACATGAACAGGCCGATGGCGGTAAAGGCGGCCAGCAGCAGGGCAAGGCCCAGCAGGCCGGTGGCCAGCTTGCCGAGATCGATGTCGGTACCGGCCAGCAGCGCCAGCGGCATCAGCGCCAGCAGGCCCAGCAGGATCAGGAAAAAGGCCAGCACCCCCAGGTATTTCCCGATAATGATCTCGGTCATGGAGACCGGTGCCGAGAACAGCAGGCTGAGGGTGCAGTTGCGGCGTTCCTCGCTGAGCACGCGCATGGTTATCAGCGGGGTGACCAGCAGCAGGATAATGGCCGCGTCGGCCAGCAGCGGGGCGATGATGATGTCGGAGACCCCGGGCGCCCCCTCGATGGCGGCCAGTCGCGGCTGCCAGACCAGGTAGGCGTCGACCTGTGACAGGTACAGGTAGGCGAGGATGAACTGCACCACGGCCAGTACCGCCCAGGCCAGCGGCGACAGGAACAGGCTGCGCAGTTCGCGTGCGGCGATGGTGAAGATCATCAGGCGGCCTCCCCGGGCGCTGCGGCCGCCGGTTCCGAGCAGGTCAGCTCGATAAAGATCTGCTCCAGGGTGCGCCGTTCAGGCGCCAGTTCGTACAGCCGCCAGTGGCTGGCCACTGCCTGCTCGATCAGGGCCTCGGACGGGTCGGTGTCGAGGTAGTGGATACGGATGCGGCCGTCGGTCAGGGTCTCCACCGTGCTGACGCCGGGCAGTTGTTGCAGGGAGTCCAGGTCCGGGGCGGCATGGAAGGCGGCGATCAGACTGGTCGCGTTGAGGCGCTGCTCCAGCCCGGTGATGCTGTCGGCAAACACCAGCTGTCCCTGGTGGATGATCTGTACCCGGTTACAGGTGGCCTGGACCTCGGGCAGGATATGGGTCGAGAGGATGATGCCGTGTTCCTCGCCGAGTTCGCGAACCAGGGCGCGGATCTCGCGAATCTGGATGGGGTCGAGCCCGACCGTGGGCTCGTCGAGGATCACCACGGCGGGGGTGTGGATAATGGCCTGGGCAATGCCCACGCGCTGCCGGAAGCCCTTGGACAGGTTGCCGATCAGGCGCCGGCCCACATCGCCCAGGCCGCAGCGCTCCTTGGCAGTCCTGACTGCCCGGTCGCGTTCCCCGCGCGCGATGCGGTTCAGGCAGGCGCAATAGGACAGGTATTCGTCCACCGTCAGTTCACGGTAGACCGGGGGTTGTTCGGGCAGGTAGCCGATGCCGTGCTTGGCACGCTTGGGCTTGTCCAGCAGGTCCATGCCTTGCACCGTAATGCTCCCGGCACTGGGCGCCAGGTTGCCGGTGATCATTTGCATGGTGCTGGACTTGCCCGCCCCGTTCGGTCCCAGGAAGCCCAGCACCTCGCCCTTGGCGAGTTCGAAGCTGATATCCGAGACGGCGCAGGTGTGGCCGTAAAAACGGTAGAGATGTTCGACGTGAACCAGTACTTCCTTTTGCATGTGCTCCCCGCTCCAAGGCATTCACTGTTTGCAGCTGGCGCGAATTATAATACCTATTCACGTCTTGTTGCCGGTTTTCGATCCCGTCAGCCTGTGTTTCAGGCCCAGGCCGGAATGCACCGGATAAATGTACGCAATAAATAGGTCTGATGATGTGGCTGGGTGTTGATACCGGCGGTACCTTTACCGACTTCGTCCTGTTTGACGGGCGCGCGCTGCGCGTGCACAAGGTCTTGTCCACGCCGCAGGCACCGGAGCAGGCCATCCTGCAGGGGATTGCCGATCTCGGGCTGGCTACGGAAGCATTACAGGTGGTGCACGGTTCGACCGTGGCAACCAATGCCGTACTGGAGCGCAAGGGCGTGCGTACCCTCTATATCACCAATCGTGGCCTGGGCGATGTGCTTACCATCGGCCGCCAGGCGCGCCGTGAACTCTACAATCTGCAGCCGGAGCCGGTGCCGCCGCCGGTCCCGCGCGAACTCTGCCTGGAAGTGGGCGCGCGCCTGGCGGCAAGCGGGGAACACGTATCCGCGCTGGGCGCGGCGGACCGGGAACTGATCGAGGCGCAGCTGGCCCGGCTGCAGCCCCGGGCCGTGGCCATCAACCTGCTGTTTTCCTTTGTGGATGATGAGGATGAGCGCCGCATCGAGTCATGGCTGCCCGCAGGGCTGTTCGTGTCGCGTTCTTCCGAGGTGCTGCCGGAGTACCGTGAGTACGAACGCGGCATGGCCACCTGGCTGAATGCCTGGGTCGGCCCACTGGTGGACGGTTATCTGCGCCGCCTGCAACAGGCGCTGGCCCCGGCCCCGGTCAGCGTCATGCAGAGCTCGGGCGGGACGGTCAGTGCCGGGCAGGCCGGGCACAAGGCCGTGCAGCTGCTGCTGTCCGGACCGGCAGGCGGGCTGATGGGCGCACGCTTCATCGGCCAGCAGGCCGGTGTCAGCCGGCTTCTAAGCTTTGATATGGGTGGGACCTCGACCGACGTGGCCCTGATCGAGGGCGAGATCCGGCTGACCTCCGAGGGTCACATCGGGCCCTGGCCGGTGGCCGTGCCCATGGTCGACATGCACACCATCGGGGCGGGGGGTGGCTCGATCGCAGCCCTCGACAGCGGCGGGCTGTTGCGGGTGGGCCCGGAGTCAGCCGGTGCGGCCCCGGGCCCGGCCTGCTACGGGCAGGGTGGGGTGCTGCCGACGGTGACCGATGCCAACCTGGTGTTGGGACGGCTGCAGGCGGATGCCTTCCTCGGCGGTGCCATGACCCTGGATGCCGGGGCCGCCCGGCAGGCCGTGGCCGGCATCGCGACGGATCTGGGTATCGGGGTGGAGGCCGCCGCGCAGGGCATTATCGACATCGCCAATGAACACATGGCCCAGGCTCTGCGGGTGATCTCGGTGCAGCGCGGGGTGGACCCGCGTGACCATGTGCTGGTGTCCTTCGGGGGAGCCGGCGGCCTGCATGTCTGCGCCCTGGCCGAGGCACTGGGGATGCGCCGCGCCCTGGTCCCCGTGCACGCCGGGGTGCTGTCCGCGCTGGGTATGCTGGCGGCACCGCGCGCATCCCATTTGTCGCACACCCTGACGGGGCTGCTGGACGGCTTCGACCCCGATGAGCTGCAGCAACAGCTGCAGTGGCTGGCCGACAAGGGTACCGCGGCCCTGGTCGCGGAGGGTGTGGGCGCGCAGGATATCAGCAGTGAATTCAGTCTGGACCTGCGCTACCGGGGCCAGTCCTTCAGCCTGACCCTGCCCTGGCAGGGGCTGGAAGCCACCCGGGAGGCCTTTCACCAGGCCCATGAACAGCGTTACGGGCATCGCCTCAGTACCGCGGTCGAGCTGGTGAATATCCGCTGCAAGCTGCAGGGCCGGCCACCCGAAATCAGCTTGCCGGCGCTGGCGACGGTGGATGCCGGGCCCGCACCGGCCCGATCCGCGCAGCTGGCCGGTTATGCGCAGCCGGTGCCGGTCTGGCCGCGCGACTCGCTCGCTGCAGGTCAGTACCTGGCCGGTCCGGCCCTGGTAACGGAGACGGTCGCCACCACCTACCTGCCGGCCGGCTGGACCTGTCGTGTCGACTCCGTCGGCAATCTGTTGCTGGAAGGGGCCTGATTTTCCTGGTTAATGTCATCCGTCAGGTGCCCCCCGGTCAGGCCTCCGTCGGCACTATGCTAAACTGGGTTCTCTTTAGTCCTTCCCCCGAGAAGTATTGCCAATGATTGAAGTTGTCCTTGAATTCCTGGGCGGCGGCGGGCTGACCCGTCTGTCGGCCGTTGAACTGCTGATCCTGGGCCTGGTCCTGACCCAGGTGACAATCGCCGCCGTCACTATTTACCTGCACCGGCACCAGGCCCACCGGGCGCTGGGCCTGCACCCCGTGGTCAGCCACTTCTTCCGGTTCTGGCTGTGGCTGACGACCGGCATGGTGACCCGGGAATGGGTGGCCGTGCATCGCAAGCACCATGCGAAGTGCGAGACGCGCGAGGACCCGCACAGCCCGCAGGTACTGGGTATCCGCCGGGTGATGTGGCGGGGAGCCGAGCTTTACCGCCGCGAGGCCGCCCGGGAACAGACCCTGGCACACTATGGCCACCTGACCCCGGATGACTGGCTGGAACGCCACCTGTATGCGCGCTTCCCCGCGCTGGGTATCGCGCTGCTGCTGGTGCTGGATATCGTGCTGTTCGGTGCGGCCGGCCTGGTGCTGTGGGCAGTGCAGATGCTGTGGATCCCCTTCTGGGCGGCCGGGATCATCAACGGGGTGGGCCACTGGTGGGGGTACCGCAACTACGAGACCCGCGACGCCGCCCGCAATATCACGCCGCTGGCCATTTTTGTCGGTGGCGAGGAACTGCATTCCAACCACCATGCCTTTCCGGCGTCGGCCCGGTTTTCCAGCAAGTGGTGGGAATTCGACCTGGGCTGGCTGTATATCCGCCTGCTGGTATTGCTGGGACTGGCGCGGATCAAGAAGGTGGCACCGCGCCGGCCGGTGATCCTGGACTGCAAGGACACCATTGACCTGGATACGGTGCGCGCCGTGGTGTTGAGCCGCATGTATGTCATGGCCAGTTATGCCCGGGAAGTGATCCGGCCGGTGCTCCGGCAGGAGCGCCGCACCGCCGATGATTCCTGCCGGCGGCTATTGCGCCGCGCCCGCAGCCTGCTGACCCGCGAAGCCGCCTTGATCGACACCGCCGCGCGTGGCCGGCTGGAACGGGTCCTGGAGCGTTTCGGCAACCTGCGGACTGTCTACCAGTACCGCCAGCAGCTGCAGTCGGTGTGGGCACGCCAGGCACTCAGCCAGGAGCAGCTGCTGCAGGGGCTCCAGGAGTGGTGCCAGCAGGCCGAGGCAACGGGCATCACGGCCCTGCAGGAGTTTTCCCGGCGCCTGCGCGGCTACAGCCTGCAAGCGGCCTGAGTTTATCTGATCGAAAAAACTGCTTCACCGCGGAGACGCGGAGGACGCAGAGAAAATAAAATAATTTCACCGCAAAGGCACAAAGGGCGCAAAGAAAATATAATTATTCAAAAAACTAAAGGAAGGTAGGTTGGGCATAGCTTCCGCTCCCTGCTCGCGCCCTTTACCTGCATCCCTGCAGGCAAAGCGTAGCATGCCCAACATGTATATTTTCAGAATCTCCACGCTACCCTAACAATGGGTGAGAGTTTTTAACAATCATTTTCTTTTCTTTATTTTATTTTCTTTGCGTCCTTTGTGCCTTTGCGGTGAGAAGTTTTTTCTGGTTCTTCTCTGCGCCCTCCGCGTCTCCGCGGTGAAACAGCTTGTAACTGAATACAGGCAATAAAAAACCCGGCGCTGCCGGGTTTTTTTGATTCATGCAAGCCGGTCGCTTACTTGATCTTGGCTTCCTTGTACATGACGTGCTTGCGGACCACCGGGTCGAACTTCTTGATTTCCATCTTCTCCGGCATATTGCGCTTGTTCTTGGTGGTGGTGTAGTAGTGACCGGTACCGGCACTGGAGACGAGTTTGATTTTGTCACGCATATCGTTTGCTCCTAGACCTTCTCGCCACGGGCGCGGATGTCGGCCAGCACGCTGGCGATGCCCAGCTTGTCAATGATGCGCATCCCCTTGGAGGACACGCGCAGTTTCACCCAGCGCTTCTCGTCTTCCACCCAAAAGCGGTGATCGTGCAGATTGGGCAGAAAGCGCCGCCGCGTTTTGTTGTTGGCATGGGAGACATTGTTGCCGCTTTGCGGGCGTTTCCCCGTGACCTGACAGACTCTGGACATGACTGGAATTCCTGTACCACTGCTGGCTGATATGAAAATGAGCGCGCTTTTATAGCAGTTTGCCCGGCTGCCCGCAAGCCGCAGATCAGGGTGAGCGCCGGCCACATTCAGGCCCTTAATTCCTATTATATTGAAAATAAAGGTGTTTATTGTTAGGCTGGTCATCGCTAAAGGCGAGTTGTTCTCGCTATCCATGACCGTTCGGCAGTCGGGACCAGCCCCTGCCGCATTAACAGGACACATTGCAATAATTTTCAGGGATGCCTGACTCAGAGGACAAACTGTACATACTCCTTATCAGTATCCATGGCCTGGTTCGCGGCCATGATCTGGAGTTGGGCAGCGATGCCGATACCGGCGGCCAGATCAAGTATGTGGTCGAACTCGCGCGTGCCCTGGGCGCGCACCCGGATGTCGGCCGGGTCGATCTCATGACACGGCGGATACTGGACTCGGGGGTGAGCTCGGATTATGCGCGCCCCGAGGAGGCCTTGTCAGAGAAGGCACGCATCGTGCGTATCGAGTGCGGCGAGGATAACTATCTTCCCAAGGAACAGCTCTGGGACAGCCTGGATAATTTTGTCGACAATGCCCACGCCTATCTGCGTGATAACGGTCTCATGCCGGACATAATCCACAGCCATTATGCCGACGCCGGCTATGCCGGGGTGCGCCTGTCCCACCTGCTCGAGGTCCCGCTGGTGCATACCGGTCATTCGCTGGGGCGGGTCAAGCGCCGGCGCCTGCTGGCTACAGGATTGAAGCGCGGGGAAATCGAGCGGCGCTACAACATGACACGCCGTATCGAGGCGGAAGAGGATGTGCTGGGTACGGCCGAACTGGTGATTACCAGTACCTCCCAGGAGATCGACCAGCAGTACGGCCTGTACAACCGTTCCCAGCCGCAACGAATGAAGGTTATCCCGCCCGGCATTGAACTGGGGCGCTTCTTTCCACCGGATGGCAGCGAACAGGATGCACCAATCAGGCGGGAACTTGCGCGCTTTTTGCTGAATCCTGACCGGCCCCTGGTGCTTGCGCTTTCGCGGCCGGATACCCGCAAGAATATCGGTACCCTGCTGGAGGCCTACGGTGAGTCGCCGGCACTGCAGGAGATCGCCAATCTGGTCATTGTCGCCGGTAACCGGGATGACATCCGGGACATGGAGGAGGGGGCGCAGGAGGTATTGACGGATATCCTGCTGGCCATCGACCAGCATGACCTGTACGGGAAGGTCGCCTATCCCAAACACCATCATCCGGACGATGTACCGATACTCTACCGGATCGCAACCGCGACCCACGGCGCCTTCATCAATCCCGCGCTAACCGAACCCTTCGGCCTGACCCTGATCGAAGCGGCGGCCAGTGGTCTGCCGATCGTGGCGACGGAAGACGGAGGTCCGCGGGATATCATCAGCAATTGCCGTAATGGCTACCTGATCGACCCGCTTGACAAGGCCGATATGGCCAAGGCGCTGCTGCGCCTGCTGAGTGATGCCAATGCCTGGCGGCGCCTTGCGAATAGTGGCGTGCAGGGGGTGCATACACACTACTCCTGGCAGGCGCATGTCGAGGAATACCTTGCCGGCCTGCATCCCTTGCGCCAAGCGTTGCAACCGTCTGTGTCCGAGGCCCCCCTTGTGCAGCGCTCGCTGTATCACGACCGTGCTATCTTTTCCGACCTGGATCAGAACCTGCTGGGGGATCCGAAGTCACTGGCCGATTTCATCGGGGTAATACGCGAGTACCGCAAGTGCACGACCTTTGGCATCGCGACGGGACGGCGACTTGATTCCGCCCTGCGTGCCATGAAGCAATACGGTATTCCGCTGCCCGATATTCTGATCACCAGTCTCGGAACCGAGATCTATTATGCCCCGCGTCTCACCGCCGACCAGGCCTGGGTCAAGCATATCGATCACCTGTGGAACCCGAAGTCGGTGCAGCGCATCCTTGCAGAACTGCCGGGACTAAAGCGGCAGCCCAAGTCGGAGCAGAGCAATTTCAAAATCAGCTATTACATCGACCCGAGGGAAGCGCCGGGTCTGGATGAGATCAACAGTCTGATGCAGCAGTATGAGCAGACGGTCAACCTGTCCATATCCTTCGGACAGTATCTGGATATCATCCCGGCGCGGGCCTCGAAGGGTTTTGCGCTGCGCTGGGTTGCCGATCACTGGGATATTCCGCTTGAACATATCCTTGCCGCAGGTGGGTCGGGGGCCGACGAAGACATGATGCGCGGGAATACCATGGCAGTCGTGGTAGCCAATCGCCATCATGAGGAGTTGTCTGCCCTGAGCGATATCGAAAGGATCTATTTTGCCAAACAGTCCTGCGCCGCCGGAATCCTGGAGGCGATCGAGTACTATGATTTCCTCGACAGCTGCGACCTGTCGGGGGCATGAGCATGCGCTTGCTGCTATGCACGGATCTCGACCGCACCGTTCTGCCGAACGGGCCGCAACCGGAATCAGATGGTGCGCGCAGCCGGTTTGCTGCACTGGCAGCCAGGCCGGAAGTGACGCTGGTGTATGTGACCGGGCGCGACCGGCAGCTGGTCTGCGAGGCCATGGCCAATTATTCCCTGCCAGGGCCTGATTATGTCATCGGCGATGTCGGAACCACGATTTACGAGGTCCGCTCGAATGACTGGCATCCCTGGCCTGAATGGCAGCAGAAGATCGCCCCCGACTGGGCTGGCATGGGGCGCAGCGACCTCGGGAAGCTGTTGCTCGATATAGTGGATCTGTCCCGGCAGGAGCCGGCAAAGCAGAACCTGCACAAGTTAAGCTTTTATGTACCGCTGTATGCCGACACTGATACGCTGTCGCGCGATATCCGCCAGCGTCTCGAGGCCTGTGGCGTCAGGGCAAGCCTCGTCTGGAGCATCGATGAGCCGCGCGGGATCGGTTTGCTGGATGTGCTGCCGGCCAGCGCCGGCAAAAAAAATGCGATATCGTTTTTGATGCAACGCAACGGCTTTACGCTGGCCGATACCGTGTTCGCGGGCGACAGTGGCAATGACCTGCCAGTGCTGGTCAGCGAGATCCCGGCCGTGCTGGTTGCCAATGCGAGCCCGGAGGTGCGTCTCGAGGCGCTGGCTCAGGCCAGCGAGCGGGGACACGCAGATGCCCTGTACATCGCGCAGGGAGGGCTGATCGATATGAACGGCAATTACACGGCAGGTGTGCTGGAAGGTGTAGTGCATTACCGGCCGGAAATTCGCGACTGGTTGACGGGCGTCACCGCTACGGTGCCTGCCAATGGTTGATAACGAAAGGCCGCTCATTTTCGGCGAGGTCTTGTATGACTGTTTCCCGGATGGTCAGGCGATACTCGGTGGCGCGCCGTTCAACGTGGCCTGGCATCTGCAGGGTTTTGGCCTGGCACCTTTATTCATCTCCAGGGTCGGCGATGATCCCCTCGGTCACAGGGTTAGGGATGCCATGCACAGGCATGGCATGGATACCTCTGGCCTGCAGCTGGATTCGTCTCACCCGACCGGCAAGGTCACAATTACCCTGTCCGGCACCGGCCACAGCTTCGATATCATCCCTGACCAGGCCTATGACTACATTGAACGTGACGCGTTGCCGCCGATCCCGGAGACCGCGCTGTTCTACCATGGCAGCCTGGCGGCCAGGAGTCCTGTTTCTGCACAGACACTGGCATATCTTTGTGCGCGCTACACCAGCAGACGCCTGGTCGATGTCAACCTGCGCAGCCCCTGGTGGCAGCACGAGCAGGTGCTGGATCTGCTCGACGGCGCCTGGCTGGCCAAGCTGAACGACGAGGAATTGTTGCAGCTGGTACCGGACGGCAGGGATGATTCCAGCCGTATGCAGCAATTGATGGCGGATGCCGGCTTGCAAGTGCTGGTGCTTACCCGGGGTGCAGCCGGTGCGGAATTGCTGACTGCCGGCACTGACAGGTTCCGGGTCACACCGCAACCCGTGGCCGGGATGGTGGATACCGTCGGTGCCGGTGACGCGCTGACCAGTGTTCTCATACTGGGTGTGTTGCGGGGATGGCCATACCGCCAGACGCTGGAGCGCTCACAGGCCTTTGCCTCCGCCATCGTCGCCTGCCGCGGCGCGATTGTCGAGGACCCGGGCTTCTATCAGCCGTTTATTGCAGACTGGGGGCTTGTATGACGCTGGAACGGGAATTCCTTGGATCCCTGCAGCGCTACTTCAGTGAAGAGCGCACCCACGCACACCTCGTGCTCCTCCGTTTGCAGGATCTCGGCAAGCCCTTGTTGCTGCGTGACGAGGTGCATAATGCCTTTGCCAGGCTATGTGAGTCTGCCACGGGCGCCTGTCTTGCCGGAACCCCGCTGGACCATATGGTGCAGGCGACCCAGGAAGCGGTTATCGATGCCGACCGGCTTTATGTTGCCTTGCGAGTCAGGGTCGGTCGCTGGCGTTATCTGCGGTTGCACGGCAATACAATGATGGTCGAGGAAATCCCCGTAGGCCAGTTCCTGTACGTAAAGGAGCGTCTCGTTGATGACCGGCAGGTCTCAGCAGAACACATACTGGAGATCGACCTCGAGCCGTTTCTGCGCGGTTCACCGAAGATGCACGAGACGCGCTCTATCGGACGCGGCGTGGAATTCCTCAATCGGCGTCTTTCCAGCCAGTTGTTCGAGGACAGTGGCAAGGGCAGCCGCCTGCTGCTTGATTTTCTGCGCGTACACCGCTACCAGCAGCAGACGCTGATGCTCAACGAGTCGGTCGATGATGTGACCAAGTTGCGCTCGGCTCTGCGGCAGGCGGAAGAGGTCCTGATGTCGGTGCCGGCCGAAACAAGCTGGGCGGAACTGGCGCCGCGTTTGCGTGCCCTGGGCTTCGAACCCGGCTGGGGCAGGGATGCGGGGCGAATCAGGGCCTACATGGAACTCCTGCTGGATGTGCTCGAGGCACCGTCACCTTCCGGTCTGGAACAGTTCCTGCAGAATATCCCGATGATCTTTTCCATTGCGATACTGTCGCCGCATGGCTGGTTCGGGCAGAGCGATGTGCTGGGCCGTCCGGATACCGGTGGCCAGGTGGTCTATATCCTCGACCAGGTGCGCGCCCTGGAACGGGCCATGCACAACAGCCTGCAGGAGCAGGGGCTGGATATCGATCCGCGCATTCTGGTGGTGACTCGTCTGATACCCGAGGCCGAGGGTACGACCTGCGATCAGCGCATTGAACCCGTTACCGGAACGCGTAATGCGCGGATCCTGCGAGTCCCTTTTCTGGATCCGGGCGGCAAGATCGTGCCGCGCTGGATATCACGCTTTGAGATCTGGCCGTATCTGGAACGCTTCAGCCATGACGTCGAGCGCGAAATACTGGCTGATCTGGGAGGCCGGCCTGATTTTATCATAGGTAACTATTCCGACGGCAACCTGGTGGCATCGCTGCTGTCGCAGCGACTTGGCGTGACGCAGTGCAATATCGCGCATGCCCTGGAAAAGACCAAGTATTTGTATTCAGATCTGTACTGGCGCGAAAACGACGATCATTACCACTTTTCCTGCCAGTTCACTGCCGACCTGATTGCCATGAATACGGCCGATTTTATCATTACCTCCACCTACCAGGAGATTGCCGGCACGGGTGACAGTGTCGGGCAGTATGAGGCGCACAATGCTTATACGATGCCTGGCCTGTATCGCGTGGTTCATGGTATCGACGTGTTCGACCCGAAGTTCAACATCGTCTCGCCCGGCGCGGACGATGAGATCTACTTCCCGTACACCGAGTCCGACTTGCGTCTTGCTCATTGCGATGAGGACATTCGTGATCTCCTGTTCGCCGCGGACGGCGGTGACATACGAGGCGTCCTGTTTGATACCGGCAAACCGTTGTTGTTCACCATGGCGCGCATGGACCAGATCAAGAACATTACCGGGCTGGTCGAGTGGTACGCCAAATGCCCTGAGCTTCGCGAGGAAACAAACCTGGTCGTGGTTGCCGGGCACGTGGATCCTGCCAGGTCCAGCAACGCGGAGGAATACGAGCAGATTCTGAAAATGCACCGGCTCATGGATGAGTACGGTCTGGACGGCCAGGTCCGCTGGCTGGGGATGTATCTTGACAAGGCCTTTGCCGGCGAACTCTACCGGGTGATTGCCGATACGCGTGGCGCCTTCGTTCAGCCGGCCCTGTTCGAGGCGTTCGGCCTGACCGTGATCGAGGCGATGAGTACCGGTCTGCCGACCTTTGCTACCTGTTTTGGCGGGCCGCTGGAGATCATCGAGGATAATATTTCCGGTTTCCATATCAATCCCAATTACGGGGCGGAAGCGGCGCAGCGCATGGCGGAGTTCTTCGCATGCTGCCGGGAGCGGCCGGCTGAATGGGAGCGTGTCTCGGTGGCGGCGCTGGAGCGGGTCAATAAACGTTACACCTGGAAGGGCTATGCCGAACGCCTGATGACCCTGTCACGCGTCTATGGTTTCTGGCATTACGTGACCGATCTGGAGCGTGATGAACTGCGGCGCTACCTCGAAATGTTCTACAGCCTGCAATACCGCCCCCTGGCACGGGCCATGTCGGATTAGCCCCTTTTACAGCAGGCCGCGCTCTGCCAGCGATGTTCCCGCGCCGTCACCGATTACCAGGTGGTCGAGTACCCGGATATCCATCAGTCCGAGGGCATCGACCAGGCGGCGGGTGAGCTGGATATCGGCGCGGCTGGGTTCGGCCACGCCGGAGGGGTGGTTGTGTGCGAGGATCACCGCGGCGGCATTGTGCAGCAGTGCCTGCCTGACGACTTCACGCGGATGCACGCTGGCACCATCGATGGTGCCGCGAAACAGTTCCTCGAAGGCAATCACCCGGTGACGGTTGTCCAGGAACAGGCAGGCAAAGACCTCGTGCCGGTAGTGGCGCAGGCGACTGACAAGGTAATGGCGTGTCATGTCGGGGTTTTCCAGGACATCCTCGCGCTGCAGCTGCGCCTGCAGGTGGCGGCGCGCCATTTCCAGCAGCGCCTGCACCTGCACATAGGTCGCCGTGCCCAGCCCGTGCATATCACAGAAGCGGCGCCGGTCTGCCTCCAGCAGGGGGCGTAGCCCCCCGAAGGCCTGCAGCAGTTCCCGGGCCAGGTCGACGGCGGTCTTGCCGTTGACACCGGTGCGCAGGATGATGGCAAGCAGTTCGGCGTCCGACAGGGCGGCCGGGCCGTGGTTGAGGAGCCTTTCACGCGGCCTTTCAGAGGCCGGCCAGTCGCGGATGGTGTGCATGACGGCCTCCCTGATCCTGAATTAACGCGGCCGGCTGGACCTGAATGTGAACGACCAACCGCGGAGGCGCGGAGGACGCAGAGGATAAAGCCTAATGCCATGGCAACACACGGCAATAGCAGCAAAACACCCGTTCTGCTGTAAGAATTTCCCGGGCCCTTATGTCATTACTCTGCGCACTCCGCGACCCGGCGGTGGGGACTTTTCGCTATCCGTGACCACCGGCCCATGTCCGCAGTTCGGGGTCTTCTGTTAAACTGCCTTCTAATGAATACCTTATCCGGCAAACACATCCTGCTGGGCGTCACCGGCGGGATCGCCGCCTACAAGAGTGCCGAACTGGTCCGGCACCTGCGCGAGCGGGGCGCCGAGGTGCGGGTGGTGATGACGGCCGCGGCCCGGGAGTTCATCACCCCGCTGACCCTGCAGGCGCTATCCGGTCAGCCGGTGCACAGCGACCTGCTGGATCCCCGGGCCGAGGCGGCCATGGGGCATATCGAGCTGGCCCGCTGGGCCGATGCCCTGCTGGTGGCGCCGGCCACGGCGGATTTCATGGCCCGGCTGGTGCAGGGCCGCGCCGATGACCTGCTGGCGGCGGTCTGCCTGGCCTGCGAGGCGCCGCTGGCCGTGGCACCGGCGATGAACCGTGCCATGTGGCAGCAGCCGGCCACCCGGGACAATCTGGCGACCTTGCGCGCCCGCCGGGTGCAGGTGCTGGGGCCCGCCACGGGCAGCCAGGCCTGCGGCGAGACCGGACCGGGACGCATGCTCGAGCCGGAGGAACTGGCTCACCACCTGGACGGGCTGTTCCAGGGAGGCGCCCTGGCCGGTCGCCGGGTGCTGGTGACCGCCGGGCCGACGCGCGAGCCCATCGACCCGGTGCGCTATATCAGCAATCGCAGTTCGGGCAAAATGGGCTATGCCCTTGCAGACGCGGCGGCCGAGGCCGGGGCGCGGGTCACACTGGTCACCGGGCCGGTTGCACTGGCGTTGCCGGAGCGGGTGGAAGGCATCCCGGTGGAGACGGCGGAACAGATGTATGCTGCCGTGATGGAACAGGTTGCGGACACGGATATATTTATCGCTGCCGCTGCCGTTGCGGATTACCGGCCGCGGAGTGTGGCCGGACAGAAGCTCAAGAAGTCCGCCGCCGGGATGAGCCTGGCGCTGGAACCCAATCCCGATATCCTGGCCGCCGTCGCCGCCCTGCCGGAACCGCCGTTCACACTGGGCTTTGCAGCCGAGACCGATGCGCTGGAGGCGAATGCACGCAAAAAGCTGCGCGCCAAATCGCTGGATATGGTTGCCGCGAATCGCGTTGGCCCGGGCCTGGGCTTCGAGGTGGATGACAATGCCCTGCAGGTCTTCTGGGAAGGGGGTCAACAGCAGCTCGGACGGACCCGCAAGGCTCGCCTGGCGCGGCAACTGGTGGCACTGCTGGCAGAGCGCTACCAGGCCAAAGTAAACAAGGACAAGGTAATCAAACTGCATGCAAAAGATTCAGCTTAGGATACTGGACCCGCGACTGGGTGATGAATTTCCGATGCCGCACTACGCCACCGACGGTGCGGCCGGCATGGATATGCGTGCCTGTGTCGAGTCACCCCTGGAGATTGCGCCCGGCCAAGCCGAGTTGATCCCGACCGGCATGGCCATCCATATCCAGGAGCCCGGCCTGGCCGCCATGCTGCTGCCGCGTTCCGGACTGGGCCACAAGCACGGGATCGTACTGGGCAACCTGGTGGGACTGATCGATTCGGATTACCAGGGGCAGGTGTTTATCTCCTGCTGGAACCGTGGTCAGGCATCGTTCACCGTGCAACCCGGCGAGCGCATCGCCCAGATGGTGATCGTGCCCGTGGTGCATGCCGATTTCGAGGTGGTCGAGGAATTCAGCGCCACGCAGCGTGGCGAGGGCGGTTTTGGCCATACCGGCCGTCATTGATCCCTTAGTAATCGGACCGGGCGGTCGATAACACACCAGGGCCATTCGGGAATCACCATGAAGCTTACAATACCCGTATTTTTCAAGCGCAAGCAGGCCAGGGACGATACACCGTCGCCGGGAGCCGGAGCCACGCCGGCAAAACCGGTCATCAGTGTGCGGCGTGCCAGCCTGTCCGGGGTCAGGCTGCAGATCCTGGTTGCCGCCGTGGTGTTGCTGGCGGTGCTTACCCTGTTCATCTTTCAATTCTCCGCCATGTACATCTCGCGGACCATCGACCGGGACAGCGCCACGCTGACCGGGCAGTTTGCCGCGCAGGTCGAGACGCTGGTAAATTTCTACAGCTCCAGCATCGAGCGGCTGGCCCGTGCCCCGGCTACCGCCGAACTGCTGATGGCCCGGGATGAAGATGCCCTCCGTGCGCAGGAGGCGCGACTCGTCACGTTGCTGCCGGCCGCCATCAACGTGCAACTGCTGCCTCCCGGTATCGACCAGACCAACCCGGAAGCCACACCGCCCCTGAGTTATGCGGCCCTGGCCCAGATGCGCGAGGCGGAGGGCCGTGAACAGCCGCCGCTGGCCGAGGTTCACCTGATGAATACGCCTCAGGAGCACATCAATATCATCCGGCGGGTAACGGATCCGCAAGGTGGGGGCGTGGTCGGGCTGGTCAGGCTGTCGCTTTCCAGTGAGGCGCTTGCCGGTGTCCTGGGCGGTGCGCACCAGATGAGCGGCTACCTGGAATTGCAGCAGACGGGTGCCAAGGGTGCGCCGGCAACGGTAGATCACCGCGGGGATGCACAATACAAGGACGGGGAGCCGATTGCCGTCAGCGCTGTTACGGGCAGTCGCTGGCAGGTCGCCTACTGGCCGGCACAGAGCAGCGCGGCCTTCCTGGCCAGGACCGGTTTGTGGGTGATGGCGGCCTTCCTGGTCATGGCGGCCGTAATGGTCGTGATCACGCTGATGTTGTTCAGGCGTCTGTCAGGGGCCCTGAACCAGGACCAGATCAGCCTGGTCAATCTTGCCAAGGACGTTCGGGATGGACAGGCCCGGAGAGAATATCCCAGTGGCCTGAGCGAGATGCAGGAAACGATGGCGTTCATGACGCGCATTGTCGGTGTTGCCCAGACCCGCGATCATATTGCACATGCCCGGGATGAACAACTTGACTCTTTACAGCAAGCGGCGGAGGAGGCGGTGACTGGAGCTGCGGAAGAGGAGCCTGCGGACACGGAGGCCGGTCAGCAGACCGGCCTGCAGGAGCTTTCGCCCGGCTACGAAGCCTTGCACGGTGACAGCATGGTCGTTGAGGAAGGCCCGCTGGATTTTGGGTCGGAGGAAGCAACAGACGTCACGGTGGAGGCATCAATATTTCGTGCCTATGACATTCGCGGTGTTGTAAATCAGACCCTGACGCCGCTGGCCGTCAGGCAGATCGGTCGCGCCATCGGCAGTGAGGCCATCCAGCGGGGACGCAACACCGTTGTGGTCGGGCGCGACGGCCGGCTGTCCGGTCCTGCGCTCGCGCAGGCCCTGGTAGCCGGCCTGCTTGAAACCGGTTGTGACGTCAAGGATATCGGCGTGGTGCCGACCCCGGTGCTGTACTTCGCCGCCAACCACCTCGACACCCAGACGGGCGTGATCGTCACCGGCAGCCACAACCCGCCGGACTACAACGGCCTGAAGATCATGATCGACGGCGAGACCCTGTCGGGAAAATCCATCCAGCACCTGCGCGAGCGGATCGAGGCCGGCAATTTCATATCCGGCCAGGGCGAGGTCGAGGAGATGGACATCATCCCCGAATACATCGAGCGCATACGCAGTGATATCCGGCTGGACCGGCCGCTCAAGGTAGTGATCGACTGTGGCAACGGTGTCGCCGGTGCCGTCGCTCCGCAGTTGCTGAAGGCCATCGGCTGCGAGGTCACCGAGTTGTACTGCGAGGTCGATGGCAACTTCCCCAACCATCACCCCGACCCGAGCAAGCCCGAGAACCTCAAGGACCTGATCGAAACGGTCAAACAGGCCCGGGCCGATGTCGGGCTGGCCTTCGACGGCGACGGTGACCGGCTCGGTGTGGTGACCACCGAGGGTGATATCGTCTGGGCGGACCGGGTGCTGATGTTGTTTGCCGCTGATATCCTGGATCGCAACCCCGGCGGCCGGATCATTTACGACGTGAAGTGTTCGCGCTTCGTCGACAGTATTATCCGTCAGCATGGCGGTGAACCCCTGATGTGGAAGACCGGCCATTCATTCATCAAGGCCAAGATCAAGGAGACCGGGGCCCTGCTGGCCGGCGAGATGAGCGGCCATATCTTCTTCAAGGAGCGCTGGTACGGTTTCGATGACGGCCTGTATGCCGCGGCGCGTTTGCTTGAGCTCCTGGGCAAGGATGCGCGTCCCGCCACCGAGATCTTCGCCAGCCTGCCTGACAGCGTGAATACGCCCGAACTCAATGTCACCATGCAGGAGGGTGAGCCGCCCAGGTTCATCGAGCGCCTGCTGGCCAGTGCACACTTCGAGGGCGCCCGGGTCTCCACCATCGATGGCCTGCGGGCCGACTTCGAGGATGGCTGGGGCCTGGTGCGTGCATCGAACACCACGCCGGTGCTGGTGCTGCGTTTCGAGGCGGATGACCAGGCGGCCCTGACGCGCATCATGGACGAATTCCGGCGCGTGATGCTGCAGGTCGAGCCCGGCCTGTCATTGCCATTCTGACGGCGGCCGCTGTAACTTTCCCTGGTTGCCGCGTAATATCTGTCCAGCCGGGCACCATCCGGCAGGCGCATGCCCTATCGAATAATTCAGCAGCGATAATACAGCCATGTCACTGACAACCGAATCCGCACGCAATGTGGCACGCGTCCTCACCGAGGCGATGCCCTACATCCGCCGTTTCCGCGGCAAGACCGTGGTCATCAAATACGGCGGTAATGCCATGGTGGACGAGGACCTGAAGAGTGGCTTTGCACGTGATATCGTGCTGATGAAGCTGGTGGGGATCAACCCGGTGGTGGTGCATGGCGGCGGCCCGCAGATCGGCAGCCTGCTGGAACGGATCGGCAAGGAAAGCCACTTCGTCGATGGCATGCGGGTCACTGACAGCGAGACCATGGACGTGGTCGAGATGGTGCTGGGTGGACTGGTCAACAAGGAGATCGTCAACCTGATTACCCGTCACGGCGGGCGTGCGGTGGGACTGACCGGCAAGGATGGCGACCTGATTCGGGCGCGTAAACTGACCATCACTCGTAATTCACCGGAACTCGAGGCGCCGGAGATCATTGATATCGGTCATGTCGGTGAGGTGGCCAGTATCGATGCCGGTGTTGTGCACATGCTGGTCAGTGGGGATTTCATTCCCGTGATTGCGCCCATCGGTGTGGGGGATGACGGCCATTCCTACAACATCAACGCCGACCTGGTGGCCGGTCGCATGGCCGAGGTACTCGATGCCGAGAAGCTGATACTGTTGACCAATACGCCGGGCCTGCTGGACAAGGCGGGCAAGCTGCTGACCGGACTGGGTGCCGTCGATGTCGATGCCCTGATTGCCAACGGCACCGTACACGGCGGCATGCTGCCGAAGATCAACTGTGCCCTGTCCGCCGTTCACAGCGGCGTCAATGCCGCCCACATCATCGACGGTCGGCTCGAGCACGCCGTGCTGGTTGAGTTGTTTACCGATGAAGGTGTCGGCACGCTGATTCGTGCCTGAGGGGCTGTTGAGCGGCTAAAGCCCCTTGAGTTCGCGATATCGTGAGATGTCGGCGCTGAACTTTTCTGTAATGACCTGCCTTTCCTTTTCCTTGGCAATGACGAATGCCTCGTTGTCAATTAACTGGCTACGGGCGGTCGTAATCTGGCTCTGCAGGATTTTCGGCACCGGTTTGCCGCTGCGTTCGAACTCGGCGGCCTCTGTTTCAAGTGTCAGCAGGCGTTTCCTGGAGGACTCGATCCGGCTGTTGGTCAGCTGGATGAGTGCGTCCACGGAGGCGATCTTGCCATCACGTGCCATCAGCATGTCTTCCTCGCTGGAGTAGGTCGCCAGCAGGCTGCGATCGTGAATCGCCCGTTTTTTGGTCCTTTCCTTTTCTGCCGCCTCGAGTTCTGCCTGGCGCCTGATCTCGGCCTTTTCCTCGGCCGTCTTGGGGGCCTCGTAGACCTTCACGGTACGGCCTTGTTTGTTGATCTCCTCGCGCTCCCTGTTCGCATAGCGGGGCGGCACCCGGTCACCAAAGTGGATATTGCCCTCTTCATCGACCCACTTGAAGGTGCGTTCGGCGGAGACGGCCGTGACGACCAGAAAGGCCGGTAAAAATACCAGGTAACGGATATTATGGGGGGTAAATTTCATATCGTGGCTATTCCTCTTGTAACAAAACTCGTCTGCATCATGCCCGCTAATTATATACCCGATGCAGTCGGTACAGGCTCCCGGCTGTGAACGGTCTGGAACACGGGATTCTGTTCCTGGTCTCCCTGGTCGCCAACCTGTTTTCGGCGTTTTCCGGGGGCGGTGCCGGCCTGATCCAGCTGCCGGTCCTGATATTCCTCGGTCTGCCGTTCGCGATCGCCCTGGCGACCCACAAAGTGGCCAGTGTTGCCTTGGGTATCGGCGCCACCGTCAGGCACTTGAGAGAAGGTGCCCTGGAGCGCCGGCTGGTGATGTATATCCTGGCCTTCGGCCTGCCGGGCGTCATTGTTGGTGCGAATATCATTCTTTCGGTGCCGGAACGGGCGGCCGAGGTGGCGCTGGGTCTGCTGACTGCGGGCCTGGGCATTTATTCCTGGTTGAATCCGGGGCTGGGCCAGGCAGTCAGGCCCAGCAACCGTGACCGGCGCGGGTTCCTGATCGGGGGCCTGGTCCTGTTCGCTATCGGGGCACTGAACGGCTCCCTGACCTCGGGCACCGGCCTGTTCGTAACCCTCTGGCTGGTGCGCTGGTTCGGCCTCGATTACCGCCGCGCCATTGCCTATACCCTGATACTGGTGGGCATGTTCTGGAACGGGGCCGGCGCCCTGACCCTTGGCATCCTGGGCGAGATCCGCTGGGCCTGGTTGCCGGCCCTGCTGCTGGGTTCCCTGCTGGGTGGTTACCTGGGCGCGCACCTGGCGATCAAGTCCGGCAACCGCTGGATCAAGCGGGCCTTCGAAATCATCACCCTGCTGGTGGGGCTCAAGCTGATTATCGGCTGACTGGCCCGGCAGCGCGCAAAACTGTGACGCCGGTCACAAAAACCGGCATCGTATCTGCCGCGTTCTGCAGCCCCGGCGCGGGGGCTAGACGCCGTACTGTTCCCGGTAGGCCTGTATCTTCGCGACCTCGGCGCCACGTTCGGGTTTCTCCCGCAGGTATTCCAGCAGCTGTTCCAGTCTGATGATGCTGATTACCCGGATGCCGAAGCGCTGTTCCACCTCCTGGATGGCCGAGCCTTCACCCTGGCCGCGCTCCTGACGGTCGAGTGCTATCACAACGCCGGCCAGTGCGGCGCCGGCGGCCCCGATGATTTCCACGGCCTCGCGGATCGCGGTGCCGGCAGTGATGACGTCGTCGATGACCAGCACCCGGCCCGACAGGGCGGCCCCCACCAGGTTGCCGCCCTCGCCGTGATTCTTGGCCTCCTTGCGGTTGAAGCACCAGGGCACATTCATGTCGTGATGGTCGGCCAGTGCAATCCCGGCCGTGGCGGCCAGCGGGATGCCCTTGTAGGCCGGCCCGAACAGGACATCGAAACCGATGCCACTGTCAACGATGGCCCGGGCATAGAAACGTCCCAGGCGCGCCAGGTGCTCCCCTGTATTGAACAGGCCGGCATTGAAGAAATAGGGGCTGGTGCGTCCTGATTTCAGGGTGAAGTCGCCGAAGCGCAACACGCCGGCGCCAATGGCGAAGTCGATAAATTCGTGCTGGTAGTCTTTCATCGGGATGCTGGATATCGTAACCGCTTGCCGGGATCGCTATCATACACGCGGATAGAGTCCGGGGAAAAATATGCGCATTATTACGGCCAACGTTAACGGCATTCGGGCTGCCGCCAGGAAGGGTTTTTTCCAGTGGATGGCGCGCCAGCGGGCGGACGTGGTGTGCCTGCAGGAGACCAAGGCCCAGGTACACCAGCTGGAAGACAGGGTGTTCTGGCCGCGTGGCTGGCATGTAAATTTCCACGATGCCGAGAAGAAGGGCTACAGCGGTGTCGCGATCTACAGCAAGCGCAAACCGGACAGGGTGATCAGTGGCCTGGGCTGGCCGGACATGGATGCCGAGGGCCGCTACATCGAGGTCCGCTTCGGATCCCTGAGCGTGGTGTCGGTCTACCTGCCCTCCGGGTCCTCCAGCGAGGAGCGCCAGGCCGTCAAGTTCGATTTTCTCGACCGCTTCATGCCTTACCTGCGCCAGCTGCGTCTCAAGCGGCGCGAGTTTATCCTCTGTGGTGACTGGAACATTGCCCACAAGGAGATCGACCTGAAGAACTGGCGTGGCAACCGGAAGAATTCCGGTTTTCTTCCCGAGGAGCGCGCCTGGATGGACGAGTTGTTCGGCCCGGCCGGCTATGTCGATGCCTTCCGTGCCGTAAACGAAGAAGCGGATCAGTACACCTGGTGGTCAAACCGCGGTCAGGCCTGGTCCAAAAACGTCGGCTGGCGCATCGACTACCAGGTAGTCACTCCCGGCCTGCATGAGGCAGTACGGGGGGCGCGCATCTACAAGGACCGGCGATTTTCAGATCATGCCCCGCTGATCATGGATTACGACTACCCCTTGTAGGGCGGGTGCCGCGGGTCAGGTCGCGGGCGCCGGCAGGCAGCTGTTATCTGCGGCCCGGGTCGGGCGGCAGCATCTGGGAGAACAGCATCAGCCGTTCCGCCAGTGGGATGTTATCCAGGCGTCTGTCTCGCAGATGGCGGCGGTCGATGACCACCGTGATGCCGTCACTGTCGACCAGGGGAAAATCAGCCCTGATGCCCCAGCGACGCTGCCCCTTGGAGCGTTTTTCTTGCATTTATTCTCAACCTCCAGTGTTTCAGGCTAGCCGATTTGGTCGGGTCCTGCCATAAGCCGGATGGTCCAGGTGCCCGTCCTGGCCACGAGATTGATAATAGACGCATAAATATCAGATAGTTAGCAATGCCAGTCGTCCCGGCCCGGGCGGGTTCGCCGCCTTCAGCCGGTGTCGGCATTGGCGGCTTTATCGTGCTGCGACAGGTACAGGACCAGCAGGATCGCCGGCACCCCGAGCAGGCCGGCATACAGGAAGAAACTGGCATAACCGGCGTTGTCGACCATCCAGCCGGCGAACCCGCCGATGAGCTTTGCCGGGAGCGTCATCAGGGAGCTGAACAGGGCGTACTGGGTGGCCGTATAGGCGGTGTTGGTCAGGCTCGACAGGTAGGCGATGAAGGCCGCTGTTGCCAGTCCGCCGCTGAGGTTGTCGGCGCTGATGACGATGGCGAGTGTGCTCAGGCGCGGCTCGCTGAGCGCCAGCCAGACGAACAGCAGGTTGGTTGCCGCGATTAGTATCGCCCCGGCGAGCAGCGGGCGCATGATGCCGTAGCGTACCACCAGGATGCCGCCCAGCCCGGCACCGGCGATGGTCATGAAAAATCCGAACAGCTTGGTGATGTTGGCGATATCGGTCTTGCTGAAGCCCAGGTCGAGGTAGAAGGGGTTCGCCATCACACCCATGGTGATATCGCTGAGCTTGTAGGCCCCGACCAGCAGCAGGATGACAATCGCCAGCGTCCCGTTACGCTGGAAGAATTCTACAAACGGGCTGACGACGGCATCGGAAAACCAGGCTGCGAGGCGCTTCATGGCACTGTCCCTGGCGCGTACACCGACGCGTGATTCCAGGCGGGCCTCCAGTTCACGGGTACGCTGGTCTACGCGGTGCACCGGTTCGCGAATCACCAGGGTGGCGCCGATACCGACGGCCATCAGCGCTGCCATGACCAGGTAGGCGGTAGACCAGGAGTGCGCCGCGGCTATATAGAAGGCACCGGCACCGGCAGCCAGCAGTGCAATCCGGTAGCCAAGTACATAGGTGGCGGCCATGGCGCCCTGCAGCCGCTGTTCGACTGCCTCGATGCGGTAGGCATCAACGGTGATGTCCTGCGTGGCCGAGCCAAAGGCAACCAGCAGGGCAAACGCGGCGATGCGCGTCAGATCGGTGTGCGGGTCGGTCAGCGCCATGCCCGCGAGCCCGGCGGCGATGGTCAGCTGTGCCAGCAGCAGCCAGGAGCGGCGCTTGCCCAGCAAGCGGGTAAGCAGTGGCAGGGGCAGCCGGTCGACCACTGGCGCCCAGAAGAACTTGATGGAGTAGGTGATGCCGATCCAGCTGAAGAAGCCGATGGTGGTGCGGGCGACGCCCTCATCCCGCAACCATGCTGAGAGGGTGGAGAATACCAGCAGAAAGGGCAGCCCGGCGCTGAAGCCGAGGAAGATCATGCCGGCTACGCGTGGCTGCAGGTAGATAGTGGCGGCGGCAAGCCAGTTGCGAAGTGTCTGTTTGCCGGAGTTCACTGCTGGCTGATCGGGTCTGTTGTGCGCTGCATATGCTCTGTTTCGAGTAGGGTGGCCATACCGGGGGATATGAAAAAACGCCCGGGCTTGTCTGCGCCGGGCGTGTTGCACGAGGCCACTGGCAGGGCCTACTGGGTATAGAAGTCCTGGTTGAACTTGACCTGGAATTGTTCCTGGGTGCCCTGGGGACGCACGCTCACATCGAACTTCAGGGTTTCCTCGTTGGTGACCCTGAATTCACCGATGTAGTAGATGGCATTGCCTTCGCGTATCTCGCGCATGCGAATCTTGCGTCCCTGCCCGGCGAGGTTGATGGCCGATGCCTGGGTGAAGGCATGCACCGGTTGCCCCGGGCTTCCCAGCACCTTGCGAAGCACCGTGATATTGATCATGCCGCGGTTCTTGCTGCGCGTAATGCGGTATTCGCGTGCCACCTGTGGCGGGAGCATGTCAGTGGATAATGCATTGTAGTGGACAACATACTGACCGAAGTCTTTCGAGTTTTCCGCCTGGGTCAGCGGTGTGGCGACAGCAAGAACCAGCCCCAGCAGCCAGGACACACAGATATATTTGTTATTCATTTTCACCTCCTGTCACGTCTCCCCGTCCACTAAACTATAGTCCAAAATTTTGACGCCGGGCAGTGGCCGCAGGGCGCGTCAGGCCAGTAGCGGCAGTACCAGCATCCTCAGCACCTGCAGACCAATCAGGGCAAACAGCGGGGACAGGTCGATGCCGGATATCGGTGGGATGAGCTGTTGTATGGGTCGCAGTACCGGGTTGGTCAGGCTGTAGAGCAGTGAACTTACCGGATTGTAGCTGCCCGGGTTCACCCAGCTGAGGATGACCTGGATGATGATGGCAAAGATAAAGATATTGATCATCAGTGAGACCAGTTCCGCGATACTGGTTACGAGCACCGCCCCCACCGGGATGCCGCCGCCACGCAGGGCCAGCACCAGGACCAGCGAGACGACCTGCAAGACCAGCATGAGCAGCACGGCGGCCGTATCGAACCTGCCGACACTGGGGATGAGCTTGCGCAAGGGTACCAGCAGCGGGTTGGTGATGCGGACCAGAAACTGGCTGGCGGGGTTGTAGAAATCGGCCTGAACGGCCCCGAGCAGGAAGCGCAGCATGACGGCCAGGATGTACAGGCTGAACAGGGTGCTGACCAGGAATTCCAGCGGGTTGGTGAGATAGCTGCCCTGCATCAGTCCCTGCCGAACTCGTTGGCCAGTTCCCGCGAGCGCTCGGTTGCAGCCTCCAGGGCCTGCCGCACGATGGCCTCGAAATCATGTTGCTGCAGTACCTCGATGGCGCGCTCCGTGGTCCCGCCGGGGGAGGTCACCCTGCGTCGCAGGGTGGCGGCATCATCGCTGCTCTCCAGTGCCATCTTGGAGGCGCCGAAGGCGGTCTGCAGGGTCAGCAGGCGTGCGGTTTCCTCGCTCAGACCCAGTTGTTTCCCGGCGGATTGCAGTGCCTCCATGAACAGGAAGAAGTAGGCAGGGCCGCTGCCCGAGAGCGCCGTGACGGCATCCATCAGGGCCTCGTCCTCGACCCAGAGGGTGAGGCCGACGGCGCGCAGGATGGATTCGGCCAGGTTGCGCTGGTCCTCGCTGACACCTGGGTTGGCATACAGGGCGGTGGCACCGCTCTGCACCAGTGCCGGCGTGTTCGGCATGGCGCGTACGATGGCGGTGTCTTCACCCAGCCAGTTACGCAGGGCGGTTTCGCGAATACCGGCGGCGATCGAAATAACCAGCGGCCGCTGCCTGCCGACCACGGGCGCCAGTGCGCGGGCCACCGCGCCAATGATCTGCGGTTTTACTGCCAGCACCACGGCATCGGCCTGTTCCGCCGCCGCCTGGTTATCCTGTGTGGTGTCGATCTGGAAGCGTGCCGCCAGTATTTCCATCTGCCGTTCATCGGGATCGGCAGCGCAGATCAGCCCGGGTTCCCAGCCGTCTGCGATCAGGCCGCTGATCAGGCTGCGGGCCATGTTCCCGCCACCAATAAACGCTAGTCTCGAGTCAGTCATGGCTTTGACCATACATGATCGAAGTGGCGCAGGACAAGCCACCGGGCGGCTGCCCGGGGCGCGGCCGTGACTTGCTAAATTGTTGTATTGCGGCATACTCGGGTGATTGACTTGCACTGGCCGGAGAAGCTTGTAAACGGGGCCCTGGAGTGGTGTCGCAGCGTCCGAACCGGGTGCCCGGTGTGTGCACTTGCCGGTTTGATCAGGCGATCAAGTATCCAGAATTCCAGTCGATAACCATTGACTAGCATAGAAACCAAAGGGAACAGGCATGGATATAGCTGAGTTGCTTAC
>CAMYJZ010000011.1 GCA_947258845.1 uncultured Ectothiorhodospiraceae bacterium | reverse complement strand
AGGCCTTGATTAAACAAGCGCCTGCTAAAGAGCCGGTATGGAGCGGAAAACGGACTTACAACCGGGCACTGTATGCCAGATCAAACTACTACATATAATATCTCAGAACCTGTTGATCAAAATCATGCGGATAATCGTTTAAGCATTTACTCCGCAAACTCTGCAGTGAATATTTTTTGAATTTTCTTTGCGTCCTTCGCGCCCTTGCGGTGTGTAACAGTTCGCGACTAAGCGCGTAATATCCTGCCACTGAGGCCGTCGCGGATTTCGCTGGGCCGTGCGTCGGCGCCCACCGGGCCGTGCAGTATGTAGTCCAGCTGGTCGCCGAAGGCGCGGCGCACCGCCAGCGGGGTGGTGGCCGGGTGTCCGCCGTGGAGGTTTGCGCTGGTCGAGACCAGCGGTCCGTCAAGGCACGCACACAGGGGGCGGGCAATCGGGTGACGGGTGATGCGCACGGCCAGGGTGGTGTGCACGCCGCGCAGCCACATCGGGATTTCCGCCGGACACGGCAGCACCCAGGTGATCGGGTGCGGGTAGCTGCCGGTCAGGTGCTTCCTGGCGGCGGCGCCTAACGGAAGCAGCAGGGGTTCGAGTTGCGCCAGGTCACTGGCGACAAGAATGACGCCCTGGTCGATGCGGCGCTGCTTGAGTTCCAGCAGGCGCAGCACGGCCTGGCCGTTGAACGGGTCGCAGCCCAGGCCGTAAACGGTTTCTGTCGGGTAGGCAATAACGCCGCCAGCCGCAATTCGCCGTACGGCTTCACGGATGTGCCAGCTCATGATGACCGGGTATGTAAATCGTTGATCATGATTCCCGCATCCGCCGGAATGACGAAAGGTGTGTATTCAGACTTTGGTTATATTATTTTCTTTGCGCCTTTGCGGTAAGACTTTTTTACACACAGTCCTTCGCGCCTCCGCTGTGAAAATATTTGCCTTCTCGATGAAAGGCCTGACTAGTTTTCTGCTGCCTTTGCAGCAGGCAGCGGCTCATCCCAGGATTCGACGAACTTGCAGCCGTCCTGGGGGCAGACACGCTGGGTGCCGGAGCGCTTGGTGATTTTGATGGACGTGATCGGCCAGTGGCACTTGGGACAGGGCCGCGCCAGTGGCTGGTTCCAGATGGCGTAGTTGCAGTCTGGGTAGCGTTCACAGGAAAAGAAGATTTTACCACGCCGTGACTTGCGTTTGAGGATGTTGCCCTTTTTGCATTCCGGGCATTGTACGCCGGTATCTTCCGGCTTCTCCAGCGGTTCGATGAATTTGCAGTCCGGGTAGCTGCTGCAGCCGATGAACTTGCCATAACGCCCGTTGCGGATGATCAGGGGCGATTCACACTTCGGGCAGCTGCGTCCTTCCACGACTTCGGGTTCCGCACTGGCACGGTCTTCACCGACGTTGCGGGTGTACTTGCAGTCCGGATAGCCTGAACAGCCGATAAAGAAGCCGCCCCGGCCGAGGCTCATCTGCAGCTGCTTGCCGCATTCCGGGCACTTCTCCTCGATTGGCTTGGGATAGGGGCGCGGGTAGTCCTTTCCGATCAGTTTGTGGAACGGCTTCCAGAACTCGTTCATGACCGGGACCCAGTCTTTCTCGCCACGCGATACCGCGTCCAGCTCGTCTTCCAGGCCTGCAGTGAAGTCGTAATCCACGTAGGGAGTGAAATTCTCCGTCAGGAATTCGTTGACGACACGGCCGACATCGGTGGGATAGAAGCGCTTCTTTTCCAGGGTGACATATTCGCGTGCCTGCAGTGTCGAGATAATAGTCGCATAGGTCGATGGCCGGCCGATGCCGTGTTCCTCCAGGGTCTTGACCAGGCTGGCCTCGGAGTAGCGCGGTGGTGGCTCGGTGAAGTGCTGGTCCGCGCGGATCTCCTTCAGCTTGCAGGCATCACCCTTCTCCAGGGGCGGTAGCAGCTTCTCGTCACTGCCGGTCTTGCTGTCATCCACGCCTTCCATGTAGACGGCCATGAAGCCGGGATCGACAACGGTCGAACCGGTGGAGCGCAACTGGTTGCCTTCGCCACAGCCGAAATCGATGCTGACCGTATTGATAGTGGCATGGATCATCTGGCAGGCGATGGTGCGTTTCCAGATCAGTTCGTAGAGTTTGAGCTGCTCGGCACTCAGGTACTTCTTTATCTCCTCGGGTGTGTGGCGTACCGAGGTGGGCCGAATGGCCTCGTGTGCCTCCTGGGCGTTCTTGGACTTGGTCTTGTAGGCGCGCACCTCGTCGGGCAATGCGCCCTTGCCAAAGCGTTCGGGGATGAATTCCCGCAACTCGTCGATGGCATCCTGCGCCAGGTTGACGGAGTCGGTACGCATGTAGGTGATAAGGCCGACGGTCTCGCCCCCGATGTCCATGCCTTCGTAGAGTTGCTGGGCCACGCGCATGGTGCGGCTGGCGGTAAATCCGAGTTTCCGCGAGGCCTCCTGTTGCAGTGTCGATGTGGTGAAGGGTGCTGCCGGGTTGCGGCGGCGCTGTTTCTTCTCGACCTGGTCGACGACCAGTTTGCCGTTGGCGGCCTTCAGCAGGTCTTCACGTGCCCTGCCTGCAGTGGCTTCGTCGGTGATCGAGAACTGCTTGAGTTTTTCGCCGGCAAGAATAGTCAGGCGGGCGATGAAATTCTGCTTGTCTTTGACCAGATCACTTTCCAGGGTCCAGTACTCGCGCGCCTTGAAGTTCTCGATCTCGATTTCACGTTCCACAATCATACGCAGTGCCGGGCTCTGCACGCGTCCGGCCGACAGCCCGCGGCGTATCTTTTTCCACAACAGTGGTGACAGGTTGAAACCGACCAGGTAGTCGAGCGCCCGACGCGCCTGTTGGGCATTGATGAGTTCCATCGACAGCTTACGCGAGTGGTCGATGGCCTCGTTGATTGCGCGCTTGGTGATCTCGTGGAACACGACCCGATGCACGGGCTTGTCCTTCAGGGTCTTGCGGTCGCGCAGCAGTTCGCACAGGTGCCAGGCAATGGCCTCGCCCTCGCGATCCGGGTCAGTGGCCAGATACAGGGCATCGGACTTCTTCATCGCCTTGACGATGGAATCCACGTGTTTGGAGTTTCGCTCGATGAGCTGGTACTTCATGTAGAAGTCGTGTTCAGGGTCGACCGCGCCCTCTTTGGGTACGAGGTCGCGGACATGGCCGTAGGAGGCCATGACTTCGTAGCCCTTGCCCAGATACTTTTTTATGGTCTTCGCCTTGGCAGGCGATTCGACAATTACCAGGTTCTTGCTCATTGGTATCTTTGGCAGGTCGGCCGGTGCCCGGTCGGACAGTCGGGATCAGTGCAGTGAGTTGGTCATGTTTTCGTACACGAGGTCTTCCACCCAGGCGAAGGCGACCTCTTCACCGGGCTGGTTGAACATCACCATGAGCACGACCCATTTGAGCTGCTCGATGTCGAAATCCTCGTTTTCCAGCGCCATGGCCCGGTCGATGACCAGTTCCCGACTGCTCGGGGTAAGCACGCCCATCTGCTCCAGGAACAGCAGCAGGCCGCGGCACTCGGTATCGAGCCGGGCGGTTTCCTGGGGCGAAAACAGGCGCAGCGAATGTTCCGCCTGCATGGTCGGTGGCGGGGTGTCCGTCGCCAGGTCTTCCAGCCAGGTGAAGGCGCGGTCGATTTCCCGCTTGGGAAAGCCGGCATTGCGCAATTCGTGCTGGACCGATTCACGGTCCGGCATGATGGGGTTGTCGTCATCCATGTAATAGTTTTCAAACAGGTACATCAGGACGTCGAAAACGTTTTCTTTCATATAAAACCTTTTATTTCAGTCGGTTGTACATACCGCCGGCGCTGGAGGCCACGTAACCGCTCATTTCCAGCTGCAGGAGCATGGAGGAAACTTCTGCCGGCGTCAATCCGCTCGTCTCCACCAGGGCGTCGACTGAGGTCGGGTCGTAGCCTACAGAATCAAGTAGTTGCAGGTAGTCTGCCGCCAACTCCAGGGTGGGTGCGCGAGCCAGCTCGCCGGCCTGTGACCCCGGCGGGGTACAGACGCCGGCCAGCGCCCCGAGTTCGTCGATGACATCCTGTGCCGTTTCCACCAGTTTTGCGCCCTGGCGGATCAGGGCATGACAGCCGCGCGCCAGGGGGTTGTGGATAGAGCCCGGGATGGCGAACACCTCGCGCCCTTGTTCACCGGCACAACGTGCGGTGATCAGCGAGCCGGAGCGGATCGCGGCCTCGACCACCAGGGTACCCAGGCTCAGGCCACTGATGATGCGGTTGCGGCGCGGGAAATTTTCCGGCCTCGGTACGGTCCCGGTAGGGAACTCGGAGACCAGGGCGCCGTGTTCGGCGATGGCGTGGGCCAGTTCACGGTGGCGTGATGGATAGACCCGGTCGAGACCGGTGCCCATGACGGCGATGGTGGGTTTGCCGGCATCCAGCGTACCCCGGTGGCTGGCCGCATCGATGCCGAGTGCCAGGCCGCTGGTGATCGTGAGGCCTGACAGGGCGAGGTGGCGGGCGAACTCGGTGGCAGTGCGCTGGCCGGATGTGGTCGGGTTGCGGCTGCCGACCATTGCCAGTTGCAGCTGGCCCAGGATCCCGACATTGCCGAGTACATACAGCAGGGGCGGCGGGTCCGCTATCTGCAGCAACAGGGCCGGGTAGGCGGGGTCGCGGCAGGTGATGATGTGGTTGCCGGGCTGTTCCGCCCAGGACAGGTCGCATTCGATCCGTTCCCGATCCGGTTGCCGCAGGAAACGCAGGGTCGCCGGATCCAGGCCCAGGTCCTGCTGCGCGGCCGCGTGCAGCGCAGCCGCTGGGCCGGAATAGCGTTCCAGCAGTTGGTGGATGGTGACGGCACCGATACCCGGGGCATGGTGCAGGATGAGCCAGTCGGTAAGGGTGTCGTCGCTGTTCGAGGTGGAGGGTCCGGCCGCCATGCTGGCTAGCCAACCTCACTCTGCAGCGGTCCGATGCGTGTTGCAGTGTTCATTCAAAACCCTTCCCTGGGTTGATGTAGGTTCAGTGAGTGTGGCTCAGGGAGCCCGTACATAATCCAGTACGTGGATTGCCCGGGTGGCCTTCATGACCAGGGCGAAGCTGACACGGTCGAAGGTACGGAAGACCATGAGCAGGCCGGCTTCCTCGTCCGGCAATCGCACGCTGTCGCTCAGCCTGCCGTCGACCCTGTCCTTGATTTCCTTGCCGGCCTGGAAGATCTTCATGACATGCCCGATTTCCATGCCGTCTGCATCACCCCGGTTGATGACCACCACGTCGAACTGGCCGATCTGGGTGACGCCGTCATGCACGGAGATGATGCGCCCCTCGGTGCCGCTGGCCGGCGCATGGGGCGTGAAGTGGGTAATCGGCGCGGTCTTGACCGCAGGGAGCATGCGGTCACCGACCCGTGCCTCGCGGGTGGTCTCGGTCAGTAGCAGCGTGGCCGGGTCACCGAAGCGCTGTACCGCGGAGGTCCCCACGTAGGTGGCCTCGTAGCCGAGTATCTCCCCGGTGTCCGGGTCGATGTAGGGACCGCCGGGGCGGAAGGCGTCGAACAGGCCCTCGTCCTGGCCCTGGATGCCGCGGACGTAGACATTGTCACCGGCCCCGCTCACGACGTGTTCGCCGGCGCTGGCGACGATATAGGGCGCCTTCCTGAGTTCATCCTCGCCGACGACCAGCGGGCGTGTCAGGAATTGCTTGATGGCATCGATCGGGATGGTGGGAATGGCCCGGTCGATGGGTTCCACGCGCGCATGCGGCGAAAGCTTAACGGTCGGGTAACCGCGCTGCAGTCGCAGCTGGGGTTTGCCGTCAATATAGACCAGCGTGAGGATGTCACCGGGGTAGATCAGGTGTGGATTGGCGATCTGCGGATTGACATACCAGACCTCCGGCCAGAGCCAGGGATCACGCAGGAAGCGGGTCGATATATCCCAGAGGGTATCGCCCTTGACCACTACGTAGCGGTCCGGATGGGACGGGTTGAGTGCAATGTCGGCCGCGAATACCGAGCCTGCGATCAATGCGGCAGTGACCATTCCGAGCAGTTTCTTGATTGACATGGGCATCCCTATAGGTCGATTTTGTCTCATAACCCGTCCACAAAACGCGTGACGAAATCCCGGTGCTGGCAGGCGTTTTATGGTCTCACGGGAGTTTAGCGGATAATCCACACAGAACAAAACCTTTTGTAGTGTGATTGCGTCAGAATTGGCTGAATATGGTAGAGTATATCCAATATTCATGGCTTGATTCGTGACGGCAATCACATGGCGATTCTGGAAATCCTCCACTACCCCGATCCGCGCCTTCGCACCATGGCCCAGGAGGTCAGCGGGGTTGACGCTGCCCTGCGCACGCTGGTCGACAGCATGTACGAGACGATGTATGCCGCACCGGGCATCGGTCTGGCGGCGACCCAGGTCGGTGTCGGCAAGCGTGTTGTCGTTATTGATATATCGGAAGACAAGGACCAGCCTTTATGCCTGATCAATCCGGAGATACTCGAACTCGGGGGTGTCGAGGAGATGGAGGAGGGCTGCCTGTCCGTTCCGGGGGTCTACGAAACCGTGCAGCGTGCGGACTGGGTGCACGTGCGTGCGCTGGATCGCGATGGCCAGGGCTTCGAGCTCAAGGTGGATGGCCTGCTGGCGGTCTGTATCCAGCACGAGATCGATCACCTCGACGGCAAGCTGTTCGTCGACTACCTGTCCCAGCTCAAGCGGACCCGGATCCGCAAGAAACTCGAGAAACAGCAGCGACAGCCGCCGGCCGCAGCCGACAAACAAGCGGCCAAACGGGTGATCTGACCACGATTCCCGGCCGCGGCCTGCCCTTCCTGCGGCCATTCGCTGCGCAAACCCGTTCCAGCCGGGATCCGGTTCCGGAGCCAATGCCATGAAGATTGTATTTGCCGGGACGCCGGAGTTTTCCCTGCCGGTACTGGAGGTGCTGCTACACAGCCGGCACCCGGTGGCGGCGGTCTACACCCAGCCCGACCGCCCTGCCGGCCGCGGGCGTCGCACCCGTATCAGCCCGGTCAAGCAGCTGGCCAGGCAGCATGACATCCCGGTCTGCCAGCCCGTTTCACTGCGTGGCGATGCCGCCCGGGAGGAGCTCGCCGCCTGGCGGGCGGACCTGATGGTGGTGGTGGCCTATGGCCTGATGCTGCCGCCGGCGGTGCTGGCACTGCCGCGGCTGGGCTGCGTCAACGTGCATGCCTCCCTGTTGCCGCGCTGGCGCGGTGCCGCACCTGTTCAGCGCGCCCTGCTGGCCGGCGACAGCGAAACCGGGGTGACCCTGATGCAGATGGAGGCCGGCCTGGATACCGGCCCGATACTGGCCAGCGCACGCTGCCCGATCCCGGCGGACATGACCGGCGGGCAACTGCATGACCGTCTGGCGGAGATGGGTGCGCAGCTACTGGGTGATAATCTCGAGGGGATTGCCGGGGGCGAACTGGAGCCGCAGCCACAGGATGACCGCCTGGCGAGCTATGCAAACAAGGTGGACAAACAGGAGGCGCTGATCGACTGGAGCCTGCCGGCCGGGGAAATCGGCCGCAAGGTGCGTGCCTTCAACCCCTGGCCGGTGGCCGAAACCCGCTACGCGGGCAGACAGCTGCGTATCTGGGAGGCACGGCCCCTGGCGGAGAGTAGCGGGAGTCCGCCCGGCCGGGTGCTGGCCGCCGGCAAGTCGGGTATCGATGTCGCCTGTGGCGAGGGTGTCCTGCGTTTGCTGCGGGTGCAACTGCCGGGCGCACGTGCGCTTGCCGCTGCTGACTTCGTCAACGCACATGCCCTGGAGGGTGTCTCCCTGGGTGGCTGAGTCGAAGTCCATGAATGCGCGCGCGCGTGCGGCACAGGTCCTTGACCGGGTCGTCAGCGGGCGACGCTCTCTCAACGATGCCCTGGTTGTCGGTCTGCAGGAAGTCGCCGACGCTCGCGAACGCGCGCTGATCCAGGAACTGTCTTATGGCAGCTTGCGCTGGTACTACCAGCTGGAGGCCATGCTGCAGTGCCTGCTGAACAAACCGCTCAAGAAGCGTGACAGTGACCTCCGCTGCCTGCTGCTGGCCGGCCTCTATCAGCTGACCCGGATGGCCCTGCCCCCGCATGTCGCCGTCAACGAGACCGTGCAGGCGGCACGCGCGCTGGACAAGGCCTGGGCCACGGGACTGGTCAATGCCGTGCTGCGCGGATGCCAGCGCCGCAAGGCGCAACTCGAGGCGGATATCGCTGCTTCGCCCGCGGCGCTGTACGCCCATCCCGGCTGGCTGATCGAACGGCTCGAGCAGGACTGGCCGAATGACTGGAAGACGATCCTGCAGGCCGGAAACCAGCGTCCACCCCTGAGTCTGCGCGTCAACCGGCAGCAGACCACGCGCGCGGACTACCTGGCGCTGTTGCAGCGCGAGGCCATCAAGGCCGCGCCACTGGCGCATACCCCGCATGCTATCAAGGTCGAGGAGCCGGTTCCGGTCAGCGCCCTGCCGGGTTTCGACGCCGGGCTGGTCTCGGTCCAGGACGCGGCCGCGCAGCTGGCAGCGGGACTGCTGGAACTGGAGCCCGGGCTGCACGTGCTGGACGCCTGCGCCGCCCCCGGCGGCAAGACGGCGCATATCCTGGAAACCGAACCCGGCCTTGCGTCAGTGACCGCGATCGACGTCGATGAGCGGCGCCTGCGTCTGATCGAAGCCAACCTGGCGCGGCTCGGCCTGGCCGCGCGGGTGCTCCATGCCGATGCCGCTGAACCGGGCAGCTGGTGTGATGGTCACAGTTATGAACGCATACTGCTTGATGTGCCCTGCTCCGCGACCGGGGTGATTCGCCGTCACCCCGACATCAAGTTGCTGCGCAGGCCTGCAGACATCGGCTCGCTGGTAGCGCGGCAGGCGCAGCTGCTGGGGGCCCTGTGGCCCTTGCTCCCGGCAAACGGTATGCTGTTGTACACCACATGTTCCGTGCTGGCAGATGAGAATGAACGTCAGATCGGCAGCTTTCTGGAAGATCATCCGGATGCAGTGGAACAAAAGATCACCGCGTCGTGGGGGCGGCGCTGTGCACACGGGCGGCAGATTCTGCCCGGTGAAGATGATATGGACGGATTCTATTTCGCATGCATGCGCAAACAGCTCTAGTTGACCGGTCGGCCGTGCTGGATATTTCAGCGCGCTTGCGGCGGTTTCTGCTGTGTTTGCTGGTCACGCTGTGCATGGCGCTGCCCGTTCCGCTGCCGGCCGAGACCGGATACGGTGCCTTCGAGGTTGTCGCTGCACGCACCGAACAAGGCGAGGATGGCTACCTGCTGAGTGCCCAGCTGGATATTCGTCTCAGTGCCGGCGCACAGGAGGCGCTGGAAAACGGCATTCCCCTGGTGATCGAATTCCAGATCCAGGCCCTGGAGACGCACGTCTGGCTGTGGGACGAGGTGATCGAGGAGATCAGGCATGCACGCCAGATCAGCTATCATGCGCTGAGTCGGACCTACGTGGTAAGGGACATCAATACCGGCCGGCAGCAGAACTTCCGCAGCCTGCAGGATGCCCTGCTGATGGCCGGTTTCATGCAGGAGTTGCCGGTGCTCGATTACCAGCTTCTGAAGGATAATAAAAATTACGTAATGCGGTTGCGCGGCAGCCTGGATATCGAATCCCTGCCGACCCCGGTTCGACTGCTGGCCTATGTCTCGTCTGCATGGGATATGGACAGCGAGTGGCATAAATGGCAATTGGCACGGTAAGACGTTTCGGCTTCGGCATCCTGCCGATTCTGGCAATGTTCATCGTGTTGCTGGTGTCGCTGTCCCTGATGAGCGATGCCACGCATAACTCGGAACGCTTTGGTGAACACTATTCCTGGCTGCTGCTGATCAACGCCCTCGGCCTGGTCGTGCTGGGTGCGCTTGTGGTGGCCAATATCATCTGGCTGCTCGGTCAGCAGCGCAAGAAGGCCGCGGGCATACAGTTGACCACCCGCATGGTGGTGATGTTCGTAGTGCTGGCAGTCGCGCCGGTGTCTGTTGTTTACTACTTTTCACTGCAGTCTCTGCACCGCGGCATCGACAGCTGGTTCGATGTCCGTATCGAGGAGGCCCTGGGGGATGCGCTGGACCTCGGCCGGACGGCGCTGGATGTGCGCCTGCGCGATGTGCTGCACCTCACCGAGCAGATGGCCGAGGAGTTATCCGATTCGCCCTCCGCGACACTTTCACTGAACCTCTATGACCTCAGGGTGCGCAGCGGTGCCGCCGAGATCACCCTGCTTGGCAGTGATGGCCGCATCGTTGCGTCGAGCAGTGCCGACCCGACGGATATCGTTCCCAGTCAGCCCACGGGCGAGATGCTGCAGATACTCCACAGCGGCAGTCATTATATTGGTCTCGATCCCGTCGGCGACACCGGGCTGTACGCGCGTGCGCTGGTTCCTGTGCAGTCCTCGCGCCAGGACAGCGAGGTCTATACCCTGCAAACGCTGTTTCCGGTTTCGGAAAGAATGGGCATGCTGGCTGACAGCGTCCAGTCGGCATTTGTGCACTACAGGGAACTTGCCTACCTGCGCACGCCGCTGAAGTTCAGTTACACACTGACACTGTCTATCGTGCTGGTACTGAGCCTGCTGGCAGCTATCTGGATGGCGTTTTACTCTGCGCGCCGGCTGGTCGCGCCGGTCAGGGACCTGGCAGAGGCAACGCGCGCCGTGGCCGAGGGCGATTACAGCAAGCGATTGCCGGTGGCCAGCAAGGATGAGCTCGGATTCCTGGTGCGTTCCTTCAACGACATGACCCGCCGCCTGTCCAGTGCGCGTGACGCGGCCCAAAAGAGCCGGCACCAGGTGGAGAGCCAGCGCGCCTACCTGGAGGCGGTACTGGCCAATCTTTCATCTGGCGTCATCGGCCTGGACTCCGACTCGGTCATACGGGCCGTCAATACTGCTGCACGCCAGAATCTCGGGGTCGATATCAAGCCCTACCTGGGCAAGAAACTTGCCGATGTCGGAGAGGACCACGCCTTCCTGACACCGCTCATTGACGTGATTGCAAGCAAGCGCAGCGGCGGCAAACAGGCCTGGCAGGCCGAGGTGACGCTGTTCGGCATCAACGGGCACCAGATCCTGATTTGCCGGGGGGCCTCGCTGAAGGGCGTGGATTCGCGTCGCGGCAGCCAGATCATCGTGTTTGATGATGTCACTGCATTGATACAGGCCCAGCGCGATGCGGCCTGGGGAGAGGTTGCAAGGCGACTGGCGCATGAGATCAAGAACCCGCTGACGCCGATCCAGCTTTCCGCAGAACGCCTGAGGCGTCGTTATATAGATACTATGGACAAGGATGATGTCGAGGTGCTGGACCGTGCCACGCGCACCATCGTCAACCAGGTCGAGGCCATGAAGAAAATGGTCAATGCCTTTAATGAATATGCACGTGCCCCGAAAATCAGCCTGGAACCGATCAGGCTGAATATGCTTGTAAACGAGGTGCTTGACCTGTACCGCGGGAACAACGTCAATGCAGCGATCAGGACAAGCCTGGAGGCGGAGTGTGATGATGTGGAGGGCGATACCGGCCGTATCAGACAGCTATTGCATAATCTGGTCAAGAACGCACTGGAGGCGGTGCATGAGCTTGATGATGCGCAGGTCATGCTAAGCACGCGCTGTGGTGGTGAGCTCGATTCGCGCTATATAGAGCTTTGTGTCGACGATAACGGCCCCGGCTTCCAGGAGCATGTGCTGGAGAATCTCTTCGAGCCCTATGTGTCAACCAAGCCCAGGGGCAGCGGGCTGGGACTGGCGGTCGTGAAGAAGATAGTCGAGGAGCATGGCGGCATGATTGTGGCCGAGACCAGCCCCGAGGGCGGTGCGCGGATCCGCATTCGCCTGCTGGTTTCCGCGGTAGCCGCCGGCGGAGAAGGCGGGGAAGGAGGCGGGCTGCGTAACAGCACCCGCCCGGTCCGCGATGCTGGGCTATAATGTGCCGCCTCGATCCCGGCAAGGTCAGGCAGGTTTCCCCGGGCTACCGCTGAGAGTTGGAATCATAGTATGACAGCACGCCACATCCTGGTTGTTGACGATGAGCCGGATATCCGCGAGCTCGTGAGTGAAATCCTCGAGGACGAGGGCTACACGGTCAGTACGGCAGAGAGCGGCGAGGCCGCCCGCAAGGCGCGGCGCGCCCGGCGGCCTGACCTGATCCTGCTGGATATATGGATGGAGGATATCGACGGTATCAGTCTGCTGCGCGAGTGGTCAGAGGGCGGTGAACTGCCCTGCCCTGTTGTCATGATGTCGGGTCATGGCACCATAGAGACCGCGGTCGAGGCGACCCGGCTGGGCGCCTATGACTTTATCGAGAAGCCCATCTCGCTTGCCAAGCTGCTGTTGACGATCGAGCGCGCCTTCGAGAGCGACAAGCTGCAAAGGGAAAATGTCGGCCTGCGGCAGCAGGTACAGCCGGTACTGGAACCGGTGGGCAGAAGCCCGGTGATGGAGCAGCTCCGGGAACAGGCGCGCAAGATAGCCCAGCATGGCAGCTGGGTACTGATCTTTGGCGAGCCGGGAACCGGCAAGGGGATGTTTGCCCGTTATATCCACGAACAGAGCCAGCGCCGTGAAGGTCCCTTCGTGGAGATCGCGGTCGGTTCCATCTCGGAGGAGAACTCCGCGGCCGAACTGTTCGGCCACGAGGACGGTGAAAAGATTCATTATGGCCGCATCGAACAGGCCAACGGGGGTACGCTGTGCATCAGCGACATCGCCGATATGGATATGCAGACCCAGACCCGGTTGCTCAGCGTGTTCCAGACAAATTCGTTTACCCGGCTCGGCGGGGACGAGGACGTCAAGGTCGATCTGCGCGTGATTGCGACCACGCAGCGTAACCTCGAGGAGGAAGTGGCAGCGGGAAGATTCCGCGATGACCTGTTTTATCACCTGAATGTGGTGCCGCTACACATACCGGCATTGCGGGAGCATGCCGATGATGTGCATGACCTGTTGAACTACTACATCGATAATTTCGTGAATAATGAACAGCTCGGTTACCGGCATTTCAGCGTGGCGGCACAGAACCGCCTGCGCACCTACGAATGGCCAGGCAACGTGCGCGAGCTCAAGAACCTGGTCCAGCGGCTGCTGATCCTGGGGTCGAGTGATGAAATCGAGCTTGACGAGGTCGAGCGTTCCATATCGAGGCTGGCGCCGCCCACCGGTGAGCCGGGTGCGCTGCCCGTGTCCTATGACCTGCCACTGCGCGAGGCGCGCGAGCAGTTTGAAAAGGACTACCTGGAGCACCAGTTGAACGCGGCGGGTGGCAGTGTAGGCAAGCTGGCCAAGCGGGTCGGTATGGAGCGTACTCACCTGTACCGCAAGTTGCGCGCGCTCGGGATAGATCACAAGAAGGGAGCAGAATGATGCCGGGGGGCGAGGTCTGCCCGGGCCTTTCTGCGGCGTGATTCAGCAACCCGTTTATTATTACAGTCAATGAAGATAATCATACTCGGTGCGGGCCAGGTCGGTTCATCCGTCGCTGCCAATCTGGCGAGTGAGGCCAACGACATAACCGTCGTCGATGACAATACCGCTGTGCTGAATGACCTGCAGGATCGCCTCGATATCCGCACGGTTACCGGCCACGCCTCCCATCCCGATACCCTGGCACAGGCAGGTGCCGATGATGCCGATATGGTGCTGGCGGTCACCAGCAGCGACGAGACCAATATGATTGCCTGCCAGGTGGCCTACACCCTGTTTCATACACCCACCAAGATTGCCCGGGTGCGCTCGCTGGAGTATCTCAATCATTCACGGCTGTTCACCCAGGAGGCCCTGCCGGTGGACGTGCTGATCAGCCCGGAACAGCTGGTCACGGATTATATCGAGCGCCTGATCGAGAACCCCGGCGCCTTGCAGGTACTGGACTTTGCGGGCGGGCGGGTGCAGCTGGTCGCGGTTCGCGCCTACCATGGCGGACCGCTCGTGGGGCATGAACTGCGAACCCTGAAAGAGCACCTCCCGGGAGCCGATGCGCGGGTTGCCGCCATTTTCCGCAGCGGCAAGCATATCGTGCCCGCCGGTGACACGATCATCGAGGTCGATGATGAGGTCTTCTTTGTCGCCGCACGCAAGCATATCCGCCGGGTGATGAGCGAACTGCGCAAGCTGGACAAGCCGGTGAAGCGGGTGATGCTGGCGGGCGGTGGCAATATCGGCATGCGGCTTGCCTCGGCAATAGAACAGCGTTACCAGATCAAGATCATCGAGCATAATGAAGAGCGCAGCCGCTCCCTGTCAGAGGACCTTGACCGGTCCATCGTGTTGCTGGGCGATGCCGCGGATGAAGAGCTGCTGCTGGAGGAGAATATCGAGAATACCGATGTGTTTTGCGCCCTGACCAACGATGAGGAGGCCAATATCCTCTCGGCGATGCTGGCCAAGCGCCTCGGGGCGCGCAAGGTCATGTCGCTGATCAACCGGGCCTCCTACGTCGACCTGGTGCAGAGCCAGACCATCGATATTGCCATTTCCCCCCAGCAGGCCACTATCGGCAGCCTGTTGACGCATGTGCGTCGTGGCGACGTCGTGGTGGTTCATTCGCTGCGGCGCGGTGCAGCCGAGGCAATGGAGGCCGTTGCCCATGGCGACCGGGACAGTTCCAAAGTGGTCGGCCGTGCCATCGACGAGATCAAGCTGCCGCGCGGCACCACGATCGGTGCCATCGTGCGCGGCGAAGAGGTGATCATCGCGCACCACGACAGCGTCATCGAATCCGATGATCACGTCATCCTGTTCCTGTCCGACAAGCGATGTATCCAGGATGTGGAGCGGCTGTTCCAGGTCGGTGTGACCTTTTTCTGAGCTGCCCGGTACTGCTTCGGCACACTTGAGTCATGCACTTTTTGTCTATCCAACGACTGCTGGGTCTGATGCTGATGGTATTCAGTGTGGCATTGCTGCCCCCGGCCGTGGTCTCCTGGATCTACAGCGACGGCGAGATGCAGGTGTTTCTTACCGGTGCGGCTGTGGTATTCGGACTCGGGCTGCTTTGTTGGCTGCCGGCCCATCGTTTCAGGGAGGAACTGCGGGTCCGCGACGGCTTTCTGGTCGTGGTGATGTTCTGGCTGGCGCTGGGGCTGGCAGGTGCCTTGCCCCTGGCCTTGTCGGAACGGCCCGTGCTGTCGCTGACCGACGCCCTGTTCGAGTCGGTATCCGGGCTGACAACCACCGGCGCCACGGTCATCACGGGGCTGGACAGGCTGCCCGCCTCCATCCTGTTCTACCGTCAGCAGCTGCAATGGCTGGGGGGGATGGGGATCATCGTACTGGCGGTGGCGATCATGCCGATGCTGGGCGTCGGCGGTATGCAGCTGTACCGTGCGGAAACCCCTGGCCCGCTGAAGGACACCAAGCTCACGCCGCGCATTACCGAGACCGCCAAGGCCCTCTGGTATATCTACCTGGGACTGACCATCGCCTGCGGGCTGGCTTACTGGGTGGCGGGCATGAGTGTATTCGATGCCATCGGGCACAGCTTCTCGACCGTCGCCATCGGCGGGTTCTCGACCCATGACCTGAGTATCGGCTATTTCAAGAGCTCGGCCATTGAGATGATTGCCGTGGTGTTCATGCTGCTGGCGGGCATGAATTATGCCTTGCACTTCCTGTCCTGGCGGTCGTTGAGCATGAAGCCCTATATCAGGGATACGGAGGTCAAGGCCTATCTCGGCGTGATTGTCGTGCTGACCGCGATCACGGTAGTTTATCTCTACTACACACACACCTTTGTCTATTTCTCGGAGGCCCTGCACCAGGGCCTGTTCCAGGCCGTGTCCATTGCGACCACGACCGGTTTCACCACTACCGAGTATTCCGAGTGGCCCGGTTTTCTGCCGGTACTGTTGTTGTTTGCGAGTTTTGTCGGTGGCTGTGCCGGTTCCACAGGCGGTGGTATGAAGGTGATTCGTTTCGTGCTGTTGATCAAGCAGGGTCGGCGCGAGATCATGCGGCTGGTGCACCCCAATGCCCAGATACCGGTCAAGGTCGGTCACAAGCCGATGCCGGATCGCGTGGTGAATGCCGTGTGGGGATTCTTCGCTGCCTACATTGGCAGCTTTGTCGTCATCATGCTGTTCCTGATGGCCACCGGCCTGGATCAGGTCACGGCCTTTTCGGCCGTCGCTGCGTGCATGAACAACCTGGGCCCGGGGCTGGGCGGCGTGGGCGGCAATTATGTCGACATCAATGATCCGGCGAAATGGGCGCTCAGTTTTGCCATGCTGCTTGGAAGACTCGAGATCTTTACCCTGTTGATACTCTTTACCCGGGCATTCTGGCGCCGCTGATGGGGATGATCGAGAACCTCGAGGCCATGCTGGCCAGCGGTCAGGACAATGCCCTGCTGCGCTTTAGCCTGGGCAGTGCCCTGCTCAAGAACGGCGATGCCGAGCAGGCATCAGGACACCTTGCGGAAGCAGTCAGGCAGGACCCGGAATACTCGGCCGCCTGGAAGAGCTATGGCAAGGCCCTGCAGGCGCTGGGGGAGCCGGAGGCGGCCATGCGTGCCTATGAAAGCGGCATCACGGCGGCCGGGCGCAAGGGCGACAAGCAGGCGGCCAGGGAGATGCAGGTGTTCCTGCGGCGGCTCCAAAAGGCGGCCGATAGCCAGGCATGACCATGCCTCAGTAGATGGGTGCCTCGCCCTCCGGCCGGGTCTTGAAGCGCCGGTAACCCCACTGGTACTGCGCCGGGCAGTCCCTGATCAGGCCCTCGACGGCCCGGTTCACGGCGGCCGTCGCCGTGGCGGCATCATCCGCGTAAATCGCCTCCGGTGGTGGCCGAAAATGCAGCTGGTAGCCGCGCCCCCAGGACAATCGTTCGCACCAGACAAAGACAATGGGCGCGCCACTCTTCTTTGCCAGCCGGGTGAGGAACACCATGGTGTAGGCGGGGATGCCGAAAAACGGGGCGAAGCGCCCGTTGCCGGCGTGCGGTTCCTGGTCGGGCAGCATGGCCACGGCACCCCCCTGCCCCAGTTCCCGGTAGAGCGCCCGGATGCCGCTGGGTGTGGTGGGTACGTAATTGGCACCCAGGCGGCCGCGGGCCTTGCGCACCAGTTCCTCCAGTTCGGGGATGCGCAATGGCCGGTAGAGACAGGTCATGTTGTAGTGGGCGGCGCAATACAGACCGGCCTCTTCCCAGGCGCCCAGGTGGGGCGTGGCCAGGATAACGCCGTCGCCACCCAGCAGGGCCGCTTCAACCAGTCCCGCGCCGTCGATCTTGCGGATCAGTTTCAGTGCCCTGTGACCCGGGCGGATCCACAAGGCACTGGTTTCAATGGCCGTCTTGCCGGTCTCGATCAGGCAGCTGCGCAGCAGGCGGCGCTGCTGAATCCGGGATAACTCCGGGTAGCACAGGCCGATATTGATGGCTGCATCGTGGCGAGACCGGTTCGGTATCAGTATCAGACCCCAGCCGATGAGCACGCCCAGGCCATGGATCAGCGGCAGCGGCAGGTAGGCGCAGAGCGTTAGGATACTTTTTATAAGAAACAGGCGCATTTCACGATTTATTGAATATAAAAATACACATTGTTAAATATAATCTCGAATATTTGTTAAATATTACCACTTTCCATTATATTAATAAGAAGTGGTATAAATAAGATTTAATCCGGTATATTTTTAGCCATCAGTGGGGATATAGTCGATAAAAGACACTTGAACAGATATTTATTATCGATCTCCTCGCGCGCGAGCAGCTGTTTCATGTGCGCACGCCGGGTCGGCATGCGGAAGCAGGCAGGGCAATTGTCCCCGATAACCGGCAGCCCTGCCTGGCGGGCGAAGTCGCGCGTCTGGCGCTCACGTACATAGACCAGCGGTCGGATCACCCGCAGGTCACCCGCATCGATACGGTAGTGTGCCTTCATGGTCCGGAGCTGGCCGGCATGAAAGGCCGACATCAGAAAACTCTCGGCGAGATCATCCAGGTGCTGTGCCAGGGCCAGGACCGAATAGTGCTCGCGGCGCGCAACGCTGTACATGACCCCGCGTTTCATGCGCGCACACCAGCTGCAGTAGGAGTCCTTCTGCATGTGCTCCTGAGCACGTTCCATAATGGGCTGCGCTTCATAGTAATACGGTATCGACAGACTGGCGAGGTAGGGGCCCAGTGGTGACAGGTCGAAGCCTTCCACCATGGGGTCGACCGTAATCACGCCAAGCTCATAGTGGACCGGTGAATAGCGCTGCAGGTGCAGGAGTATATGCAGTAGCGAAAGCGAATCCTTGCCACCGGAGAGCCCCAGCAGAATGCGGTCGCCATGGCGGATCATGTCATAGTCGGCAATGGCGCGCCCGACCTGGCGCAGCAGGGACTTGGGTAGTGTCGAGTTCATGGTGGCACAGTACCGAAGTCTGCTAAATCATGCCAAGCCGAAACGGCCCTGGTTTATACTGCGAGCACCATCCCCCGGCGGTGCGCTGGCGGGAATCAAGAGGACAAGGGGGCAATATGACAAGCGAAGTTCAATCGATCGGTCCGGTGCGGGCCTGGGAACTGGTCGAGCATGAACCCCGGGCCGTGCTCATCGATGTACGCTCGAGTATGGAGTACCTGTTTGTTGGTCATCCCCGGGGCAGCGTGCACGTGGCCTGGATCGATGCCCCGGAATGGACCGTCAACCCGCATTTTGTGACCGAGGTGCGCCAGGTCATGCTGGGGGGGATCGGCCTGGAGGAGCATGACCGGGATGCCCCGGTGGTACTGATTTGTCGCAGCGGCAAGCGCTCACTGGAGGCTGGCAAGCTATTGATTAAAAATGGTTTTAATGTGGTCTATAATGTCGATGAAGGCTTCGAGGGGGAGCTGGACGAGCATCACCACCGCAGTACCGCCGGGGGCTGGCGTTACCACGGGCTGCCCTGGGAGCAGTGCTAGGTAAAAAATTGACCACTCCATAATAGGAAAATATAATTAACTGCTCATATTTACTTGAAATGGGCTATATGCTCATGAGACGCTGCGCTACCTTTAATACTAATGAACCGGCGCCACGTCCGGGTCTGGTATTGACAGCCTGGTAAGCAATCCTGATTTAGGCTTTAGGGGCTTAGAACTTCCGCGGTGACTGATCGCCCGGGGAGCACATACGAGGAGAATAACTATGTCTACAACTGCCGAAGGTATGCAGGACAGTGCGCAGCTGGATGCGTGGCTTGACAAAAAGCTGGATGAGCTTTTACCGAAGAAACTAGAGCAAATCGACGCGGCCAGAACGCCGACCATGTCGATTATCGCCACCAAGGGGACCCTGGACTGGGCCTATCCGCCATTCATCCTGGCATCCACTGCCGCAGCGCTCGGTTGGGATGTAGAGATCTTCTTCACCTTCTACGGCCTGCTGCTGCTGAAGAAGGAAGTGACTGCCGATGTCAGCCCGCTGGGCAACCCTGCGATGCCGATGAAAATGCCGTTTGGCCCGAAATGGTTCCAGGATTATGAATGGCCCATGCCGAACCTGATCATGGCCGGTATCCCCGGTTTTGAAAAGGTGGCCACAGGTCTGATGAAGAAAACCTTCAAGAACAAGGGTGTGGCCTCCGTCGAGGAGTTGCGCGAATTGTGCCTGGAGGCGGATGTCAAGATGGTTGCCTGCCAGATGACGGTCGATGTATTCGGCTTCGACAGCAGTGACTTCATCCCCGAAGTCACTGACTACGTCGGCGCGACCTCCTTCCTGCCGGTGGCACAGAAGTCCGATGTCTGCCTGTTTATCTGATTGGCGCAGGCGACAATCGCAGTACCCGAAGGGCGTGCCTGGCACGCCCTTCTTTTTTTCGGCAGGCCGGTTCTTTCCCGGCGGATATCTGCAACGGATAGTATTGAAAACCAGCCACCGCGGAGACGCGGAGAACGCCGAGTCAAAAAATCATTCACCGCAAAGGCGCAAAGGCGCAAAGAGCGCAAAGAAAAGAAATAAGAAAATTATTGTAAAAAAAACCGTCTCGGAAAGATGATAAACAGACGTTCAGTTGTCCTGACCTGGGTGTCCAGCTGTTAACAGGAGTTTTTTTGACTTTGCGATCTTTCGGTAACTGCTCCATGCGTTACTCTACCTCCTGCATGGCCCAGGCCAGCCTCTCGACCGGTTCCCGGTCTCACCTTCTCCATGCAGTCGTGCGGTGAATATTCGCGCGGTACAAGAATGAGGTAAGCTCACAGGATGCGCCAGTTATTCACGCCGATCGAGCCCTACCGGACTCACACCCTGGCGGTTGGCGAACGCCACCGCCTGTACGTGGAGGAATGCGGGCGCCCTGACGGGTTGCCGGTAGTGTTTGTCCACGGTGGCCCCGGTGCCGGTTGCGAGCCCTGGCACCGGCGGTTCTTCGACCCGACTATCTATCGCATCATCCTGTTTGACCAGCGTGGCTGCGGGCGCTCGCACCCGCACGCGGAACTGGCGGGTAATACCACCGAAAATCTGGTTGCGGACATGGAAACCATCCGTACGGCCCTCGGGGTCGAGCGCTGGATCGTGTTCGGTGGTTCCTGGGGCTCCACGCTGGGGCTGGTCTATGCCGAGACCCATCCCGGGCGTGTGCTGGGCCTGATCCTGCGCGGTATCTTCCTGTGCCGGCCGCGGGACATTCACTGGTTCTACCAGGAAGGCGCCTCCTTCCTGCTGCCCGATTACTGGGGAGACTATATCCAGACGATTCCACCGCAAGAGCGGGATGCCCTGGTGCCGGCCTATTACAAGCGCCTGACCGGTGATGATGAGCTGGTGCGGATGGCGGCCGCCAAGGCCTGGTCCCTGTGGGAGGGTCGGGCCTCGACCCTGCTCCCCAGGGCCTCCGTGGTGGCCCATTTTGCCAACCCGCGGACGGCATTGAGCCTGGCGCGCATCGAGTGCCACTATTTCATGAATGACAGTTTTCTGGAGCCGGACCAGATCCTGAACCATGCGGAACGCCTGCGGGGAATCCCGGGTGTCATTGCCCACGGGCGCTATGATGTGGTGTGCCCCGTTGAGCAGGCCTGGGCCCTGCACAGGGCCTGGCCGGAATCGCAGCTGCAGATTATTGCGGATGCCGGCCATTCGGCGGCCGAGACGGGTATCGTGGATGCCCTGGTGGCGGCGACCAACCAGTTTGCCCTGCGTTTCCGGTGATCGGGCTGCTGCAGCGCGTGCAATCGGCCGCCGTGTCGGTGGCGGGAGAGCGCATTGCCGCCATCGGGCCGGGTTTGCTGGTGCTGGTCGGTGTGCAGCGCGGTGATGGTGAGCGCGAGGCGCGCCGCCTGCTGGAACGGCTGCTGGGCTACCGGGTGTTTCCGGATGCGGATGACAGGATGAACCTGAGCGTGCAGGACACTGGTGGCGGCCTGCTGCTGGTGCCGCAGTTTACCCTTGCCGCTGATACCGGGAAGGGCATGCGTCCCAGTTTTACTCCTGCGGCCGATCCGGCGAGCGGTGAGCGGCTGTTCATGCAGCTGGTCGCCATGGCGGAGCAGCTGCATAGCCCGCTTGGCTGCGGCCGCTTTGGTGCCGACATGCAGGTATCACTGGTCAATGACGGTCCGGTGACCTTCTGGCTGGAGGTGAGCCCGGCAGGCTGACATGGCCAGCGCCGCTGCCATAATTCCCTGTATAGCCAGCAAATTAATCCCTGTTGATGTGCGGCTGGCGGTTCTCTCCGCTGGCGTTTTTGTATACGATTACAGATCGGGTAACTTTTTATCCCTATTTATGGACGTGGCAGGCAGCTATGGCGCAGCGTGAGGCAGAAGTAAGTCGTGAGACCCTCGAGACCCGGATCAAGGTGACTCTGAACCTTGACGGGCAGGGCAAGTCCGCATTTGAAACCGGTCTGCCGTTCCTGGAGCACATGCTCGACCAGGTTGCACGTCATGGCCTGTTCGATCTCGATGTCCGGGCGCAAGGCGACCTGCACATCGATGCACACCACACAGTCGAGGATATCGGTATCACCCTGGGCCAGGCCATGGCGCAGGCGCTGTCCGACAAGCGAGGTATCCGTCGTTACGGGCACGCCTATGTGCCGCTGGACGAGGCCTTGTCACGGGTGGTCATCGATTTCTCCGGGCGGCCGGGCCTGGAATACCACGCGGCCTACCCGCGCGCGCGCGTGGGCGAATTCGATATCGATCTGCTGCATGAATTTTTCCAGGGTTTTGCCAATCATGCCCAGGTGACCCTGCACATCGACTGCCTGCGCGGCGACAATTCGCACCATATCGCGGAGACCATCTTCAAGGCGTTCGGGCGTGCCATGCGCATGGCACTGGAGATCGATCCTGCACTCGGGGATATCCTGCCTTCAACCAAAGGGAGTTTGTGAGCAAACCGGGACTTCCGGGTAGCGACTACCCGGTTCCCGGCCTGATTGTCTGATTATGTCTTCCATCGCAATTGTCGATTACGGCATGGGGAACCTGCACTCCATCGCCAAGGCCTTTGAGCACATCGCCGGCAGGGACCGGGTACTGGTCACCAGTGATCATGCCGCGATCAGGGCGGCTGACCGCGTGGTCTTTCCCGGTGTGGGCGCCATGCGCGACTGCATGGCCGAACTGCAGCGCTCCGGTCTGGACCAGGTGATCCTGGAGACGGCCCGGTCAAAACCGATGCTGGGTGTGTGCCTGGGTATGCAGGCGCTGCTGGATTACAGCGAGGAAAACCAGGGCACTGACTGCCTGGGGATAATTCCCGGCCAGGTGCTGCATTTCCCCGCAGACCTCAGGGAGGCGGGCAGTGACGCGCGCCTCAAGATTCCGCACATGGGCTGGAACCAGGTGGATCAGCAACAGCCGCATCCGCTGTGGCGTGGTATTCAGAGTGGCAGCCGTTTCTACTTCGTGCACAGCTACTATGCGGCGCCACGGGATGAGGTCTACGTGGCCGCCACCACGCCCTACGGAATTGAATTCGCATCCGTTGTCGAGCGTGATAATGTCTTTGCTGTGCAGTTTCACCCCGAGAAAAGCCAGCACGCAGGGCTGGCGCTGTTATCCAATTTTGTCGGTTGGGATGGAGAACCGTGAACTATGTTGCTGATACCGGCGATTGACCTCAAGGATGGCAAGTGTGTCCGGCTGCGCCAGGGCAAAATGGAGGACGAGACCGTGTTCGGTGATGATCCGGTGGAAGTTGCCCGGCGCTGGGTCGAGGCGGGCGCGCGCCGTCTGCACATGGTGGACCTGAACGGTGCCTTTGCCGGCAAGCCGGTCAATGGCGCGGCCATCAAGGCGGTCGCCGAGGCCTTTCCCGAACTGCCCATCCAGGTGGGCGGCGGTATCCGTGACGAGGATACCGTACAGGCCTACCTCGATGCCGGAGTACAGTACACCATCATCGGCACCAAGGCGGTCAGCGCGCCGCATTTTATCAATGACCTGTGCCTGGAGTTCCCCGGGCACATTATCGTCGGGCTGGATGCAAAGGACGGCAAGGTGGCGATCGACGGCTGGTCCAAGCTGTCGCATCACTCGGCCATCGACATGGCGCAGCGATTCGAGCAGGACGGGGTCGAGGCCATCGTGTTCACCGACATCGGCCGTGACGGCATGATGAGCGGCGTGAACGTGGAATCCACTGTTGAACTGGCCCAGGCCATCCACATCCCCGTGATCGCCTCGGGCGGGATCACCAACATCGATGACATCCGCGCCCTGTGCGCGGTGGCCGATGAAGGCATCATGGGCGCCATTACCGGGCGTGCGCTTTACGAGGGCACCCTGGACCTGGCCGAGGCCCAGCAGCTGGCCGACGAGCTGTGCACGAGCGGGTGACGGGCTGATCGCCATGGGCCTTGCCAAACGTATAATTCCCTGTCTCGATGTCGATGCCGGTCGTGTCGTCAAGGGCGTTCAGTTCGTTGACATACGAGATGCCGGCGATCCCGTGGAGGTTGCGCGTCGCTATGACGAGGAGGGCGCCGACGAGATCACCTTTCTCGATATCACGGCCAGTTCCGACCAGCGCGAGACCATGGTACACGTGGTAGAACAGGTGGCCGGAGAGGTGTTTATTCCGCTGACGGTAGGTGGCGGTATCCGCGAGGTCGCCGATATCCGGCGCATGCTTAATGCCGGCGCCGACAAGGTCGGCATCAATACCGCGGCCGTGTTCAACCCCGAGTTCGTGCGCGAGGCTGCCGAGCGTTTCGGTTCGCAGTGCATCGTGGTGGCCATAGATGCCAAGCAGGTCAGCGCACCGGGAGAACCCTTGCGCTGGGAAATATTCACCCACGGCGGACGCAAGCCGACCGGGATCGATGCCATCGAGTGGGCGCAACGCATGGTGGAATACGGGGCGGGCGAGATTCTCCTTACCAGCATGGATCGCGACGGCACCCGCGACGGCTTTGATCTTGCTCTGACCCGTGCTATCAGTGAGGCAGTCAATGTGCCGGTCATCGCCTCCGGCGGCGTGGGCAATCTCGATCACCTGGTGGAAGGAGTTATCGAGGGCAGGGCAGATGCCGTGCTGGCCGCCAGTATCTTCCATTTCGGTGAATACACCGTGGGCGATGCCAAGCGCCACATGGCCGAACACGGCATCGAGGTGAGGATATAGCGTGCGAAGGCGATTCACCGCGGAGACGCGGAGGGCGCAGAGAACACCGTAAGCAATAATATAAACACCGGGTCGCCGGGGAAGAATGGAGGTGCGATGCCCGGTGGCCATTACTGATATTCCGCATCAGTTTGCAGGTTTTCAACTGTTTTTTCAGGAGCACCCATCACCAGTTCCGGTAAACTATGGTAGTGTCTTTATTAAGGTCGTCCTGCTTTTGGGTATTTCCTGGTTGAACAGGATCTGACTATCTCTGCGGCCACTGCGACTCTGCGGTAATTATATTTTCATGACGATGAATGAAAATTGGCTGGATGAAATAAAATGGACTGCGGACGGGTTGGTTCCGGCTATTGCCCAGGATGCGCAGGACGGTGCCATACTGATGGTTGCCTGGATGAACCGCGAGGCACTGGAGCTCACGGCCCGCAACGGCCGGGCGGTATACTGGTCGCGCTCGAGGAAGAAATTGTGGCACAAGGGCGAGGAATCCGGGCATGAGCAGGTAGTGAAGGAGATCCGGCTCGACTGCGACAACGACGTCATCATGTTGCAGGTGGAACAACGCGGCGGTATTGCCTGTCATACTGGTCGACGCAGCTGTTTCTTCCAGCGTCTCGAGGTCGACCACTGGGTGTCAGTAGAGCCGGTATTGAAGGATCCTGATGCCATTTATAAAAAGGGCTGAGTCTGCGGGCCAGGTCGGGTAGCTGATATGGGTACAACACTGGAAAAGCTGGCTGCGGTCATCGAGCAGCGCAAGGCGGCCGAGCCGGAGAGTTCGTATGTGGCCAGCCTCTATCACAAGGGTATGGATGCCATCCTCAAAAAGGTCGGTGAAGAGGCCACCGAGACGGTAATCGCGGCCAAGGGCGATGACGATGAGCAGCTGGTCTATGAAACCGCTGACTTGTGGTTCCACACCCTGGTTATGCTGGCGGCCCGGGACCTGGGCCCGGCGGATGTGCTGGCCGAGCTGGAAAGGCGTTTTGGCCTTTCCGGGATTGATGAGAAGGCGGCGCGTGACAAATAACGCACCGTGACAATGAATGCCGGTCCCGGGGCCGGCTGACGAGTCTGGAGAGTGGAATATGGGTATCAGTATCTGGCAATTATTAATCATCCTGGCGATCGTCCTGGTCCTGTTCGGCGCCAAGCGCCTGCGCAATGTCGGTTCGGACCTGGGCGGTGCGATCAAGGGCTTCAAGCGTGCCATGCACGAAGGGGAAGACGAGGCCGCCGATGATGAGAAGCTGGACAGCAAGGAAGGCGGTCGGGTGATCGAGGGCGAGGTCAGCAAGCGCGACAAGCACAAGGTGTAGGCCTGGTGTGCCCGTCAGCATGCGGCGGATCTGACTATGTTCGATATCGGTTTCTGGGAAGTCATTTTCATAATGATAATCACCCTCCTTGTGGTGGGCCCCGAGCGCCTGCCCAAGGTGGCGCGCACGGCCGGATTGTGGGTGGGCAAGATTCGCGGCTTTGTGACCTCGGTCAAGGCTGACATCGACAAGGAACTGGCGGCGGAAGAACTCAAACGCACCCTTGCCAAGCAGGCCTCGGTGCCCGGGCTTGAAGAAATTATCGAGGAGACCAAATCCGCGCTTTCACTGGATAATGCCCCGGTAAAGGACCCGGTGCAGGAAGCGGGCAAGACGGCAGTTGACTCAACAAAGAGCGTCACCCACGAAGTGCCGGATGTCAAAAATTCCTAGGCAAGAAGATTCCCCGGTAGACAACGGGGAACTGCCGTTTATCTCCCACCTGGTCGAGTTGCGAGATCGCCTGTTGCGCATCGTGCTGGTCGTAGCGCTGGTCTTTCTGGCGCTGATGCCCTTCGCAAATACCCTGTTTACCGCACTGTCCGGGCCGCTGACGGCGCATCTGCCGGAGGGCAGCAGCATGGTGGCCATCGAGGTCGCCTCACCCTTCCTGACGCCATTCAAGCTGTCGCTGGTGCTGGCGGTATTCATCGCCATGCCGTTTTTGCTCTACCAGACATGGGCCTTTGTCGCGCCCGGCCTGTACAGGCACGAGCGGCGCCTGGTGATGCCGCTGATGGTGTCGAGTACGGTCCTGTTCTATGCCGGCGCCGCTTTCGCCTACTTTGTCGTCTTCCCGCTGGTATTCAAGTTTCTTACCTCCACGGCACCCGTCGGGGTGGCGGTAATGACGGATATCAGCCGTTACCTGGATTTTGTTCTGACCCTGTTCTTTGCCTTCGGTCTGGCCTTTGAGGTTCCCGTCCTGACGGTGCTGCTGGTGTGGACAGGTATGGCAACACAGGACGGACTGCGCGAGAAACGTCCCTACATTATCGTGGGCGCATTTGTGGTGGGCATGCTGCTGACCCCGCCGGATATTATCTCGCAGACATTGCTGGCCGTTCCGGTGCTGCTGCTGTTCGAACTGGGCATCATCTTATCGGGCTGGTTCATTGCGCAGAAGGCGGAGCAAGGCGAGGACTCCGCCGAGTCGGACGAAGGTGATTACAAACCGATGACCGATACGGAAATGGATTCCGAACTGGACCGTATCGAGTCCAGTGAGGACGGGCAGTAGCTAGCTCTGCCCTGCAATGGCCTTGAGGCTCACGGGTAAGTCAGCGTCGCTGTCGGAAAGATCGACCTTCACGGGGTCGCCAAACAGGCCGATTTCCATGGGTGCTGGTCTGGCGATGGCATAGCCCTGGGCATAATCGACACCGATATCCCGTACCGCGCACAAGGTGGCCCTGTCCTCGACGAACTCGGCGATGGTCTTGATGTTCATGGTGTGGCCGATCTGGTTGATAGCCTTGACCATCGCCAGGTCGATATTGTCTTTAATCATGTTCTGCACGAAACAGCCATCAAGCTTGAGATAGTCGACAGACAGGTTCTTGAGGTAGCTGAAGGAACTCAGGCCGACACCGAAGTCATCAAGCGCGAAGCGGCAGCCCATCTCCCTGAGCATGGTAATCATTTTGGATGCCTGGCTCAGGTTAGCGATCACCGCAGTCTCGGTTATCTCGAAACACAACAGCCCCGGCGAAATACCGCTGTCTTCGATCTGGTTTACCAGGAAATCCATGAACCTGTCGTCGGACAGTGACTGGCCGGACAGGTTGATGCAGCAGGCGCTCATACGCTGGCTGATCTTTTGTATGTCCAGGCATAGCATATTGAAGGTGTTTTCAATGACCCAGCGATCAATGGCCGGCATCAGGCCATAGCGTTCTGCCGACGGTATAAACGCACCGGAACCCACCAGGTCGTTGTTATCGTCCAGCATCCTGATCAGGACCTCGCCATGAATACGGTTTTCCTCGCCGGATGCCGGTTTGAGGTTCGCAATCGGCTGGAAAAACAGCCGGAAGCGGTTTTCCTCGAGTACGTTCTGGATGCGATGTACCCATTGCATTTGGCCACTGCGCTCGACTATGGCCTTGTCGTTGGCTTCGAAAATATGGGTGCGGTTCCTTCCGTTCTCTTTGGCGACATAACAGGCGGAATCGGCCGCACTCATGACATCCGTCATGCTGCCGCTGTCCGGGGTGATTGCAACCAGGCCGATGCTGGCCCCGACCCTGAATGGCTTGTCATTCCAGAGGAAGCGGAATTCATCGACAATCCTGCGCAGTTGCTCCGCCGGTTCGTGTGCGCTCTCGATCGAGCAGCCTTCCAGCAGGATGCCGAATTCATCTCCACCCAGGCGTGCGAGTGTGTCTGCCTCGCGCAGTTCCATGCGCAGCCTGACAGTCAGTTGTTTGAGCAGTTCATCGCCGGCGGTGTGACCGCAGGTGTCGTTGACCACCTTGAAGTTGTCCAGGTCCATATAGCACAGGGTATGCCGTGTGCCCTCGCTGCACGCGACTTCGAGTGCCTGGTTTATGCGGTGTTCGAATTCGCGCCGGTTGATCAGGCCGGTGAGCGAGTCATGGGTGGCCTGATAGGACATCTTCTTTGCCAGGCCACGCAATTCGGTGACGTCATGGAAAACGAGTACAGTACCAATAATCTCTTTGCTGGAATCCATGATAGGCGAGGCGTTGACCTCGATAGACATGCGCTTGTTGGAATAGCGATGAATCAGCAGCAGGTGACCGGCAATAATGGCGCTCCTGCCCTGATTAAGGCAAAGTTCTACGGGGCTGGGTGGTGTCTTCAGGCTGCTCTCATCGATGATCTTGAGCACCTTCATTATCGGTTTGCCGCGTGCCTCGTCAAGGATCCAGCCGGTTCCCTGCTCGGCTACACTGTTCATGTAGTCGACGTGGCCTCGTGTGTCCGTGGTGATGACGCCGTCACCGATTGAGCATAGGGTGATATGGGCGCGTTCTTTTTCCTTGTGTAATTCCTTTTTTGTGTGTTTGAGCATTGTTATATCGCGCATGGTGCCTTCCACGCCGATTATTTCGCCATTTTCGTTGTACTTGTAGTGGGCGTTTTCAGCGACCCAGACTTTCGTGCCATTCTGGTGCTGCAATTGCTTCTCAAAGTGCTGCAGACGTCCGTAGTTGGATTCCAGGGTATTGATGAAGTCCTCATGGTTCTCGGGACTTGCATACAGTGACGTGACACTGGTGTTTGTGATTTCCTTGAGCCTGTAGCCCAGCAAGCGCTCTATCGAGGGTGTGGCCCAGAGGATTCTGCCATGGATGTCTATCTGGTAGATGGTGTCCTGAATGTTTTCGAAGATGGCGGACATGCGTTGTTCGGATGCATGGATGCGTTCCTGCGCAAGCTCGCGTTCCATGACCTCCTTGTGCAGTTTTTCACTGGACTTCTCTGCGTGGTTCTTTGCGCGTTCGGCAGATTCCCGGGCGATGACCAGCTTGCGTATCAGCTCGGTGTTGTTGGCTCCGATACTGTAGGATTTGGCCAGGATATTGCGCATAGTCCATGCAGAAGTGATGATCAGGGCGGTATAGATGATCGATGTCGCGCCCAGTGCCAGATCGATTGCATTCCCCTGATAGAAGAACCAGGCCGTCATGGGTGCCAGCGCAGGAACGACAAAGGCGGCAACGGTCCCTGGCGATGACTGCATGGATATATAGGCGGTCAGGGCGGCCCCTGCCAGGACAAACATGACGAAGATCTGGTGTGACTGTTCTCCGTACACAGCGGCAATAATGCCCAGCGCACCCCAGCAGGTACCGGAGACTACCGAGCCGAATACGTACTCTCCTCCCCAGATCCGGTTATGGTCGGATGTACTCTCCGTTTTCATGCCGGTAATGAACAGCGAGCGGACCCCGACACTGAGAATAATGGTTAGGGTCCAGCCGAGCATGAGGTTCGGTGGCGTGAGTTGCCAGAATATCGTCGAAATAATCGCAGCGATCACGATGCTGGCCAGCAGCTCTGTCTTCACCTGCCGCTGGAGTATGCGGATCTGGTCGGTGCGAAATTTGTGGCGTGCCAGGTTCTCGGTGTTGCTGATCGAGGCTTGATGGGTGGATTCGTATTCGCCATGCAGGTTTAACGGCGTTGTTTCTTGTTTATCGCTGATCGCCATTGAATTGATATCGCCCGGTATGTAGTTGTCCGCATGGTGGAGACCGTTCCATTAAAGGTACGGTTGCCATAGGGTAGAAATCGGGTAACTGGCGGTAAACTTTAGTTATTTCTGCAGTCTGATCGGGGCGTTGCAGGGGGTGACGGGAGAGCGTGCAGGCTGTATGGATGCGTAATAATAAAATAACTCATATTATCAATAAGTTGAACGATAAATCTTGGTTTGCGCCTGGCGGTGACTTGGTTGCCTTCAGGTATCCTGATTGGTGTGACAGATTCGAGACATGTATCGTTGGCGAAACAGAAGGCACATAACATGTCATTCAAGTATGCCCCTGCGGGGCCGGACATGCTTATGTGTGCCGCTTGATTCAACCGTTAGTGGTGAATGACCGGAGTTGCTGCTACTCGGAAGAATACATGCAGCCAGGGAAGGGTAGATTCCGGGTGTATTTAAGACGTTGAACTGCAATTATTCGGGTGATCCGCAAGAAGCATACTGTAATGAACAACATGACGAGCAATCAAGATATCAAATTTCAATCCTATATAAAAAGAGCTTGGGCGATCTATGCACTCATAACAATTGCCCTTATCGTTATATTGGTACTCTTTGTCGCTCAGGATAACGAAGAGAGGTTTTTCTTCACAATAATGCCTGCAGCAGCAGCCTATGTGTTTCGTCCGACTGATAGGTATATCGGCAAACTCATTTTCAAGTTCACTGGCGTTTCTCAACCCTCAGAGAACGAATGAACTCGACTACCTGACAACCTACTTAACAACTGACGCTTCTAAACTTCATCTCCGTTAGCTCATCCGTTACGAATGACCGGAGTTGCTGCGTTCCAGCTGTTCGCTAGTCGCCTGGGAACGGCAAGTTGTGGCCGGGAGTCGTCGTTTAGCGGCTACGAATATTAGCGGCTAGTGTAATTCCTGGGACGACCCAAACCGGAAGTTTAGGATTTTTACTTGTAGGTCAGCAACGTACTGGAAACGGTCGTTCTCGATGCGGCAGAGGGCCGGCTGCCATCATATACATATCAACATAATAATCACAATTAAAAGTTCAAGAATCGAATATGAAAAGTAATTAACCTGCCATATTTTGATTATGAGGTGGAGTAAAGAACGTCCTACAATGAGCGATTAAACAAGACGGCTATTTCGAGGTATATCTCTCATCAGAGAAGATGACATAAATTATCTTTCGCATATTTGAAGTAGCGGTGGCCTCGTTGGTTAAATGGTAAGTGGCCAAACAAACCAAGAGCACAACAAGGAACCACCACGGGTATGGTGGTGCATGATAATTCAGTTGCAGAAGTAACGGGTCTTTATATCCATAGACAGTAACTTAAGGTTGTTCTAAGTGTTGTAGGTTGTATTGATTATTAAGGGAGAGTAAACCTTTCTTTTTACAATATACGAGATTGGGGTCTTCACCTACTGCAAAAAAAGAGGATGCTATATGCATTAAGTATTTCACGCTTGATCAGGCATCAAGCGTGAAAAAGATGGAAAATGGGGGTTACCTGTTTTGGCGTACTCACTGACATCGAATCCATTGGATGGCTGGATTCGAAATGATTATTCTTCAAGTTGAAGCATTACAGCCTTCTAACAAGTATTTGATAAATTTTTTTGTTTTTTGAGAAGCCTTCATCCATTATTTCTACTGGGAAGCCAGAAACAAGTCGGCTCATAAACTCAGCTGTGAATAGCCACCACCAAGGGCCGAAATTTGGCGTTAAAGTGCTTCTGTTAAAAAAAACTGCATTACTAGTTATACCCATAGCATTTCTATTCTCTATACGGAAGTATTCGCGAAGCACATTTAGCGATTCCTTTGACAAATATGGGACACATATTGCACCATTATCGTCCAAATGAATCCTTCCTTTTGAGTTTTCTATGGTAGAAGGTAATACCTCACTAGTTACCAGAAGATACTCATTGGATATGGATAGTAGATTGGAAATAAAGCCTATTATGTCGTGCAGGTGGTACATCACTCCAGAACAGTGAACAACGTCGAACCGGCCAATCTTTTTTGCCGTTTTCGGTGCTGATATATCGTGGATTATTTTTTCATATTTTTGAAAGCCTTTATCGCTACAGTGCTTATCAAAACGTTCCCACCATTCAGATGATTTGTCTAATTTGTCTATCATTGCAGCACGAGTAGCACCGGCGCTCAGTGCCTGTGTCACCATTTCGCCTTTAGTTCCCCATAAACCTCCAACGTCAGCAAATGTTTTACCTTTTACGATCTTCTTAATGGTCGTGGTTTTTCTCATAACTGCGTCTTTCATTTGGTGGTTACTCAGGTAATCTATTATCAAATATAATGGGGTGCCATTCTAAAGTGTTTTACTGAGATGGAACAACACCCGCATCCTTTAATAATTGCTATAAAGGGGATGCATAATAAAGTGATTAGGCCCATATGTTTGATGCGGTGTCCCATTAGTAGTTAATTACCGTGCTTGCCCCGGGTGATCTTTGACATACATCAATGAAAATTTCCAACTAGTTCAAATGGGCTGGCCCAGTAAAGGCAAAGACTGGCCATAGGTGGGCAGATGTATATTGGGATCAATACATAGTCTTTCGAGTATTAATTCCTTCTAATGGACCGGTGTTGCGGCTTTTAAGACCTACACAGTTGCTCAGGGAATGTCGCATTGTGGCCGGACCCGGAAGTAGTCAGGGTAATACCTGATTAATTTACTCAGACATTCACTTCCGACCCATTCCGGTCCTACACCAACCGCTTATATAAACAACCGCTTAACGACGTAGAACGACCCTTTTTGGTCCTACACGTTCTTCTAATATAAGGCTTTGCTTGAGGACGGGAGACGACCCAACCCGGACCTACATACGCACAAAGTCAATGCTTCCTAGATCAGTATTTCTACTTACTTGATCGATGGGTCTGATTCCGAACAAATTGGTAATCCATCTGTGATTTGCGCGCATTAGTCTATAGTAAGCCTAT